>NZ_QURH01000792.1 GCF_003428695.1 Actinomadura logoneensis
CCCCCTGAGCCCCCGCCGCCGGACCCGCCCCGCCGCCGGGCGGGCCTGCCGGGCGTGGCGGACGTTCCGGCCGGTACCGTCGTGCCTCCGGGACCGTCCGGAAGCGCGTCCAGTCCGGGGATCAGCCCGGGGTCTCCGCCGTCGTTGCTCACACGTTCGTCCTACCAGATGAGGGGGGTGCGCCAGTCCCGTGGAACCGCGCGCGACCGGTTTGAACTCGCCGAGGGAACGGTGGATCATGGGCCGGTGCCCCCCGGGCCCAGACCGTCCCTCCGGATCCTGTAGGCAGCGTTGACCACCGCATCGGCCTCCGCGCGGGTGGGCTCCGCCCCTGCCGCCACCTCCACGCCGCCCGCGCCCGGGCCGCGCCGGCGGCGCTGGGCGAACCCGCGCAACCCCATCGTCGCGGCGACCGCCGTCGCGTTCGTGCTGCACATGGTCTGGGCGCTGTTCCTGGCCACCGAGGGCGGTGACCTGGCCGCCCAGGCGGCCTGGACGCACTTCGTGGGCAACTACCCGTGGGCCGCCTACAACCTGGCCTGGTACGGCGGCATCCACGTCGCGTCCTACAGCGTGATCTCGCCGTTCCTCATGGCCTGGTTCGGGATCCGGACGGTCGCGGTGATCAGCGGCACGCTGTCGGCGACGCTCACCGCGACGATGCTCGTCCGGTTCCGGGCCCCCGTCGCGCTGCCCGCCGCCGTGTGGGCGGCGTTCGCGATCTCCTGCAACTCGGCGTCCGGGCGCACCACCTTCGGCCTCGGCCTGCTGTTCGCCCTCGCCGCCGTCATGTGCGCCTTCACCTCCCGGGGGACGCCGTTCCTGCGCGCCTCGGGGATGGTCGGCTTCGGCCTGCTCGCGACCTTCGCCAGCCCCGTCGCCGGGCTGTTCCTGCTGGTCGTCGGGGCCGCGATGGTCCTCACCGGACGCCGCCGCGCGGGCGTCGCGATCTGCCTGGGCATGCCCCTGGTCGTCGGGACGACCACGCTGCTGTTCCCGTTCACCGGCGTCCAGCCGATCTCGCTCGCCGCGATCGTGCTCCCCGCGATCGCCAGCGTCGTCGCCGTCCTGGTCTGCGCGCCGAAGGACTGGAGACTCGTCCGGATCGGCGCGGCCGTCTACCTCGTCGGGATCCTCCTCACCTGGCTGATCCCGTCCCCGGTGGGCAGCAACGTGGAGCGCATGTCGCTGGTCTTCGGCGGCGTCTTCCTGCTCTGCGCCGTCGGCCGGGTGACCGACTGGCGCCGGATCGCGGTGCTGTCCGCGGCGTTCATCGTCACCGGCGTCTGGCAGGTCGTGAAGCCCATGGACGACCTGATCCACACCACCCCGGCCGCCGAGGCCGCCAACCGCTCCCGCGACCTGATCGCGCAGCTCGACGAGCGCGGCGCCGACCGGGGCCGGGTCGAGGTCGTCCCGCTGCGCTCGCACTGGGAGTCGGCCGGCCTGAGCCGCCAGGTCATCCTCGCCCGCGGCTGGAACCGCCAGGTGGACGCCGAACGCAACGCCCTGTTCTACAAGAAGACCCTGACGGCCGACGACTACCACGACTGGCTGCGCAAATGGGCCGTCCACTACGTCGTGCTGCCCGAGCAGGAGATCGACTGGTCGTCCCACAACGAGGACGTCCTCGTCCGCACCGGCCAGCCCTACCTCACCGAGGTGTGGAGCGACGCCAACTGGCGCCTGTTCAAGGTCAACGACTCGGCGCCGCTGGTCTCCGCGCCCGCCACCGTGCACCGCTTCCGCCCGGACAAGGTCGTCGTGAACGCCCCGGCGGCGGGCACCTACCTGGTCCGCATCGCCTACTCCCCCTGGCTGAGCGTCCACGGACCCGGCAAGGGCGCCTGCCTCGCCAACACCACGTCCGGCCCCGACAAGGACTTCGTCCAGATGAAGGTCCCGGCCCCGGGCCGCTACACCGTCGGCGCCCGCTACGAACTCCCCCGCGGCACCCCCTGCAGGTGACCCCGGCGGGCAGGACGCCGGTACCTCGGCAGGCCGCCTGAGACGGCCCCGCCGTCCACGGCATCCGAGGCCCCGGCCGGAGAGGCCCCGGCCGGAGAGGCCCCAGGACATGCGAAAGGCCCCCGCGGGTGCGGGGGCCTTCTCACGTGCTCGGGGTCACGCGCTCCGGGTCAGAGGCCCGCGATGTCGGCGAGGGCCTTGGCGCGGTCGGTGCGCTCCCAGGAGAAGTCGGGCTCCGGACGGCCGAAGTGGCCGTACGCGGCGGTCTGGGAGTAGATCGGGCGCAGCAGGTCCAGGTCGCGGACGATCGCGGCCGGACGCAGGTCGAAGACCTCCATGACGGCCTTCTGGATCCGCTCGACCGGCAGCTTCTCGGTGCCGAAGGTCTCCACGAAGACGCCGACCGGCTGGGCCTTGCCGATCGCGTAGGCGACCTGCACCTCGGCGCGGTCGGCGAGGCCCGCCGCGACGATGTTCTTGGCCACCCAGCGCATCGCGTACGCGGCCGAGCGGTCCACCTTGGACGGGTCCTTGCCGGAGAACGCGCCGCCGCCGTGCCGGGCCATGCCGCCGTAGGTGTCCACGATGATCTTGCGGCCGGTCAGGCCCGCGTCGCCCATCGGGCCGCCGATCTCGAACCGGCCGGTGGGGTTGACCAGCAGCCGGTAGCCCTCGGTGTCGATGTCGAACTCGGCGAGCACCGGGTCGACGACGTGCTCCTTGACGTCCGGGGTCAGCAGCTCCTTGAGGTCGATGTCCGGGGCGTGCTGCGACGACACGACGACCGTGTCGAGCCGGACGGCGCGGTCGCCGTCGTACTCGATGGTGACCTGGGTCTTGCCGTCGGGGCGCAGGTAGGGCACCACGCCGCCCTTGCGGACCGCCGACAGCCGGTGCGACAGCCGGTGCGCGATGGTGATCGGCAGCGGCATGAGCTCGGAGGTCTCGTTGCTGGCGTAGCCGAACATCAGGCCCTGGTCGCCGGCGCCCTGCTTGTCCAGGTCGTCCTGCTGGCCCTCCTCGCGGGCCTCGTAGGCGTCGTCCACGCCCTGCGCGATGTCGGGCGACTGCGCGCCGATGGACACCGACACGCCGCAGGAGTGGCCGTCGAAGCCCTTCTTGGACGAGTCGTAGCCGATCTCGAGGATCTTCTCCCGGATGACGCCGGGGATGTCGACGTAGGTCTCGGTGGTGACCTCACCGGCCACGTGGACCTGGCCGGTGGTGATCATCGTCTCCACGGCGACCCGGGAGGCCGGGTCGTCCTTGAGCATCGCGTCCAGGATGGCGTCACTGATCTGGTCCGCGATCTTGTCCGGGTGCCCCTCGGTGACGGACTCGGAGGTGAACAGGCGGCGAGACACGTACGTGAACTCCTTGCAGCGGCTGCTGACTTGTCGTCGCAGAACGGACTTGTCTTCGATCTTGCTGGCGGGAGACGCGGCCCCCGCCCCGCGCTTGCGCTTGAGTTTTCGGTCGGAGTCTATAGGGAACGGCGTCGCCGACAGCTAGACCCGGACGACGCGCACGGGGTGAGGCGCGCCTCAGTCGGACGCCGGAGCCGGCCGCCGGACGGTCCGGCCGGACGGGCGGTCACGTCCCGCGGGGGCCGGCGCCGAGCCGGGCCGCCGCCAGATCCCACACCACGTCGGCGAGATCCTCCTTGGGGCCGCGCGGGACCTCGGTGGCCGAACCGTCCGCGCCCAGCACGACGGCGGCGTTGTCGGGCCGTCCGAACGTCAGGTCGGCCCCCACCTGGTTCACGACCAGCAGGTCGCAGCCCTTGCGCTTCAGCTTCTCCCGGCCGTTGGCGAGGACGTCGTCGGTCTCGGCCGCGAACCCGACCACCACCTGCCCGTCCGGGCGGCGGACGCCGAGCTCGGCCAGGATGTCGGGGTTCTTGACCAGCCGGATCGGCGCGGGCTCCCCGGCCGGGTCCTTCTTGATCTTGGATTCGGCGTACTCGGCGGGCCGGAAGTCGGCCACCGCCGCGGCCATCACGACGATGTCGGCGTCCGCCGCCGCGGCGAGGACGGCCTCGCGCATCTCGCGCGCCGAGCCCACCGGGACGACGTGCGCCCCCGCCGGGTCGGGCAGCGCCGCGTTCGCGGAGACCAGCGTCACGCGGGCGCCGCGCGCCAGGGCGGTGCGGGCGAGCGCGTACCCCTGGAGGCCGGACGACCGGTTCCCCAGGAACCGCACCGGATCAAGCGCCTCGCGCGTCCCCCCGGCCGAGACCACCACGTGCCGTCCGGCCAGGTCGAAGAGCCCCGCCGCGCGCACCTCCACCCGCCGGCCGGCGGCGACCGTCCCGCCCGCCGGACCGCCGGTCCCGTCGGCGGGACAGGCCGCCGCGACGCCCGAGCCGGTCTCGGGGCC
>NZ_QURH01000797.1 GCF_003428695.1 Actinomadura logoneensis
CCTCGCCGCCGTCCAGGCCGGCCGCAGGGACACGCCCACGCGCGCCGAGCCCGCGCGCCCCGGGGAGGGACGGCCCGGCGCCGACCGCCCCGAACCCGGACGACCAGAACCCGGACGACCAGAACCCGGACGGCCCGAGGCGGGACCCGAGCCCGGAGGACCCGGGGCGGGCGCCACCGGACCGGTACGGCCCGACGCCACGCGTCCCGGCGCGTCCCCGCCGGAGGCCGAGCGGGAGCCCGCCCGCCCCAGGGGCATCCCGTCCGAACCGGCTCCTCCCGAGCCGGGAGGCCCGGAGGCGGACGGCACGCGGACCACCGGACCGGACGAGGCAGGACCAGGCGAGGCCGGGCCGGACGAGGCAGGACCGGACGAGGGCACCGGCCCCGGCGGGGAGCGGCGGGACCCGGGCACGGGGAACGGAGGAGCACGGTGACGGGGACCGGTGGCGAGGTGCTCGTGTCGGCCGAGGGGGTGTTCAAGCACTTCCCGATCCGGCAGGGCATCGTCTTCAAGAAGGAGATCGCGCGCGTCCACGCGGTGGACGGCGTGGACCTGACCGTCCGGCGGGGCGAGACGCTCGGCGTCGTCGGCGAGTCCGGCTGCGGCAAGTCCACCCTCGCGCGCTGCCTGGCGGCCCTGCACCCGGTGACCGGCGGCCGGATCGTGTTCGAGGGCACCGACATCACCCGGCTGTCGCGGGCGGGCCTGAAGGCGTTCCGCCGGGACGTCCAGATGATCTTCCAGGACCCTTACGGGTCGCTGAATCCGCGCCGCCGGGTCGGGTCGATCATCGGCGACCCGTTCGCCATCCACGGCCTCGCCGACGGCGCCGAGCGCAAGAGCCGCGTCCAGGAGCTGATGGAGCTGGTCGGGCTCAACCCCGAGCACTACAACCGGTTCCCCGCCGAGTTCTCCGGCGGGCAGCGGCAGCGCATCGGCATCGCCCGCGCGCTCGCCCTCAAGCCGAAGCTCGTCATCTGCGACGAGCCGGTGTCGGCGCTGGACGTGTCCATCCAGGCCCAGGTCATCAACCTGCTGAAGGACCTGCAGGAGGAGCTCGGCCTCACCTACGTGTTCATCGCGCACGACCTGTCGGTCGTCCGCTACGTGTCGGACCGGGTCGCGGTCATGTACCTCGGCCGGGTCGTGGAGGACGCCGCCGGGGCCGAGCTGTACGGCGGGCCCCGCCACCCGTACGCCGCGGCGCTGCTGTCGGCGGCGTCGATCGCCGACCCCGACGAGGCCGAGCGCGCCGAGCGGATCGTGCTGACCGGCGACGTGCCGTCCCCGATCGACCCGCCGTCCGGCTGCCGGTTCCACCCGCGCTGCCCCAAGGCGCAGGACCGCTGCGTCACCGACGACCCCGCGCTGACCGTCCGCGGCGGCGACCCCGCCGACCACCTGACCGCCTGCCACTTCCCGGTGGAGCCCGGCGAGCACCTGGCGGGCCGGGCCGCGGGCATCAGCCAGGTCTCCACCGAGCCGGAACTGCCGGAGGCGACGCCGTGACGAGCCTGTCCGAACTCGAACCCGAGATCGTCCCGCCGGACGCGGTGGAGGCCCGCGTCCGGGGCCGATCCCCGCTGCAGCTGGCCTGGGCCCGGTTCCGCGACGACAAGGTCGCGCTGGCGTTCCTGGTGATCCTCGCGCTGATCGTGGTGTTCGCGCTGCTGGCGCCGCTGTGGGCGTCCTGGACGGGCCACCCGTACTCCGCGACGTTCCCCAAGACCGGGCTGGACGTCAACGGGCAGCCGGTCGGGCCGTCCCGGGACTTCTGGCTCGGCGCCGACCAGCTCGGCCGCGACGTGCTCGTCCGCGCCGCCTACGGCGCGCGGATCTCGCTGCTGGTCGGCATCGCCGCCGCCGCGCTCGCCTCGGTCGTCGGGGTCCTGGTCGGGACGCTCGCCGGGTACATCGGCGGCGCGTCGGACGCGGTGCTGGCCCGGCTGATGGACATCACCCTCGCGCTGCCCTACCTGCTGATCGCGATCACCCTGGCGGTGACGTTCCAGGTGCAGTCGGTCGCGGCGAGCCTCACGATGACGATCGCGGTGATCGCGTTCTTCTCGTTCGCGGCGACCGGCCGGATCATCCGCGGCCAGGTGATGTCGATCAAGCAGAAGGAGTTCATCGAGGCGGCCCGCTCGCTCGGCGCGGGCCGCTGGCGGATCATGTTCGTGGACGTGCTGCCGAACCTGGTCGCGCAGATCACCGTGCTGAGCTCGCTGCTGATCCCGACCTCGATCGTGTTCGAGTCGACGCTGTCGTTCCTCGGCGTCGGGGTGCGGCCGCCGATGCCGAGCTGGGGCGCGATGCTCGGCGAGGGCAGCGAGGTGTTCCAGACCGCCTGGTGGCTGCTCGTCGTCCCGGCCGTCCTGCTGCTGCTGACCACGCTGTCGTTCAACCTGCTCGGCGACGCGATCCGGGACGCGATGGACCCGCGCGGGGACCGGCAGTCCGGGGGGAAGTGAGCCATGCTCCGTTACGTCATCCGCCGCCTGCTGTACGCGCTGCTGGTGCTGTGGCTGGTGTCGACGCTGGTGTTCGCGTTCCTGCACCTGTCGCCGACGTCGGTCGAGCGGACGATCGGCGGCCCGCGCGCGTCCACCGAGACGCTGGAGCAGATCCGCCGGAACCTCGGCCTGGACCGGCCGGTGCTGGTCCAGTACTTCTCCTGGCTCGGGAACCTGCTGAAGGGCGACCTCGGCCAGTCGTACCTGAACGGCACCTCGGTCGCGTCCATCATCGAGAACCGGCTGCCGACCACGCTGTGGCTGGTCGCGGGCGCCGGGGTGATCTGGCTGGTCGGCGGCGTCGTGTCCGGCGTGTACTCGGCGACGCACCCGCGCTCGGCCGCCGACCGGGGCATCACGGTGATCGTGCTGGTCGGGCTGTCGCTGCCGTCGTTCGTGATGGCGCTGGTGCTGCTGTACGTGTTCTCCACCAAGCTGGGCGAGCTGGGCCTGCCGTACTTCGAGGCGGGGCCGCCGCTGCAGGAGCACTTCCTGCAGCGGATGCTGCTGCCGTGGATCGGCCTGGCTTTCCTGATGGTCGCGACCTACACCCGGCTGACCCGCGGGTCGATGCTGGACGTGATGAGCGAGGACTACATCCGCACCGCGCGCTCCAAGGGCGTGTCGGAGCGGCGGGTGGTGTTCCGGCACGGCCTGCGGTCGGCGCTGACGCCGGTGGTGACGCAGTTCGGCATCGACGTGGGCGCGCTGATCGGCTCGACGATCGTGATCGAGCGGGTGTTCGGGCTGCAGGGCGTCGGGCAGCTGGTCTACCAGTCGATCAACCTCGGCGACACCCCGGTGATCATCGGGGTGACGCTGATGGTGACGCTGTTCGTGGTGGTCGCGAACCTGGTCGTGGACATCGGCTACTCGTTCCTGGACCCGCGCGTCCGCCTCTCGTGACGAACGGCCCGCCGGTGGCGGACGGCCCGCGTGACGGGCCGCGCGCTGTGACGGGCCGCGCGCTGTGACGGGCCGCCCGCCGCCGGGGGACCGGACCGGGCCGTCAGCGGCCCGCGGAGCCGTTGCGGGCCCAGCCCTCGCGGAGGAAGTCGAACCCGGCGGGCAGCGCGCGCGTGACGAAGTCCCAGTCGTGCTCGCCGGGCAGCACCTGCAGCGTCGCGGGCACGCGGGCGGCGTCCAGGAGCCGCTTGAACTGCTGGGAGCTGCCCTCGACCACGGGATTCCCGTCGTCCCGCCCGACGGCCAGGAAGATCCGGACCCGCCGGGCGGCGTCGAGGTGCCGGTCGGGGCTGTTGGCGGCCTCCAGGTCCTCCCGGCCGCCGAACATGTGGTCCGGGTCGTCCACGCCGTAGTACCCGGCGAGCGACACGACCTGCCCGAAAAGGTCGGGGTGGCGCAGCCCGAGGTTCAGCGCGCCGTACCCGCCCATGGAGAACCCGGCGATCGCGCGGTGCGCCGCGTCCCGCGGCCGGGAGCCCTCGACGGCGGGGATGACGGCCTTCAGCAGCCTGCTCTCCACCAGGTCCGACCCGTCGGCGGCGTCGGCCCACTCGGTGTCGTCGTGGTGGTCGCCGTTGCCGTCCGGGACGGCCAGGACGAACGGCTGCCCGCCCCTGCCGAGGTACTTCTTCACCTCGTCGACCAGCCCGTCGTCCACCAGCGTCCTGGGGTCGCCGGGCACGCCGTGCAGGAAGTACACGACGGGCAGCCGGGAGGAGTCGGGCACGTTCGGCCGGTACACGACCAGGTCGTGCGCGGACTTCTCCTCCGGCAGCCGCACCTTGGAGGTGAAGACGCCCACGTGCGCGGGCAGGGCGGGCGGCGGCTCGGCGCGCTCGGCGGCGTCGTGGCCGCCGGTGGCCAGGCCGGCG
>NZ_QURH01000793.1 GCF_003428695.1 Actinomadura logoneensis
CGACCGGGATCGGCGCGCTCGCCGCGACGTACGGCGTCACGGCCAGGACGGGCGCGGCGAACACGCCGAGGCCCGGGAGGCGGTCGCCGTCCGCCCAGCGCAGCAGCGCGAACGCGCCCCACGCCGCCGCGCCTCCCCACGCCGTCCAGGTGCGCCAGGCCCTTCCCCGCGACGCGGCCGGGGCGTGCGGCGGAGGGGTGCCGCCTGCGTTTCCGCTGGTCGCGGCGGCCGTCGCGGGCCGCTCCGGTGCGCGTCCGGTCGTGCCGTCGCCGCTGGTCTCGCTCACACGCGCTCCCCCGGTGGCCGGGCCGCCCTCGGCGAGCCCCGTCCTGTGCTGCCGCTCCGTCTCCCATCCTCTGGGACGAACGGGCGCGGACGAGAGTTGCCCCGCCGTCCGAATACAGCGGGCCTCCCTCACGCCGCGGGCGTCCGAAAGCGGCGGGCCTCCGCCACGCCAGGCGCGCCCGAAAGCGGCGGGCCTCCGCCGCGCCGCGGGCGTCCGAAGCGGCGGTCCTCCCGGCGGGCCGCGGCGGTCGGCGATCGGAACCCCCGGTGCGGTGGTCGCGTCTGAGGACTCAGCGGCCGGGGTGTCCGGAGGGTTCACTGGGGTCCGGAATGTCGGGCGGGACGGGGAGGTGCCGATCGCGGTTTCCGGACGGGGCGGACGGGTCGCGCGGGGTTCTGGAGGCGTCCGCCGGGCCGCCCGAATCCCTTTGCGGGCCGATGTTCCGGGCCTCCCGGACGCCCCGCGGAGGGTCGCGCGGACGCCATGAATCAACGAGACATATGGTCATGACCTGCGCCATCATCAGATTTTGCGGTCTTTGTAACCTCCGGGGCGTACTACTACAGTGCCCTCCAACATCCACGGGTTTCTGCTGAATCGAGGACAGCCGTGAACGGACGTCACCGCAATGACCTCCCGGAAGGGACGCCGGGCGACGGCGGGCGCGACGGCGTCCGGCCGCCCCACGGCCCT
Organism: Actinomadura logoneensis; assembly: GCF_003428695.1. Lineage (GTDB taxonomy): Bacteria > Actinomycetota > Actinomycetes > Streptosporangiales > Streptosporangiaceae > Spirillospora > Spirillospora logoneensis. The sequence continues at coordinate 980 of NZ_QURH01000793.1, forward strand.
GCCGACGAGGGCCTGGCGTCCTCCGACTGGTTCGCCCCCCGCGGCGGCGAGCCGGACGGTCCGGGGCGGCCGTCCGGCGAGGCGGACGAGCCGGGCGGCCGGTTCGCGTCCGGCGGTCCCGGCGAGTCCGGTGGATACCTGTTCGGGCCGTCCGCACCGCCGGATTCCGGGGGCTACCCGTCGCGGCCGAGCCCCGGTCAGGGCGGCGGCTTCCCCGCCGGGACGGGCGCCACGGGTCCGGGCCCGGAGTCCTCGCCCGAGTGGTTCGCGGGCCGGCAGTCCGGGCCGCAGCAGTCCTTCGGCGGGCCGGGCGGGTTCTCCGGCGCGTCCGACGCGGGCGGGTACGGACTCGGACGGCAGTCGGCGGCCGGCGGCGGGTACGGCAGCGGACACTACGGCAACGAGAGCGCACCCTATGGCGGTGACCAGGGCCGATACGGACAGGAGGGCGCTCCCCGGCGGGGTCCGCTGCGGTCCGGGTACGGCGACTCGGGATTCGGCGACGAGGACGACCGCCTCGACGAGCGTCCGACCGGGTTCTTCGGCGGGCGCGCGGGCGGTTCGGGCGACGGCCCGTCCGGTCCCGGCGGGTCGGGCGGGTACGGCGGCGGCTCCGGGGAGCACGAGTCCGGGCGCCGCCGCAAGCGCAGCCTGTCCGCGCTGATCGGGCCGATGGCGGGCGCGGTCGGCCTGGCCCTGCTGCTCGGCGTCGGCGTGTACGCGTTCGCCGAGAGCGGCGCCGGCTGCTCCGGCGGCAACGCGATCGACCTGAAGGTCGCGGTCTCCCCCGACATCGAGCCCGCCGTGACCAAGGCCGCCGGGCGGTTCAACGACGAGCGGCACAAGGTCGGCGGGAAGTGCGTCAAGGCGACGGTCTCCAAGAGCCGTCCGTACGAGGTGTCCACGGTGCTGTCCGGGACGGCCGTCGACCAGGGCGGCGACCGGCGCCCGGACGTGTGGATCCCCGACTCCTCGCTGTGGACGTCGCTGGTGCGCGGCCAGTCCAAGAGCGGGGCGTCCATCCAGTCCACCAGGACGTCGGTCGCGCGGAGCCCGCTGGTGATCGCGCTGCCGGGGACGCTGGCCTCGACGCTGAAGAAGCAGGGCGTCACCGCCACGCCGTCGTGGGACAACCTGCTGAAGGCGGCGGGCGGCGTCCAGGGCGGCGGCGTCACCAAGAACCAGATGATCCCGCCGGACATGATCCGGCTGCTGGTCCCCGATCCCGGCCGCAACACCGCCGGCATGGCGTCCCTGATGGTCACCAACATCCTGCTGGCCGGCGACGCCAACAAGGCGTCGATCTTCACCGGGATCGTCCGGACCGTCCGGGAGAGCACCGTCCCGAGCGTGGACGACCAGTTCAAGCAGTTCCAGAAGGGGCGGCGCGCCCGGCAGCCGGTGGCGCTCGCCCCCGAGCAGGCGATCTACCGGTACAACAAGGGCAAGCCGGCCGAGACCGCGCAGGCGCTCTACCCCGACGACGGCACGCTGATGTTCGACTACCCGTTCACCGTCACGACGTCCGACGGCGACCGGCAGAAGGCCGCGCACCTGCTGGAGCAGGCGATCAACACCGACGCGACCCGGTCGGACGTCCGCGAGCTGGGCTTCCGGTCCGCCGACGGCAAGGCGCCGTCCTCGTTCACCCCGAAGCTCGGCGTGAACCCGGGCCGCGTGCGCCAGCTCCCCGCGCCGAAGCCCGCCGACGTCAACGAGGTCATGCAGGCGTGGTCCAAGCTGTCGCTCGGCCTGCGGATGCTGACGCTGATCGACGTGTCCGGCTCGATGGTCGCGCCGGTCGCGCCGAACACCAACCGGCTCCAGGCGATCCAGCAGGTCGCGCAGGGCGGGCTCAGCATGATGTCGAACGACACCGAGCTCGGCGTCTGGGTGTTCTCCACGAACATGGGCAGGGGCGGCGTCCCGTACAAGGAGGCCGTGTCGGTCGGCCCGCTGGGCGAGCGGATCGGGTCCAGCACGCGGCGGACGATGATCCTGTCCCAGTTCCAGCAGATGAAGCCGAAGCCGAACGGCGACACCGGCATCTACCGGTCCGTCCTGGCGGCCTACAAGTACATGAAGCGGACCTACAAGCCCGAGTTCGGGACGTCGATCGTGCTGCTGACCGACGGCACCAACGACGACAAGAACGGCCCGTCGCTGAAGGAGACGCTCGCCAAGCTGAAGGCCGAGAAGGACCCGAACAAGCCGATCCAGGTCAACATGATCGGCTTCGGCCCGGACACCAACCCGGCGGAGCTGAAGCAGATCGCGCAGCTCACCGGCGGTGACGTCGAGGTCGCCAAGACCCCGCAGGAGATCAGCCGCATCTTCCTGGCCATGCTCTCCCGCCGCATCAAGCAGTAACCCCCCGACAGGACCCCCGCCGCCCGGCCCCGCGCCGGAGCGCCGGGGGTCCACTGCTACCCCGCCCGCGTCGCCCCGCAGAGCACGCAGCGGCGCGCGTGGGGGAAGTGTGGGTGGTGTTTGCGCTTGTCGCGGGTGGGGGTGGGCGGGGACCCGAAATCAGCGAAATTTCTCTTGCATCCGGTGTCAACCGGACGGCGGGGTCGGCCGTCTTTCTGTGTGGAGGCCCGACGGGGAGCGGGGCCGTCGGGCCTCCACACACTTTCGCCCCTCCTCCGGCGGGCCTTCCCCGGCAGGTCGTCCGACCTTCCGCCCGTCCGCGGCTCCACCGCTCCGCCGAGTGATCCGGCGGCCCCCGGCGGCATCCCCCGCACGCCGCCCCGGTTCCGCCGAACGGTTCCTCTGCTGCGAGCGCGCTCCCCGAATCCCCTGTGCTCAGCCCGCGGGAGGACCTCGTGTCAGGTTGGCCCACACTCGACCGCCTGGACGACGAACGGCTGGCGCGTTCCCTGGCCAGGTCAGGGGCGCACGTGCTGTCCGGACCGCCACCAGGCGACGCGACCGCGCCGCTGCCGGCGGCCGACACCGACGCCCTCGCGCGCCTGGTGGACGCCTACGCCGCCCGGCTGTTCGACTACTGCCACGCCCTGCTGCGCGACCAGGACCAGGCGGCGCGCGCCCTGCACGCGGCGCTGCTGGCCGCCTACGCGCACGCGGGGCGGCTCGCCGACCCGGCGGCCTTCCGCGCGTGGCTGTACGCGCTCGTCCGCAACGAGTGCGTGCGGCGGCTGCGCGATCCGCGGCGGCCGGCCGAGCGCCGCGAGGCCCCCGAGGTCGAGGACCTCTTCCTGGACGAGGCGGACCGCGCCCGCCGCCTGGCCACCCGGCGGCTCGTCCACGCGGCCCTCGGCGGCCTGCGCGGCTCCGAGCGCGAGGCGCTGGACCTGCTGCTCCGGCACGGCCTGGACGACGCGGAGGTCGGCGCCGTGCTCGACCTGCCCGCCGAGC
>NZ_QURH01000796.1 GCF_003428695.1 Actinomadura logoneensis
GCCGCCGGCGGGCGGCGGAGAAGCGCGGCCGGAAGGGCGGTCGGAGGCGCGGCCGGAGGGGCGGTCGGAGGGCTGAGGCGCGGGTCCGGCGGCGGACGGTCGCGCCACCGGCGCGGTGGAGGGACGATAATCTCACCACCGAACGCGGAGAGCGGGCGGATTGCGAGGGGTTGTGACGCGGGTGCGTCCCATGGTCGATGAGGTGCGGATCCAGGGCCTCGGCGTGATCGACGAGGCGGTGCTGGAGCTGTCGCCCGGTTTCAACGTCGTCACCGGCGAGACCGGGGCGGGCAAGACCATGGTGGTCACCAGCCTCGGCCTGCTGTTCGGCGGGCGCGCCGACCCGCAGCGGGTGCGGCCGGGCGCCGAGCGCGCCACGGTCGAGGGCCGGATCGTGGTCGATCCGGGCGGCCGGGTGGTCGACCGGGTCGAGGAGGCGGGCGGCGAGCTCGACGACGGCACGCTGATCGTGCAGCGGTCGGTGTCGGCGGAGGGCCGCTCGCGCGCCTACGTCGGCGGCCGGTCGGTGCCGGTCAGCCTGCTGATCAACCTCGCGGACGACCTGGTCGCCGTGCACGGCCAGTCCGACCAGCAGCGGCTGCTGCAGGCGGGCCGGCAGCGCGCCGCGCTGGACCGGTACGCCGGGTCGTCGCTGACCAAGCCGATGCGCGCCTACACCCGCACCTACCAGCGGCACCGGCAGGTCACCGCGCTGCTGGACGAGCTGACCACCCGGTCGCGCGAGCGCGCCCAGGAGGCCGACATCCTGCGGTTCGGGCTGGAGGAGATCGAGAAGGTCGATCCCCGGCCCGGCGAGGACGTGGAGCTGGCGGCGGAGGAGGAGCGCCTCGGGCACGCCGACGCGCTGCGCGGCGCGGCCGACAGCGCGCACGAGGCGCTGCTCGGCGACCCGGCGGCGGCGTTCGAGGCCGCGAACGTGGTGAGCCTGCTCGGCTCGGCGCGCAACGCGCTGGACGCCGTCCGCGACCACGACCCGGAGCTGGCGGCGCTCGCCGACCGCCTCGCCGAGGCCGGCTACCTGGTCTCGGACGTGGCGACCGACCTGGCCGCCTACGCCGAGTCGGTGGACGCCGACCCGGCGCGCCTGGCGGCCGTCCAGGAGCGGCGGGCCGAGCTGACCGCGCTGGTCCGCAAGTACGGCGACGGCGAGTCGGTCGACCAGGTGCTGGAGTGGGCCCGCGCGTCCGCGGCGCGGCTGACCGAGCTCGACTCCGACGACGACCGGATCGAGGAGCTGCGCGCCGAGCACGCCGAGCTCACCGAGCGGCTGGAGACCGACGCGGCCGAGCTGACCTCCGTCCGCGGCCGGGCGTCCGAGCGGTTCTCCAAGGCCGTCACGGCCGAGCTGGCCGCGCTGGCGATGCCGCACGCGCGGGTGGAGGTGTCGGTCACGCCGACCGGCGAGTTCGGGCCGTACGGCGCGGACGAGATCGAGGTGCGGCTGGCTCCGCATCCGGGGTCCCCGGCGCTGCCGCTGCACAAGGGCGCGTCCGGCGGCGAGCTGTCGCGGGTGATGCTGGCGATCGAGGTGGTGTTCGCCGGCGCCGACCCGGTGCCGACGTTCGTGTTCGACGAGGTGGACGCGGGCGTGGGCGGCAAGGCGGCGGTGGAGATCGGGCGGCGGCTCGCCCGGCTCGCCCGCAACGCGCAGGTGATCGTCGTCACCCACCTGCCGCAGGTCGCGGCGTTCGCCGACCAGCACCTGCTGGTGGAGAAGTCCAGCGACGGGCTGGTCACGCGCAGCGGCGTCACCGCCCTGGACCGGGAGGGCAGGGTGCGCGAGCTGTCCCGCATGCTGGCGGGTCTCGCCGATTCCGAGCTCGGCCGCGCGCACGCCGAGGAGCTGCTCGACCTCGCCGCGCGCGACCGCTGAGCCGCGTTCCGTCCCGCGGGTCCGCGGAACCGGCCGGAGGCGCGGCGCTGCGCAAAGCCACCGACAGTACGCGAACCAACACGCCCCGATGCCGACGTTGCAGGTGTCACCCCCCGCCCTCTGGCAGGATGTCAAGCGATGAACGACCCGTCACCGACCACCGACCATGCCGTCCGGCCCGCCAGGAAGCGGCCGCGGCGGGTGCTGCAGCTCGGCCGCGGGCGGGGTGACGGCCGGCCGGGCGTGACCGCCACGGTCCGGCTCGACCGCCGCACCAAGAACCTCACCAAGCGGCTGCAGCCGGGCGACATCGCGGTGATCGACCACGTCGACCTGGACCGGGTCAGCGCCGAGGCGCTGGTGTCCTGCCAGGTCGGCGCGGTGGTGAACGTCGCGCCGTCCATCTCGGGGCGCTATCCCAACCTCGGCCCGCAGATCCTGCTGGACGCCGGCATCCCGCTGGTGGACGACGTCGGCCCGGAGATCTTCACCAGGCTGTCGGAGGGCGACGGCGTCCGGGTGGCCGGCGGCACCGTCTACAAGGGGTCCGACGCGGTCGCCAAGGGCACCGAGCAGACCGAGGAGACGCTCGAGGCGTCGATCACCGAGGCGAAGGCCAACCTCGGCCACCAGCTCGAGGCGTTCGTCGCCAACACGATGGAGTACGTCAGGCGCGAGCGCGACCTGCTCATCGACGGCGTCGGCGTCCCCGACGTGGCCACCGTCCTGGACGGGCGGCACGCGCTGATCGTCGTGCGCGGCTACCACTACCGCGAGGACATCGCGACCCTGCGCCCCTACATCCGGGAGTACCGGCCGGTGCTGATCGGCGTGGACGGCGGGGCCGACGCCCTGCTGGAGGCCGGCTACCGGCCCGACATGATCGTCGGGGACATGGACTCGGTGTCCGACGCCGCGCTGACCTGCGGCGCGGAGATCGTCGTGCACGCCTACCGGGACGGCCGCGCGCCCGGCCTGAAGCGGGTGGAGGAGCTCGGCCGCGAGGCCGTGGTGTTCCCCGCCACCGCCACCAGCGAGGACATCGCCATGCTGCTGGCCGACGAGAAGGGCGCGACGCTGATCGTCGCCGTCGGCACGCACTTCAACATGGTGGAGTTCTTCGACAAGGGCCGCGCGGGGATGTCCAGCACGTTCCTCACCCGGCTGCGCGTCGGCAGCAAGCTCGTCGACGCCAAGGGCGTCTCCCGCCTGTACCGCAGTCGCATCTCGGGCTGGTCCCTGCTGCTGCTCGTGCTGGTGGCGTTCATCGCCATGACCACCGCCGTGTTCATGTCACCCGCCGGGGACGTCATCCGCCCCCTGCTGGCCGACCGCTGGCACGCCTTCCTCTTCTGGCTGACCGGACTGTTCACGTGATCGACTTCCGTTACCACCTCGTCTCCATCGTCGCGATCTTCCTGGCGCTGGCGCTCGGCATCGTGCTGGGCTCCACGACCCTGTCGCAGTCGGTGACCAACGGCCTCAAGCAGGAGGCGAACCGGGCCACCCGGCGCGCCGACGACCTGCGCAGGACGCAGCAGAAGCAGGAGGCCCAGCTCAAGGGCGAGGAGCAGTTCGCGTCCGTGACCGGGCCGCAGTACGTCGCGGGCCGGCTCAAGGGCCAGTCGCTGGTGCTGGTCGAGACGCCCGGCGCCGGCGAGGACGGCGTCTCGCAGGTCATCGACCTGGCGACCAAGGCCGGGGCGACCGTCACCGGCCGCGTCGCGATCCAGAAGAAGGCCCTGGACCCGGACGAGGGCCGCACCCTCGACGAGCTGGCCACCCAGCTGAAGCCCGCCGGGACCGAGTTCCCGTCCGGCGCGGACGCCTACACCAAGGCGGGCGCGGTGCTGGCCGCCGCGATCGTCACCAACGACGCGTCCAAGGCGGGCCGCGAGGACGCGGCCGGGGCGGGCATCCTCACCGGGTTCCGCGAGGCGGGTTACGTGACCACCAGCGGGAAGCCGGGCCAGCATGCGACACTCGCCGTGGTGATCGCGCCCGCGACCCCGTACGGCTCCGACACCGCGGGCGGCACCCGGGCGCTGGTGACGCTGACCGCGCAGCTCGACGCCGCCGACCGCGGCACCGTGCTGGGCGGTCCGAACACCGCCGCGCAGCAGGGCGGTCTCATCACCGCGCTGCGCGACGACTCGGGCGCCAGCAAGCGGGTGTCGTCGGTGGACGTGCTGGACACCGCGTCCGGGCAGGTGGTCGCGATCCTGGCCCTGCAGAACGAGCTGGGCGGCAAGTCCGGGCAGTACGGCGTCGGCCCGGGCGCGAGCGGCGGGTACCTGCCGTCGCCGCCGCCCGCCGCCGGGAAGAACGGATGACATCGCATGAGCACTGACACCGCCCGCTCCGGCCGGCGCACGCTGCGCCTGTTCGCCGGCGCCGCGCTCGGCGCCGCCGCGACCCGCGCCGCCTACACCGCGCTGACCCGCCGCCCGCCCGGCCTGGCCGGACGGTCC
>NZ_QURH01000800.1 GCF_003428695.1 Actinomadura logoneensis
CTGTGCCGCGCGCTGGAGCGGGCGAGCCTGCTGCGCTCGCCCGCGCCCGGCCGGTACCGCTACCACGACCTGCTCCGGCTGTACGCGCGGCAGCGCGCCGAGGCGGAGGAGCCCGCCGCCGAGCGCGACGCCGCGCTGCGCCGCCTGGTCGACTTCGGCCTCGCCGAGGCCCGCGCCGCGCACCTGGCGATCCATCCCGGCGACGGACGGGCGGGGACGCCCGGACGGGCGGGGACGGCAGGACGGGCGGGGACGGCAGGACGGTCCGGGGCGTCCCCGCCGGACGAGCGGACCGCCCGCGACCGGTTCTTCACCGAGGCCCCCGGGCTGCTCGCACTGATCGGCCAGGCCGCGCGCGCCGGGCTGACCGGCCCGGCCGCCGACCTGCTGCTGCTCACCGACACGCTCGTGAACTCGGGATTCCACCCCCGCGCCTGCGAACAGGCGGCGCACGCGGTGGTCGGGGCCGCGCGGGAGCACGGCGACCCGCGCGCCGAGGGCCGCGCCCACCTGCTGCTCGGCTGGCTCCACTACCAGGCCAACCGGATCGCCGAGGCGGAGGCCGCCTGCCGGGTCGCCCTCCGGCGGGCCCGCGAGACCGGCGACACCTGGACCGCCGCGGACGCCCTCGGCCGCCTCGGCAACTGCGCCTACCTGCGCGGACGGCACGAGGAGGCGCTCGGCTTCGACCGCGACGCGCTCGCCGCGTTCCGCGCCCACGGCGACCGGCACGGCGAGGGGATCACCCTGGCCGCCATGGGCCGCTCCCTGCTCGACACCGGACGTCCGTCCGCGGCCGTCGAAGCCGTGACCGCCGGACTCGCCCTGCACCGGGAACTCGGCGGCACCTACGGCATCGGATACGCCCTCTACCAGGCCGGCGTCGTCTTAGACGCCATCCGCGCCACGCCCGGAAACCACGAAGACGCGGGTGTTCTCGGGCGCGCCGATGTCCTGGGCCTGCATCTGGAGGCGTTGGAGCGCTTCCGGGACGGGGGTTACCGCGTGTGGGAGGGGCTGGCGTTGTTCCGCGTCGCGCTCGCGCGGCTGGAGCTCGGGGACGCCGAGACCGCCGAGGCGGACGCGCGGCGCGCGCTGGCCGTCCTCGCCGAGACCGGTGATCCGTGGGGGCAGGGCATGGCCCTCGACGCCCTCGCCCGGTCCCTGGCGGCGCGTGGCGATCCCGAATCCGCCCGGACGCACTGGACCGAGGCCCTGCGCATCTTCGAGGACCAGGGCGTCCCGGAGGCGGAGGCCGTCCGCGCCAATCTCGGGGAGTGACCGTCCCGCGGGCCGTCCCCGCCGCCTTGGCCAGCCCGCGTGAGGGACCGTCGTGGCGGGGGCCGACGGGTCGCCCGCAACGCCTGGAGGACGTACCCGTCGGCACCCGACACTTTGGGGGGTCGGGCCGGGCGCGCCCGTAGCCGACGGAGATCCTGACCCCGCCCCCGCCAAGAAACGAGGTCGACCGTCATTCGCACCCGGCCCGTCTGACCCCAGCGTGCCGGATCCCGATCAACAACCGTTCAACGCCGCGGGCGGGCGCTCAGGAGACGGCCTTCAGGAAGGACGCGGCGATCGGCGCGGCCGCCTCCGCGCCCGTCCCGCCGCCCTCGACGATCACCGCGAACGCCAGGTCGCCCCGGTAGCCGATGAACCAGGCGTGCGTGGGCGGGTTCTCGCCGCCGCCGAACTCGGCCGTGCCGGTCTTGCCCGCCGTCCCGGACGGGAAGCTCACGGCGTGCGCGGTGCCCTCGGTCACGACGGCCGGCATCAGCGAGTGCAGCGCCGTCTTGACCGCCGGGTCCAGGCGGTGCGGCGGCTCCGGCCTGCGTCCGGCCGCGTCGGCGGCCTGCGGCGCGAGGTCGGCGGCGACGATCCGGGGCGTCCGCCAGGTGCCGTCGGCCGCCGCGCCCGCGACGCTCGCCATGTTCAGCGGGCTGGTCAGCACCTCGCCCTGGCCGAACGCCTCGGCGGCGAACGCGGTGTCGTCCTTGGCCGCGGGAAAGAGGGCCCGGACCGCGGGCAGACCACCGACGACCGGCGCGTTGAACCCGAACTGCTGCGCCACCGCCGTCAGCTTCTCCCGGCCCAGCTTCTGGACCGCGAGCTGCGCGAACGTGGTGTTGCAGGAGTGCGCGAAGGCCTCCCGCAGCGGCGGCGTCCCGAAGCTCTCGTGCTGGTAGTTCTTGAACGTCCGGCCGCCGATGTTGATCGTGGCGGGACACGGGACCGGGGTGCCCGCGTCCATCCCGCCCGCGACGAGCGCGGCGGCCGTGACGACCTTGAACGTCGAGCCCGGCGGGTAGTGGCCGAGCAGCGCGCGGTTCAGCCCGCCCGGCTTGTTCGCGACCGCCAGGATCTCCCCGGTGGACGGGCGCAGCGCGACGACCGAGGCGGGCTTGTCCACGGCCGACAGCGCCTGCCCGGCGGCCTTCTGGACCCGGGCGTCGACGGTGGTGCGCAGCGGCGAGCCGTCCTGGCCGCCGAACCGCTTGAGCGTGGTGACCGGCCGGCCGCCCGCGTCCACGATCTGGACGGTCAGCGCCGGCGTCCCGGCGAGCCGCTTCTCGTACTGCTTGTTCAGGCCGTCCACGCCGACCGTGTCGCCCTTGCGGTAAGGCGCGCCGAGCTTCTTCACCACGTCGTCGGCCGCCGGGCCGACCGGCCCCACGAGCTGCTGGACGGACCCGGACGACGACCCCTCCATGGACGACCCGTCCGCGTACTCGATCCGCCCGCGGTTCGGCCAGGCGCGCGCGGCCTGCAATCGCTGCCCCTCCTTGAGGGTCGGGTAGAGGACGGTCGGTGCCCAGTCCACCTTCCACTTCCCGCCCGACTTGGTGAACCCCAGCGTCCCGTCGTAGCTCCAGACGCGGCCCCCGGCGAGGGTGAGCCGCGCGGAGTACGCGCCGCCCGCCTCGCCGCCCTTCGGCTTGCCGACCGAGGCGACCTTGTACTCCTGCGCCGTCGCCCCCAGGTCGTCGCGCTGCTTGGCGAGCCGCGCGGTGAGGTCGGCGGGCGCCCCCGCGCTGAGGTCGCGCATCGCCGCGTAGTCGCCGCGGCTCCACGCGGCGGTGAACCTCGCGGCGGTGTCCTTCGGCCCACCGTCGCTTCCGAGCAGCCAGAACGCGCCCGCCCCCACGAGCACGACGGCAGCCACGGCGGCGGCGACCGCCGCCCACCGGGATCGCGTCATGACATCCCCCTTCGATGCGGTGAGCTCACAGAACACCAGGTCATCGGGGCCGTGTCCAAGAGTGCTATCGATCCCGCAGCGGTATGCGGATTGATATCGTTCCAGCTCATGGACATCGTCGGGCATCTCGCCCACTTCGTCGTCGTCGCCGAGGAACTGCACTTCGGCCACGCGGCGGAGCGGCTCGGCATGGCCCAGCCACCGCTGAGCCAGCGCATCAGGAGGCTGGAGGACGAGCTCGGGGTGCGACTCTTCGACCGGACGAGCCGGCGGGTCGAGCTGACCGCCGCCGGACGGCTGCTGCTGCCCGAGGCGCGCGACGTCCTCGGCCGGGTGGACCGCATCCGCGAACTCGCCGAGCGGTCCCGCAGCGGCGAGGTCGGTCTCGTCCGCGCCGGCCTGCCGTCCGACCTCGGCGGCGACGTGGTCGCGGCGCTGGTGGCCGCCTTCCGCGACCGCCGCCCCGACCTGCGGCTCACGCTGAGCGAGACCGGCACCGCCGAGCAGGTCCGCGCGCTCGCGGACGGCTCGATCGACGTCGCGGTGCTGCGCCACCCCTGCGACACCCGCGGCCTGTCGCTCGGCCCCATGCTCGCCCAGCCCCTCGGCGTCCTGCTCGCGGCCGACGACCCCCTCGCCGCCCTCCCCGAACCGCCGGTGGACGCGTTCGCGGGACGCGACCTGGTGCTCTTCCCCCGCGAGGAGGCGCCCGGCGCCCACGACGACCTGCTGGCCGCCTGCCGCCGCGGCGGCTACGAACCCCCCGTCGTCCACCAGGCCCGGCACCCGCAGTTCGCGCTGGGACTCGTCCTGTCCGGGACGGCCGTCGCCCTCGTCCCCCGCCCGGCCGACATACCCGCCACAGGCGGCGGCGCAGGCCAGGACGGGGGCGGCGGCGCGGTGTGGCGGCCGCTCGCCGACGGGTCCCCGGTGCTGCGCACCTCGTGCGCCTGGCGGCGCGACGCGGGGGACGGTCCGGTGGCAGACTTCGCGGCCGTGACCACCGACGTCCTGCGCGAGGTCGCCGCGATGCGGCCCCTCGACGCCGTCCCGCCGCGCCGCGTCGTGCTGCGCCCGTCCTCCGGGTTCCTGGCATGACCGGGCGGGAGCGCGGCGGCGCGTCCCCCGCGGCCGGGCGGGACACCTCTCCGGCGACCGGCCGCGCCGCCCCGGGCG
>NZ_QURH01000801.1 GCF_003428695.1 Actinomadura logoneensis
CGGACGACCTCCTCGGCGGCGGGCGCGTCCCGGTGAACGGACGCGGGCGGGGCGGCATCGCGCCGGGGCCCCGGCCGCCCGGGGGGACGCCCCGCGTCCCGCCGCGCATCCCGGGACTCGGTCCGGTGCGTCCGGCCGTCCCGCCGGGCGAGGTGCGGCGCGTCGTGGGCGATCCCGGGGCGGCGTCGTTCCTGGCGGACGGGTCCATGGACGCCGTCGTCGCGGAGAACCGCATGCTGTCGCGGCACCTGGTCGCCGAGTCCACGGTCGCCGAGATCGCGCGCGTGCTGCGGCCGGGCGGGCGCGTCCTGCTGTCGGTCGACTCGCTCACGCTCGGCATGGCCCTGCTCGCCGAGCAGAACTGCTGGGCGCACCTGTCGGACGTGCCGCGCGCCGAGGTCGTCCTGGTGCCCTGGCCGGACGGGACGATCACCCGGTGCTTCCAGTCCGACGAGCTGCGGGAGCTGCTGCGGGACGCGGGCCTGGAGGTGGAGTGGATCCGGCCGCGCACGGCCCTGTCGGCGTCCACGGTGGAGCACGTACTGGCGACGTCCCCGGGGGCGCTGCCCCGGCTCGTCCGGACGGAGCTCAACGTCCCGCCGGGTGACGAGTCGCTGGGGATCCACCTGCTGGCCAGCGCCGTCCGCGTCTGACGGCCTTGTCCACCCGCCCGCCCGGCCCCTGGGGGCCGGCGGGCCGTGGGGGGCCGCGTCAGTGGAAGCGGCGGTCGCGCTTGGACTGGCACGGGACGCAGCGGGCGGCGTCCGGACGGGCCTCGAGACGGCCCGGCGGGACGGGCTTCCCGCAGGTCACGCACAGGCCGTAGGTGCCGTCCCCGAGGCGTTCCAGGGCGGCCTGGACGGCGGCGCGCTGGCGGCGCAGGGAGGCGAGGGACGCCTCGACGCGCTCGGTGGCGGTGAGCCACGCGCCCGCGTCGGCGGCGGAGCCCTCGGTGGCCGGGCGCTCCCCGGTCAGGATCCGGATGGACCGGTCCAGCTCGGCGCGCTGCTCCTCCAGGCGGGCGCGGGCGGTGACGAGGTCGACGGTGTCCACGGCGCTCCGTTCTCCTCCCGGAGCCCCGGGCGCGCGCGGGGGTGGCGCCGTCGTCCGCGTGGCGGGGGTCGGAACCGCGTGGCGGGGGGTCAGAACAGGGTTCCGGAAGTACTGCCCTGGATATCCCCGTCCGCGAGGGGTTCTATGAGTCGCGGACCGTTGTTTCTCACGTTGCCGACGAGCGTGGCGACCGGATAGGCGTCCATGGTCCCGGCCATCGCGGGGGTGAGCAGCCCGCGGATCTCCTCGGGCGCGGTGAGGTCGGGGTCGAGCCAGGCGTCCCAGCGGTCCGGGGTGACGACCATGGGCATCCGGTCGTGGATGCGGCCGAGGTCGTCGGGGGCGTCGGTGGTGATGAGGGTGCAGCTCCAGAGCCACTCCCCGTCCGGCGACCTCCACAGCTCGTAGAGGCCGGCCATCGCCATGACCCCGCCGTCCTTCGGGTGGATGTAGAAGGGCTGCTTGCGCGGCTTCCTCTTGCGCCCCTTCTCGTCGGTGGCCGGGTCGTCCTGGAGCGTGTACCACTCGTAGTAGCCGTCGGCGGGCAGCAGGCAGCGGCGGCGCGCGAAGGCCCGGCGGTAGGCGGGCTTCTCGGCGACGGTCTCGACCCGCGCGTTGATCATCCGGGCGCCGACGGACACGTCCTTGGCCCAGGACGGCACCAGGCCCCAGCGCAGCATCCGGAGCTGCCGGACGGCCTCGGCCTCCTCCTCGGCCTCCCCGCCCGGACGCCGGATCAGCACGGCCGGGACGGGATCGGTCGGAGCGACGTTGTAGTCCGGTTCGAGCCCGCCCCCCGTCTCGTCCGCCTGGATCGCGAACTGGTCGAGCAGCTCCTGGCGCGCCCTTGTCGTGGCGTAACGTCCGCACATGGCCCCATCCTCCCGTGCTTGACCGCTGGAGTGCTGGGCATGTAGCCCAACATGCGACCCTTCAAGAGCCCGGCCCGCCCGCTGGTGGCGGCCCCGTACATCATCACCGGCCTGGAGACGATGCGCGATCCGCGTCCGCGCGCCGAGCAGGTCGCGCCCGCACTCAAGCCCATCGCCGACCAGCTGGACTGGCTGCCCAAGGATCCCGTGACGCTCGTCCGGATCCAGGGCGCGATGAGCCTCGGCACCGGAGCGCTGCTGCTGACCGGCCGCTTCCGCCGGCTGGCCACGGTCATGGCCGCGGCCCAGCTCCTGCCCGCCCTGGCCACCGAGCACCACTACTGGACCGAGGACGACCCGGAGCGGCGCGCGAGCGAGCGCTCCCACCTGCTGAAGAACGCGGCGCTGTTCGGCGCGCTGCTGATGGTGGCGGGCGCGCCCAGCCGCAACCAGCACGTCGCCGACCTGCGCCGCCAGCTCCGCGAGGCCCAGTCCCAGGCGGGGATGAAGTCCAAGGAGCTGCGCCGGCAGGCGGCGTCGGAGATCAAGGCCCAGCGCAGGGAGGCCATGGCGGACGTGTCGGCGCGGCGGCGCGAGGCGATGGCCGAGGTGAAGGCGCTGCGCAGGCAGGCCGGCGCCCAGGCCAAGGCCCGGCGGCGCAAGGCGGCGGCCGGGATGATGGCCGGCGCGGCCGTCCTCAAGGCGGCGCAGAAGCAGGCCAAGGCCGCCAAGAAGAAGGCGGGCGTCCCGCACCGCAAGTCCTCGCACGGGCCGGTGCACAAGGTGCTGGCCGCCGCCGGAGCCAAGTCCGGCAAAGGCAGGCACTGAGACCACGTTGTTCCGGGAGCCGGGGGGCGGTCACCGCCTCCCGGCTCCGTGACGTCTGGACGAAATGGGTGGCCGGGTCCCCTCACACCCGCACCGCGAACCCGGCCACCACGTGAGAGGAACCCTAGGACGGCGACCGTAAGCGCCAGGTGAACGCCCTGGAAACCCCCCGATAGGCGACCTTTCGCGCCGGTTCCGGTTGGATGGGGTGGTGCGAGCGATCGGAGTCGGGATCTGGCGGAGGCTGGGCGGACGCTGGCAGTGGCGGCTGGTGCGCTGGCGGCACCACGGGTTCCTCGTCTACGCGGCGGGGGTCGTCCACGACGAGGACGGCCGGGTGCTGCTGCTGCGGCACCGGCTCTGGCCGGAGTCGCGGCCGTGGGGCCTGCCCGGCGGGTACGTCAACGCCGGGGAGCGCCTGGAGGACGCCGCGGCCAGGGAGATCCGCGAGGAGACGGGCCTGGAGGTGGCCGTCACGGGCCCGCCGGTCGCGGTCTTCAGCGGCTACCGGTACCGCGTCGAGACCTACTGGACGGCGCGCCTCACCGGCGGTGACCTGCGCATCGACCCGACCGAGGTGCTGGAGGCCCGCTGGTTCGCGCCGGACGACCTGCCGTCCGGCCTGTCGGGGAACCACCGCGCCCTCCTGGCCGGCGCCACCGCCCGCCCCTGAGCCCCGCCCCCTCGGGCGGCCCTGCCCGCGCGGCGTGATCCGGGGGGAGCCCGGTGGCGGGGGTCACGACGGCCCCGGATTCCGTCCCGGCGCGAACCGGCGTAGGTTAGCTATACCTAAGTGTTCGCTCGGGAGGCGAGATGACGGTGGCGGACTGCGCCCCCGGTTCGGTGGTGCGGCTGCGGCGGGTCGCCGCGCGCAACGGCCGGCTGCGGGAGCTCGGGTTCGTTCCGGGTGCGGTGCTGCGGGTCCTCGCCCGCGGCGGCACCGGCGGGCTGATCGTCGCGATCGGGGACGCCCGGATGGCGGTGGACCGCGAGATCGCGCACGTCATCCACGTCGAGCCGGTGGCCGCGGCGGCGGCCGGCGCCGTCCCGGCGTCCGCGGCCCGCGCCGCCTCTTCCTCGTGAGCGGGGTCAAGGCGGCGAGCTGCCACGGCGGTTCGACGGCGGTCGCGGCCCCGCCCGGCACCCCGGTCGTCGCGCTCGCGGGCAACCCGAACGTCGGCAAGTCGACGGTGTTCAACACGCTCACCGGGGCCCGGCAGCACGTCGGCAACTGGCCGGGCAAGACCGTGGACGTGGCGCGCGGGCCGTGGCGGCTGACCGGCGACCGGCGCGTCGAGGTCGTCGACCTCCCCGGCACCTACAGCCTGGTGCCGTGCTCCCCGGACGAGGAGCTGACCCGCGAGCTGATCGTCACCGGCCAGGTGGACGCCGTCGTCGTCGCCGTGGACGCCGGGAACCTGGCCCGCAACCTGTACCTGCTCGCCCAGCTGCTGGAGACGGGCCGTCCGGTCGCGGTGGCGCTGACCATGGTCGACACGGCCGCCGCGCGCGGCCTGACCGTGGACGCGGCGGCGCTGGCGGAGCGGACCGGCGTCCCGGTCGTCGCGATCGACGCGCGGGCGGGGCGCGGCATGGACGAGCTGGCCGCCGCCGTCGCGGGGCTGCTGGAC
>NZ_QURH01000798.1 GCF_003428695.1 Actinomadura logoneensis
GCTCGCCCGGCGGGTGCCGGGTGAGCCGGTGCCCGCCGGGTGAGCCCGCGGGGCGCGCGGGCGGGCCCCACCGGTCACCGGGGACCGGTCTCGGTCAGGCCCTCGGCCGGGTCGACGCGCAGCCAGCGGGTGATCCCCAGCCCGCGCAGGAACGGCAGGTCGTGGCTCACCACGACCAGCGCCCCCTGGTAGGCGTCGAGGGCCTGGCCGAGCTGCCGGACACTGGCCAGGTCGAGGTTGTTGGTCGGCTCGTCCAGCAGCAGCAGCCGCGGAGCGGGCTCGGCCAGCAGCAGCGACGCCAGCACGGCGCGGAACCGCTCGCCGCCGCTGAGGGTTCCTGCGGGCCGCTCGGCCCGGTCGCCGCGGAACAGGAACCGGGCCAGTCCCGCGCGGACGGCCTGGACCGGCGCGTCCGGCGCGACGGCCCGGACGTTGTCCAGCACGCTCAGGCGGTCGTCCAGCACGTCCAGCCGCTGCGGAAGGTACCGGACGCCCTCCACGCCCGTCCTCACCTCGACTCCCTCCTGCCGGCGCTCCCCCGTGAGGGTGCGCAGCAGCGTGGTCTTGCCGGAGCCGTTCGGCCCGACCAGCGCGATCCGCTCGGGACCGCGGACGACCAGTGCGCGCAGGGTCGCCGGGCCGGGCGCGGGCGCGCGCAGGCCGGTGGCGGTCAGGACCGTCCGGCCCGCCGGGACGCGCGTGGCGGGCAGCTCGATCCTGATCTCGCTGTCCTCGCGCACCAGCTCCTCCGCCTCGGCGAGCCGTTCGCGGGCGCCTTCGAGGCGGTCCTCGTGCATCTGGCGGTGCTTGCCCGCCGACACCTGCTGCTCGCGTTTGCGCAGCTTCATCACCGCCCTCGGCTCCCGCTTCTGCTCGTACATCTTCTTGCCGTACCGGACGCGCCGGGCCAGCTTGGTGTGCGCCTCGACCAGCTCCCGCCGCTGCTTCCGCACGTCGCTCTCGGCCGTGCGGACCATCCGCTCGGCGGCCTCCCGCTCCACGTCGAGCAGTTCCTCGTAGGCGGTGAGGTTGCCGCCGAACGTGCGGATCCGGCCGTCGCGGAGGTCGGCGACCTCGTCCACGCGGTCGAGCAGTTCGCGGTCGTGGCTCACCACGACCAGCACCCCGGTCCAGGCGTCCACCGCGTCGTAGAGGCGGCGGCGGGCGTCCACGTCGAGGTTGTTGGTCGGCTCGTCCAGCAGCAGCACGTCCGGGCGGGCGAGCAGCAGCGCCGCCAGCCCGACCAGGACGGTCTCGCCGCCCGACAGCGTCCCGACCGTGCGGTCGAGGCCGAGGTGGTCCAGGCCGAGCCGGTCGAGCCCGGCGCGGGCGCGCTCCTCCACGTCCCAGTCGTCGCCGACCGCGGCGAAGTTCTCCTCGGTGGCCTCGCCGCGCTCGATGGCGTGCAGCGCGGCGCGGGCCGCGGAGACGCCGAGCAGGTCGGCGACCGTCCGGGCGGTGCCGAGCGGCAGGGACTGGGGCAGGTGGCCGACCCGGCCGCGCACCGACACCGAGCCGGACGTGGGCCGCAGCTCGCCCGCGGCGAGCTTCAGCAGGGTGGACTTGCCGGAGCCGTTGGCGCCGATCAGGCCGGTGCGGCCGGTCCCGAACGCGGCGTCCAGCCCGTCGAGGACGACGGTGCCGTCGCGCCAGGCGAAGCCGAGGTCGGAGCAGACGATGGCGAATGACATGAGGGCCTCCATGAACGTGCCGGGGAATGGGCGGGACACATGGAGGCACCGCGGCCGTCGCGCGTCGCGCGCGGGCATGGGAGAGCCCGGCCGGGAAGTCCGCTGAGATCGCTGCGCGTGCTCGGGCCCGTGACGGGCGCGGCGACTGCGCGGTGCCTGCGACCTCAGTTCTCCAAGGGACTCCCCTACCGGGCGACGATGTGACGGGCCCAGGCTATCCCAGCGGCTAATGCAACACAAGTCGCATTTAGATGTCGCCCGTGACCTGGGCTTTCCTGGCATCGGCGGCCAGGTGGACGCGATCCGGACGCCTCGGCATGCTTGCCGTGTGAGGAGCAGCGTTTTCGCCGGGCGGGCCACCGAACTCGCCGCGCTGCGGGCCGCGCACGCCCGCGCCGAGGGCGGCGCGATGGCCGTCGTGCTCGTCGCCGCCGAGGCGGGCGGCGGCAAGACGCGGCTGGTGGAGGAGTTCGTCCGGGACCGCCGCGCGCTGGTCGGCGGGTGCCTGGACCTCGGCGCGGCCAGCCTGCCGTACGCGCCCTTCACCGCGATCCTGCGCCGCCTCGGCCCGGACGCCGTCGCGCGGCTGACGTCCCCGGCGGCGCGGCGCGAGCTGTCCCGGCTGCTGCCCGCGCTCGGCGACGCGGCGCCCGACGCCGGCTCCGGGCAGGTCCGCCTCTTCGAGCACTTCCTCGGCCTGACCGAGCGGCTGGGCGCGGACGAGCCCGTCGTGCTGGTGGTGGAGGACGCGCACTGGGCCGACCGCTCCACCCGCGACCTGCTGGCGTTCCTGGTGCGCAACCCGGTCGCCGGGAAGGTGCTGCTCGTCGTCACCTTCCGCCCCGAGGAGCCGGAGTCGCGGACGCTGTTCGCGGGCCTGGCCCGGCTCCCCCACGTGACCCGGCTCGACCTGCCGCCGCTCACCCGCGCCGAGGTCGCCGAGCAGGTCCGCGGCCTGCTCGGCGACGCCGCCCCGGCCCTGGTCCGCGACGTGCACGCGCGCGGCGGCGGCAACCCGCTGTTCGTCGAGGCGCTGGCCGAGCACCCCGGCGAGGCGGTGCCCGGCTCGCTCCGCGACCTGCTGCTCGCCCGGTTCCGCGCCCTGCCGGCCGACACCCGGGCGGTGCTGCGCGTCGCGAGCGCCGCCGGGGACCGCGTCGGCCACGACCTGCTCGCGGCCGTCGCGGACACCACGGGCACCACGGGCACCACGGGCGGTGCGGACATCACGGACGCCGCAGACTGCACGGGCGGCGTGGGCGGTGGCCGGTGGGAGGAGGCGCTGCGGCCGGCGGTCGAGCGCGGTCTGCTGGTCGTGGACGGGGACGGGTACGCCTTCCGGCACGCGCTGATCCGCGAGGCCGTCCACCTGGACCTGCTGCCCGGCGAGCGCGTCCGGCTGCACCGCCGCTACGCCCGGGCCGTCGAGCGGAACCCTGCCCTCACCGAGGCCCCGGCGAGCGCGCTGGCCGTCCACTGGCACGCCTGCGGCGACCACGCCCGGGCACTGGAGGCCGCGTGGCGCGCGTCGGAGGAGCGCTCGCGCGCCGCCGCGCACGCCGAGTGCCTGGCCCTGCTCCGCCGGGTCCTGGAGCTGTGGGACCGCGTCCCGGACGCCGAGGAGCGGATCGGCACGGACCGCGCCGAGGTCATGTGGATGTCCGCGCGCGTCGCGCTGGCCGTCCCCGACGAGGAGTACGGAATGCGGACCGTCCAGGCCCTGCTGGCGCACACCGTCGATCCCGAGCGCGTCTCCGGACTGCTCAGGCTGCGCGGCGCGTTCCGGGGCTTCCTCGGGCAGAGCGACGACCTGGACGACTTCCGCGCGGCCGAGCGGAGGGCCTCCCGGCCCACGCCGCAGCGGGTGTGGGCGCTCGCCCAGCTCAGCTCGCGGCTGGCGGTGCGCGGCGACACGGCCGCCGCCGAACGGCTCGGCCGCGAGGGCCTGGAGCTCGCCGAGCGGCTCGGCGACCAGCTCGGGGACCGGCCCGGCGGGGACTCGGCGGCGGACGACCTACGGGTCACGATCGCCTCGGCCGCCGCCCGCGACGGGCTCGGCGACCTGCGCCCGCTCGAACGGCTGTGCTCGGCGGAGCTGGCGGACGGGCCGAGGATCCGCGTGTTCAGCCACCTGTCCCACTGCTACCAGGGCGCGGGCCGGAGCACCGACGCACTCGAGGCGGCCGAGGAGGGACTGGCGGTCGCCGAGCGCGCCGGCTACGCGCACAGCCTGGGCCTGCCGCTGATCGTCAACCGGATCGAGGCCCTGTTCCGGCTCGGCCGCTGGGAGGTGGCCGCCCGCCACCTGCGCCGGGCGCTGGACCGGCACCACAACCCCGCGATGCGGGTCCAGCTCGCGATCTGGGCGGCGTCCCTGCGCGCCGCGACCGGCACCGGCCCGGAACCGGAGCCCGTCGCGCTCGCCGAACGCGTCGACTCCGGCTACCCGCAGACCTCGCTGCCGCTCGCGCAGGCGCTCATCGACCTGCGGTCGTCCGAGGACGACGGGCCCGCCGCCCGCGCGCTCGCCGAGGCCGCGCTCCGGCATCCGGACCTGACGCTCCAGCCGGTCTTCGCCTGGCCGCTGATCGAGGCCGCCGCCCGCGTCGGCGTCCTCGCGCCGCCGCACGTGCTCGCGGACGCTCCGGTGGAGGGACCGGCCGTCGCGGCGCACGCCGCCGCGGTCGCCGCGCGCAC
>NZ_QURH01000802.1 GCF_003428695.1 Actinomadura logoneensis
CACGGCCGCGCCGACCCCCTCGGCCGCCCCCACGGGGACCCCGAGCACCCCCGGCACGCCGTCCGCGACGCCGACCGCCGGGGCGGTCCCGCCCGCGGCGCCCGCGGCCGTCCAGGCCAAGGCCAACGAGCTGGGGCAGGTCCCGGTGTTCATGTACCACCGGATCATGAAGCACCCCGAGGCGTCGCTCGACCGCTCCACCAAGGAGCTGTACGCCGAGCTGACGCGGCTGGCGACCTCGGGCTACTACCCGGTCACCGCCGCCGAGTTCGCGTCCGGACGGCTGGACGTGCCGCTCGGCAAGCACCCGGTCGTGCTGACGTTCGACGACAGCACCCCCGGCCAGTTCTCGCTGGACGCCCGGGGCGGTCCGGCCCCCGACACCGCGGTGGCGATCATCCAGCAGGTCGCCCGCGAGCACCCAGGGTTCCGGCCGGTCGCCACGTTCTACTGCAACGAGGACCTGTTCGGCCTCGGGGCGCGCTCGGCCGAGGGCCTGCGCTGGCTCATCGCCAACGGGTTCGAGGTCGCCAACCACACCGTCTCCCATCCTGACCTGCGGACGCTGAGCAAGGCGGGCGTCCAGAAGGAGATCGCCGGGATGGAGGACAAACTAGTCGCCCTCACCGGCCGGCACACCACGACCTTCGCCTACCCGTTCGGGTCGATCCCGCACAACCGCGCGTGGGCGCAGCGCGAGGACGGCCGGTACTCCTTCCAGATCGTCTTCCTCGCCGGGTGGAAGCCGTCGGAGTCGCCGTTCGACAAGGTGTTCGACCGCTGGGCGGCCACCCGCATCCGGTCCGAGGGCAAGATCGCCGAGAACGACTGCCGGACGTTCTGCTCCACCGCCTGGCTGGACTGGCTCGACGACCACCCCCGGGAGCGCTACACCTCCGACGGCGATCCGGGAACCGTGACCTTCCCCCGCGCGTTCGAGAAGCGACTGGCGAAGCCGTTCCGTCCCTACGCCCGCGCGTACTGATCGGCCCGGATGGCCTGCCCCCAGGGGCCTTCCGGCGCGGCCGGGCGGGCCGGCCAGGGCCGGGTCCCCGCCCGGTGAGCAGGTGGGGGCCGCCGTCGCGATTGACCTGAGCGGCAAGGTCCCATATTCTGATCGCTGCGCTGTGGGCTTGTGCGGCTTCGGACGGAGCAGGCTCGCGCTCGGTCAGGTCGTCGACATCGGTTCTCTCGCGAGACGGGTTCCTCGGAGCCCGGGTCTCCTCCGGTCCTCGGCAGGGCGGAAAAGAGCCCTCCGCGCGTGTATTGACACCTCTCAATGTCCGTATCCGGAGTCAGCCGACACATGACGAGCAGCACCGAGGCCACCTCGACCACCCCGCAGGTAGCGGTCAACGACATCGGGTCCGAGGAAGCGTTCCTCGCCGCGATCGACGAGACCATCAAGTACTTCAACGACGGCGACATCGTCGAAGGCACCGTTGTCAAGGTCGATCGGGATGAAGTCCTCCTCGACATCGGCTACAAGACCGAAGGTGTCATCCCGTCCCGTGAGCTCTCCATCAAGCACGACGTCGACCCCAACGAGGTCGTCGCCGTCGGAGACCACGTCGAGGCCCTCGTCCTCCAGAAGGAGGACAAGGAGGGTCGCCTGATCCTGTCCAAGAAGCGCGCCCAGTACGAGCGCGCCTGGGGCACGATCGAGAAGATCAAGGACGAGGACGGCATCGTCACCGGAACGGTCATCGAGGTCGTCAAGGGCGGCCTCATCCTCGACATCGGCCTGCGCGGCTTCCTGCCCGCGTCGCTCGTCGAGATGCGCCGCGTCCGCGACCTCCAGCCCTACGTGGGCCGCGAGCTCGAGGCCAAGATCATCGAGCTGGACAAGAACCGCAACAACGTGGTCCTGTCCCGCCGCGCCTGGCTCGAGCAGACCCAGTCCGAGGTCCGCCAGACCTTCCTCAACACGCTCCAGAAGGGCCAGGTCCGCAAGGGCGTGGTCTCGTCGATCGTCAACTTCGGCGCGTTCGTCGACCTCGGCGGCGTCGACGGCCTGGTGCACGTCTCCGAGCTGTCCTGGAAGCACATCGACCACCCCTCCGAGGTCGTCGAGGTCGGCCAGGAGGTCACGGTCGAGGTCCTGGACGTCGACATGGAGCGCGAGCGCGTCTCCCTGTCGCTCAAGGCGACCCAGGAAGACCCGTGGCAGCAGTTCGCCCGCACCCACCAGATCGGCCAGGTCGTTCCGGGCCGCGTCACCAAGCTGGTGCCGTTCGGCGCGTTCGTCCGGGTCGAGGAGGGCATCGAGGGCCTGGTCCACATCTCCGAGCTGGCCGAGCGCCACGTGGAGATCCCCGAGCAGGTCGTCCAGGTCGGCGACGAGATCTTCGTGAAGATCATCGACATCGACCTCGACCGGCGCCGCATCAGCCTGTCGCTCAAGCAGGCCAACGAGGGCGCCGCGGCCATGGAGGAAGAGGACTTCGACCCCACCCTCTACGGCATGCCCGCCGAGTACGACGAGCAGGGCAACTACAAGTACCCCGAGGGCTTCGACGCCGAGACCGGCGAGTGGCTCGAGGGCTACGACACCCAGCGTGAGACCTGGGAGCGCCAGTACGCCGAGGCCCGCGCCCGGTTCGACGCGCACCGCAAGCAGATCGAGGAGGCCCGCAAGGCCGAGGCCGAGGCGGAGGGCGCCCCGGCGCCGTCCGGCGAGACCTCCTACAGCGGCGGCGCCGAGTCCGAGACGACCGGTGGCGCGCTCGCGACCGACGAGGCCCTCGCGGCCCTGCGCGAGAAGCTGTCCGGCGGCCAGTGAGGCACTGACCGCCAGGGGCCCCGGCGGCCCCGGGTGACCGCCTGACCGCGGCCGGAGGGATCCACACGATCCCTCCGGCCGCGGTTTTTTTCATGCCCGGAGGCACTGGTGCCCCCGGAACCCTGAAGTCTTCGGCCCCCGGAGCCGCCAGAGGCCTCGGAGCCCTCGGAGGCCCTGGAGGTTCCGCGAGCCCCCGGAGTCCCGAGCCCCCCAGAGTCCCCCAGTCCCTGGAGGCCCCGCGTCCCGACGGACCGGTGGGCCGGGGTTCGCCGGGTCTCACGTCGCGAGCGGGCGCGCGTGTCTGGGACACTGGTCGTCTCCGGGAGGGGAGCGACGGCGCGCCACCCGCGCGGGTATCCGCGCCGCCGTGCCGCGGGAACCGCGGCCCTCCCGCGCCCCGTCCGCCCGTACCCAGCTCGTCCCCGGGAGCATCTGTTCCATTGGCCAGTACAGACGCCTCGACCAACGCAGGCAGCACCGCAGGACACCGCGCCGGAGGCTCCGCGCACGGGCCGTCGATGGTCCCGCAGGGGCCGGCGCGGCTCGCGCTGATCGGCGTCACCACCGCCGTCCTCGCCCAGACCTTCCGGTTCGCGCTGCCCCAGCTCAACCACTTCGCCGACGAGGCGGGCGCGGCCGTGGCCGCGCCGGTCGTGCTGGCGGTCTTCCTCGCCGGGTTCCTCGCGCCGCTGGTGCGGCGCGCGGCCGGGCCGAGCGGACTGCTGGCGACCGGCGTGGGCGCGCTGCTGCTGGTGCGGCTGCTCGCGCAGGCGCTCACCCCGCAGACCTGGCTGGCGCTGGTCGGCGTCGCGGTCGGCGCGCTCGCCGTCACCGCCCTGTACGAGGGCGCGCGCGGCCTGTCCGGCGTCGGGTTCGCGACCGCCGCGGTCGCGGGCCTGGCGGTCGACACGGCCGTCCGCGTCGCGTTCGCCACCTGGGACCCGGTGTGGAGGTCCGGGATCGGGCCGTGGCTGGTGTGCCTGGTGTTCGTGGCGCTCGGCGGGCTCGCGCTCTACCGCGAGCTGGCGTCGGGCGCGGTCGAGGCGCCCGGCGTGTCCTGGCGCGACGCGCTGGGCGCGGCGGCGTTCGGGCCGTTCATGGCGCTGCAGGTGCTGGTGCTGTCCAGCCCCGCGTTCGTCGCCTCGTCCGGCTGGCGGTCGCTGACCATCGCGCACGTGATCGTCGTGGTCGGGCAGGGCCTGGCGCTGGCGTTCCTGGCGTCCGGGCTGGCCGTGCGGGCGGTGCCGGGCGGTGTCGCGGTGCTCGGCGGGACGGTGCTCGGCGTCGGCGCGGCGGCGATCGCCGGGACGTACGCGGTCACCGGCATCGAGGTCGTCCCGGTGGTGGTCGTCGGGCAGGTGCTCGCGGCGTGGCTGCTGGCCGTGGCGTCCCGCTCCCCGCTGCGCCGCGCCGGGCACGGCGGCGCGGTCTGGCGGATCGACGTCGGCGCGGCCCTCGGCGGCCTGCTGGTCGGCGTCATCCTGATCTCCTACCAGGTGAGCGCGCTGCAGCCGATGCCGTTCCCGAACAACGCCCTGCCCGGCCTCGCCGGGATCCTGCTCGGCGCGCTCGCCGCCATCACCGCCGCCCGCGGCGGGCCGCTGCCGGCCCGCGCCCCGCAGCGCGCGC
>NZ_QURH01000803.1 GCF_003428695.1 Actinomadura logoneensis
CCCTGCTCCTCGGCGCGGGCCTCACCGCCGCCGTGGCCGCGCTCGCGTCCGTCACCGTCTTCCGGCCCGGCCCCGCCCCGGCGACCGCCGCGACGCCCGCCGGCGTCCGGTTCTGGAACCTGCCGACCGGCTCGCGGATCGCCTACGTCCACGCCCCCGCCACCGGCAGGCGCAGGCCGACCCCCGTCGTGTTCCTGCACGGCGGCCCCGGCACCCCGGGCGAGGGCGTCCCGGTCGCGGGCGCGGCGCTCGCCGCCGACGGCTTCGACGTGTACGCCTACGACCAGGTCGGCGCGGGACGGTCCACACGCCTGTCCGACGTCACCCGCTACACCGTGGCCCGGCACGTCGCCGACCTGGACGCGGTCCGCGCCGCCATCGGCGCGGACCGGATCATCATCGTCGGGCAGTCCTGGGGCGGCTCCCTCGCCGCGCAGTACCTCGCGGCGCATCCCGAGCACGTGGCCAAGGTGGTCTTCACCTCGCCGGGCGTCCTGTGGCCGGCCGCCCTCCCGCACGGCGACGGCGACCCCTGGACGCGCCTCACGCCCGCGCAGAAGAAGCGCTACGACGAACTGACCTCGGCCCCGCGGCTCCTCGCCGCCGCCGTCCTGCTGAGCGTCAATCCCAACGCCGCGCACGCCTTCTACGGCGACCGCGAGGCGGACGAGCGCTTCCACCGGCTGGCCCTGGTGGGCAAGGACACCACCTCCTGCCCCGGCGCGCCGTCCAGGACGCCCCACGAGAACCGGCAGGGCTTCTACGTCAACCAGATCACCAGCAGGGACTTCCGCAAGGTGCCCGACCCCCGCCCGGCGCTGCGGCGCGTCCGGACTCCCGCGCTGGTCATGCGCGGCGAGTGCGACTTCGTGCGCTGGGAGGCGACCCGCGACTACCGCCGCACCCTTCCGAACTCGACGCTCGTCCTGGTCAGGGGCGCCGGGCACGCCATCGCCGGGGACAAGCCCACCGTGTACACCGGCCTCCTGCGGGCGTTCCTCCTCGGGCGGCGCCTCCCGCTGCCCGCCTACACCTCCGACGACCCGCCGCGCTGACCCGCGCCCCTCCGTCCCCGGTCGAGCTCGGCGGCGGTCAGGGTGCGGACGCCTCGTCGCCGAGGCCGGTGACGCGCAGCGTGATGTTCAGCCGTCCCGACGCCAGACCCGTCGCGGGGTCGCCCGTCCCCTCCAGCACCTTGGGCACGCCGTGGTAGATGAAGCGCGACGGCCCGCCGAAGACGAACAGGTCGCCGGAGGCGAGTTCGACGTCGGTGTAGGGCCGGGTGTTGCCCACGCGGAAGACGCAGGTGTCGCCGATGGACAACGACACGACGGGGGCGGACGAGCGCTCGTCCTTGTCCTGGTGCATCCCCATCCTGGCCTGCCCGTCGTAGTGGTTGACCAGCGCGGCGTCCGGTGCGTAGGCGGACGCGGCGGCCTCGTCGCCGTAGGCGTCCAGCAGGGCGCGGCGGCCGAGCGCGACCAGCCAGTCGGGGAACTCGGCCACCCGCCGACCGTTCACGTCGTCCGCCGTGCGGGTGTACCGGTACGGCTGCCAGTGCCAGCCCACGCACACCGTCCGGACCGACATCACGCCGCCGTTCGGCAGCCGGGTGTGCCGGATCGGGACGGGGCCCACGGCCCAGGCGCGGCAGGCGGCCACGAGCTCCCGCTGCCGTTCGAGCGGGAGCCACCCCGGCAGGTGGACGGCGCCCGGCGGCAGCGGAGGCGTGGGCAGCGGGAGGAGCGCGTTCACCGCACCGGTCATGCCGCGTCGTGGAAGACGAGCCCGAGCGTGCGGCGGAGCCCGGTGCGGACGGTGCTCACGCCGTGCCGCATCGGAGCGTTCGACCAGCCCCGCTTCGAGGCGACCGGACGGTCCCGCGTGGTGAAGACCAGCCCGTGGCCCTGCGGGACGGTCGCGGACGAGCCCCTCGACTGCGCGCGGGGACGCTGCTCGGTCATGACGAACTCGCCGCCGGTGAAGTCCGTGCCGGGCGCGTCCAGTCCGATGACGACCTGGAGCGGGAACAGCATCTCGCCGAACACGTCGCGGTGCAGGGCGTTCCAGTCGCCGGGGCCGTAGCGCAGCAGGATCTGCGCGGACCTGGTCTGGCCCGCCTCGTGGCACATCCGCACCCACGCGTCGAGGTCGTCCGGCCAGGGCGCCGGACGGCCCAGCTTGTCCGCCCAGTCGCGGGCGACAGGCAGCAGCCTCGGGTAGAACGCCGCGCGCAGCTCGGCGACGACCTCGGGCAGCTCGTGGGTGAAGTAGCGGTACTGCCCGGAACCGAAGCGGTGCCGGGCCATGTCGACGGTGGTGCGGAAGTGCTCCTCGCGGTCGTAGAGGTCCGCGAGCTCCCGGCACTCGGCGGGGGTGAGCAGCGGTCCGGTGAGCGCGTGGCCGAACTCGCCGAGCTCGCGGGCGAGGGCCGTCCAGTCCTGCTGCCCGACGCGCTCGCCCGGACGGACGGCCGCCGGGGCGCCGGCAGGGACGGTCGCTGGGGTCGTGTCGTTCACGGCGGGGTTCCTCGGCGGCGGGGTCAGGCGGGCTGGTGGACGCGTTCGAGGTCCAGGAGCCGCCGCTTGCGCTCCGGACCGGCCGCGTAGCCGCTCAGCGCGCCGTCCGACCGGATCACGCGGTGGCAGGGCCGGACGACCAGGAGCGGGTTGGCGCCGATCGCGCGGGCGACGGCCCGCACGGCGGTGGCCGGGACCCCGCTCAGCTCGGCGACCGCGGCGTAGCTGACGGTCGTCCCGTAGGGGATCTCGTCCAGCGCCGCCCAGACCCGCCGCTGGAACTCGCTGCCCGACGGCGCGAACGCGAGGTCGAACGCGGTCAGCTCGCCCGCGAAGTACGCCTCCAACTGCCGGACGACGTCGGTGAACGCCGCCGGGTCCCGGTCCCGGACGGGCGGGACGGCGGGGGCGCGCTTCTGCCCCGGCATCGACAGCGAGGACAGCGCGACGCCGTCCCCGGCCGGCTCGCCGATCAGGAGCAGTTCGCCCAGCGGGGTGTCGAGTGTCGTGCAGACGGTCATGCGGCGTTCCCCTCCTTCGTGTTCCGCATCCCAGCATGGGCCGTCCGGACGGCCACCGCTGGCGGAAATCGGACACGGCGTTCCGGCGACGCACGCGTCCGGCCAGGGGAAGACACGGCCTCGGAACAGCGAATCCCCAGGTCAGGACCGATTCCCGACCTGGGGGCGACGCGCGGTGCGCGGTCAGCGGCCCTGCTGCTTGAGGCGGTCCTGCGCCTGCATGGCGAGGACCGCGGCCTGGATGCGCCGCTCCACCCCGAGCTTCGCCAGCAGCCGGGAGATGTGGTTCTTGACCGTCTTCTCGGCCAGGAAAAGCCGCTGGCCGATCTGGCGGTTGGTGAGCCCCTCGCCGATCAGGGCGAGGATCTCCCGCTCCCGGTCGGTCAGGCCCGGCAGGGCGTCCGGCTCCGGTTCGGGCTCCGGGCCCTGCCGCAGCCGGGCCATCAGCTTGGCGGTCGCGCTGGGGTCGAGCAGGGACTGGCCGCCCGCGACCGTGCGCACGGCCGACACCAGGTCCGAGCCCTGGATCTGCTTGAGCACGTAGCCCGAGGCCCCGGCCATGATCGAGTCGAGCAGCGCCTCCTCGTCGTCGAACGAGGTCAGCATCAGGCAGGCGAGGTCCGGCATGCGCGAGCGCAGCTCCCGGCAGACGGTCACGCCGTCGCCGTCGGGCAGCCGGACGTCGAGCACCGCCACGTGCGGACGGAGCGCCGGGACGCGGACGAGGGCCTGCTCCGCGGTGCCCGCGTCGCCGACCACCGTGATGTCCGGCTCGTCGCTCAGCAGGTCGTTGACCCCGCGCCGCACCACCTCGTGGTCGTCCAGCAGGAAGACCCGGATCGGGTCGCCGGGTCCGCGCTGCTCGCCGTCCGCCATCGGATGCTCCTCGTTCTCCGCCGTCTGGTGCCCCCGCCGGGCCGCGTCCCCTCCGCGCACCGGCACCTGCCAGCGACGATATTGCATGACGCGGAGTCGGCCGGACAGGGCCGATCGGCCCTACCGGCAGGGCCACCCGTCCTTCGGCCCTCCAGGGGACGGCTCACCTGGCCCGCGGCGGGCTGCCGCGCTCCCCCGGACGCGTCGCAGGCCCCGGCGTGGACGGCTCGTCCGGCCGGAGCATGGGACCAACGGGCACCGGCGAGGGGCTGTTCGGCCCGAGCGCCCCCGCCGCCGTCCGGCGATGCTTACTACCGCGACCGAACGGGAGGAGGTCACCGACCGCCGCTCCCCTCCACCGGCCACTCGTTCTCCATGACCCGGCCGGGGTGGGAGGCGGCGCCCTCCTTGCGCCCGTTCCGGCGGAAGACCCCTGCGCCCCGGACCTCGCTGATCACGAGCGAGGCCGGGGCGCAGGGGTCTCGGCGTTCCGGCCGCCGGACGAGCCGTGTTC
>NZ_QURH01000804.1 GCF_003428695.1 Actinomadura logoneensis
CGTCCGGGAGGGCCCGCGTCCGCGCGTAGGGGAGAGTGGGGGCAGAGTGTGGGGGGAGGGTGGGAACGTCGGGACCGCCGGGGTGAGGTCGAGGGGCGAGAATGGTCGTCGCGTTCGTGCTGGTCGTGGTCGGGTGGTACGCCCTGCGGGCCCTCGGGCTGGTCTGGGAGCCCGCCCGGTGGGCCGTCGCCCGCTGCGAACCCTGGACCCGCCGCGCGCACGCCTGGGCGCTGTCGGCGCCCGCGACCTTCACCTACGTCGCGGTCTTCACCGCCTCCACCCTCGTCCAGTTCTCCGCCCCGCCCAAACTCATCGACCTGCTCACCACCCTGCAGAGCACCAACCTGCGCAACCTGCACCGCGCCCCGCTGAAGGCCCTCCTGGACAGCGCCCTGTGGGTCGCCGACCAGGGGCAGGGCCTCACCCTGTACATCGCCCTGTTCGTCACCGTCGTCGCCTGGGCCGAACAGCGCTACGGCACGCCCCGCATCCTGCTGGTGTGGCTGTGCGGGCACGTCCTGGGATCGCTGCTGACGGCCCTGGTGGAGACCCACGCCCTGGAGAACGGACGGGCCCCGTCCCGCCTCGCCGTCACCACCGACGTCGGCGTCAGCTACATCATGGTCGCCGGATGCGCCGCGGCCGTCCTGCTGATGCGCGGCCGGTGGCTGGCCCTGGGCATCGCCGGCCTCACCCTCGGGGTCGTCGCCCCCGCCGTCTGGAACCACTCCCTGTGGGACCTGGGCCACCTGTTCGCGACCGCCTGCGGACTCGCCGCCGCGTGGGCGCTGCTGCAGATCGCCCCTCCCCGCACCCCGCCGCGGCTGCTGCCCTGCCTGCCGCGTCCCGCTCCGCTGTCGGGCCGCGCCGCCGACGCAGCCGGCACCGGCGTCCTCGGCGGCGGCCCCCGCGACGGCGACCCGCACCCCTGAACCCCTGGACCGGCAGCCCGGGGCCGCGGACGGCACCGGACGGCGCGTCCCCTCAGAGGGTCGTCGGATGCGGATCGCCCGCCGGACGGCTGTTGTCCGCCGGCCCGTGGTGCGCCGGGCCGTGGTGCGCAGCGCCGGAAGCCCCAGGCCGGAACCCGCCGGTGGAGTCAGGGTGGGACAGCGCGGCCAGGAGCCGCAGCTTCTCGTCGCTGTCGCTGTCCTTGTCGGGGTAGTACACGACCAGGATGACGTCGTCGATGGGCAGCTTGTCGCGGTGCAGGCGCAGCTCACCCACCACCGGATGGTTCACCGTGGTCGTGCCCCCGGCCAGCACGCGGACGTCGTGGCGCGCCCACAGGGCGCGGAACCGCTGGCTGGACAGCGCGAGCTCCCCGACGAGCTCGACGAACCGCGGGTCGTCGGTGTCGTCCCCGATGGTGGTGCGCAGAGCGGCGACGAACTCGGCGGTGGCCTTCGCCCAGTCCTGGTGGAAGGCCCTCTCCTCCGGATCCAGGAGCAGGGAACGCAGCCGGTTCTCCCCGGGCCGCAGGCGCGGGGACAGCGCGACGGCCATCGGATTGGACGCCAGGACGTCGAACGCGCGCCCCTCGACGAACGCCGGGACCTGCAGATGCGCCAGCAGCTCGTGCACCCGCGCCGGGACGTGCTCGGGCCGCTTGCGGCGCGGCGCCCTGGGACGCGCCGCCGTGAGGCCCAGCAGGTACGTCCGCTCGACCTCGTCGAGCAGCAGGACGCGCGCCAGCGACTCCAGGACCTGCGGTGAGGGGTTCTTGTCCCGGCCCCGCTCCAGCCGCAGGTAGTAGTCGGGGCTGATCCCGGCGAGCAGCGCGACCTCCTCGCGCCGCAGGCCCGGCACACGCCGGTTGCCGCCGGCCGGGAGCCCCACCTGCGCCGGAGTGACCAGCTCACGCCGGGCGCGCAGGTACTCGCCGAGCCGGTTCCCCGATGCCTCGTCCTTCATACCTCCCACGGTAGGCGGTGCTCGCGGCCCGAAAGGGGGCCCTGCCAGGACCAGGGAACACCGGGGCACTGCCCCGCCCGGCGGAATCCGCTGAGACTGCGAGACAGCCGGTTCCGGACCAGGCACCGCCCGGAACGCAGGAAGACCAGGAAAAGGAAGAGGAAGATCTCGTGGACATCTCCCACCGCACCGTCCTCATCGTCGGCGGCACCTCCGGCATCGGACGCGAACTGGCCCGCCGGTTCGCCGCGGCCGGCAGCACCGTCGCCGTCGCCGGCCGCGACCCCCGGTCCCTCGCCGACCTCGCCGCAGAGGGCTTCGGCGCCTTCACCCTCGACGTCACCGACGGACCGTCCGTCACCGCCGCCCGCGACGCCGTCCTCGCCCGCCACCCCGACCTCGACACCGTGGTGACCATGGCGGGCGTCATGCTCCTGGAGGACCTGCGCGACCCCGCGCACTTCGACACGGCCCGGACGACGATCGACACCAACCTGCTCGGCACCATCCGCGTCATCGACGCCTTCACCCCCCACCTGGTCGGGCGCGGCGCCGGGACCTTCGTCACCGTCACCTCGGGCATCGCGTTCCTGCCGTTCCCGCCCATGCCGAGCTACGCCGCCTCCAAGGCCGCCGTGCACGCCTACTCCGAGGCCCTGCGCGCGCAGCTCGACGGCACCGGCGTCGGCGTCGTCGAACTCGTCCCCCCGGCCGTCGCCACCGCGGGCCAGGAGAAGGTGAACCCGCACGCGCTGCCGCTGGACGACTTCGCCACCGAGGCCATGGACCTGCTGTCGGCCGACCCCACCCCGCGCGAGATCCTCGTGAAGGGCGTCCTCATGCACCGCTGGGCCGAACGCGACGGCACCTACGACGAGCTCGTCGCCCAGCGCTCCCAGGCCCTGACCATGCTCCCCGGCCGCCGAAGCTGACCCACCCCGAACGACCACCACGCGGAAGAGGAGGGCAGAGGGACGCGCCCGGACGGGGAGCGCAGGGAGCGCGGTGGGCGGAGGCGGGTGCGGGCCGTGCGGGCCGGGGGTGGGTCAGGGGAGGCGGGAGAACCAGGCCAGGGACGTCCCCGCCGCCGCCAACGCGAACAACAACGCGATCCCCAGGAACCGCGCCGAGATGTCCCGATGCTCGATCTTGAACCCCAGCGAACTGCCGATATGGCTGTACACCTCGGTGAGCTGCCCCAGCGACTGCGCCTCGTACGCCTTGCCGTCGGTCGACTCCGCCAGCGCCCGCAGCGTCTCCTTGTTCACCGACACCCCGGTCGTCTCACCCTCGATGTCCACCGTCCCGTACGGCGTCCCGAACGCGATCGTCGACACCGGCACGTGCGCCGCGCGCGAGGCGTCCACCGCCTCCTGCACCGACCGGCCCGTCGTGTTGTCCCCGTCCGACAGCAGCACGATGTGCGCGGGCGGCGGATCCTGGCTCGCCTGCGCGTCGAACGTCCGGACCGCCTGCAGGCAGGTGAACACCGCCTCGCCGATCGCGGTCCGCTTGGCCAGCACCAGCTGGTCGATCGACGCCAGCGCCGCCTGCCGGTCCGCCGACGGCGGCGCGATCAGGTTCGCGTTCCCCGCGAACGACACCACCCCCACGTTGAACCGCGCCGGGAGCTCCCCGATGAACTTCTTCGCCGCCGCCTTGGCCGCCTCCACCCGGCTCGGCGGGACGTCCTTGGCCATCATCGACAGCGACACGTCCACCGCCACCATGATCGTCGCCCGGTCGCGGGGGACCTTCACGCTCCCCGCGGGACGCGCGAACCCCACGATCATCAACGCGACCATCACCAGGAACAGCCCCGCCGCCACATGCCGCCGCCACCCCGGATGCCGGGGCGCGACCTGCGACAGCAGCGCCAGATTCGTGAACCGCACCGCGTACGCGCGGCGCCGCCGCTGCAACAGCACGTACACCGCGACCAGCACCGGCAGCAGCACCAGCAGCCAGAGCCGCCCGGGGGACAGGAGGGTCATGCGTGCGCTCCCGCGGCCCCGCCACCCGAGGAGGAACCGGTAGAGGCGCTGCCCGCCGGGCCGGCGGCGCGTCCGGCCGCCCGGCGGCGGCGCAGCGCGAAACGGGCGATGTCGGTGACCCAGTCGCGGTCGGTCCGCAGCACCAGGTGGTGCGCCCCCGCACGGCGCAGCGCCGCCCGGGTCGCCTCCCGCTGCTCCCGCGCCGCCGCCGCGTACCGCTCCCGGACCCGCCGGGACAGATGGAACTCCTGCGTGGCGCCCGTCTCCGGATCGACCATCTCGACCGGGCCGATGTCGGGCAGGTCCAGCTCACGCGGGTCGATGATCTCCACGGCGAGGACCTGGTGCCGCGCGGCCAGCCGCCGCAGCGGCCGCTCCCACGGCATCTCACCCCCGCCCGGACCGCCCCGCCCACCGGCCCCGGAACCAGAACCGGCGCCGGTGCGGCGGCGGCCACGGGCGGGCGCCGGCTCGGCGTCGGGAAGGAAGTCGGAGATCACCACCCGCAGACCGCGGCGGGTCTGCCC
>NZ_QURH01000808.1 GCF_003428695.1 Actinomadura logoneensis
ACCGCGCGCGAGGCCCTGGCGGCGGCGCGCGCCGCGTCCGTGGAGCTGCGCAGCCTGTCGCTCGCGCCGGAGATCGCGGCGGCGCGCGGGCTGCTGGCGTCCGGCGGGATCGAGGCGGACGTGGCGACCGGGCACCGCGAACCGCTCGGCCGCGCCGGCGCGCTGCTCGCGGTCGTCCTGCGCGAGGCGGTCACCGACGTCGTGCGGCGCGGGACGGCCCGGCACTGCGAGATCACGACGGCCGAGGACGGCGGGCTGCTCACGCTGCGGGTCGTCAACGACGGCGTCCGGACGTCCGAGCAGGGCGCGCACGCGCTCGAAGGGCCGGCCGCGCGGATCGCGGCGGCGGGCGGACGGCTCCGGACCGGGCTGGAGCCGGACGGCCGGTTCGCGGTCGAGGCGTCCGTGCGGGTGCCGGAGGACCGCCCGGTCGCGGAGGCGACGGCCGAGCGGCGGCTCGCGGTCGGGCTCCTGGCCGCGACGGTCGCCGTGATGGTCGTCAAGGGCCTGCTCCAGGTGCCGCCGCGCGACCTGCCGGTCGCGGTCCCGTGCTTCCTCGCGATGGCGGTCGTGCTGCGCTGGACGCGTCCGCGCGGACGCGACCGGCTCCCACTGCTGGCCGTCCAGGCGGTGGCGACCTTCGTGCCGCTGTTCGTGCTGCACCAGCCGTGGGGGACGCTGCCCGGATTCCTCGTCGGCTCGCTGTTCGTGCTGCTGCCGGTCCGGGTCGCCGCGGCGCTCGGCGCGCTGGCGCTCGTGCTCACCGGCGCGGCCGTCCGGGGCGACGGGATGGTCGTGAACACACTGGTCAGCGTGCCGGTCACGGCCCTGGTGGTCTACGGGCTGCTGCGCCTGGCGCGGCTCGCGGACGAGCTGCGGGACGCGGCGGCGGCGCGGGCGCGGGCGGCGGTCGTCCAGGAGCGGCTGCGCGCCGCCCGCGACCTGCACGACCTGCTCGGACACGGCCTCGCCGCGATCCTGGTCAAGGGCGAGCTGGCGCGCCGCCTCGCGGACCGCGACCCGGACCGGGCCGCCCGCGAGTTCGCCGACATGGTCGCGATGGCCCGCCGCGCCCGCGCCGACATGGCCGCCGTGACCGGCACCGCCCCGCACCTGGAGTTCGGTCCCGAACTGGAGTCGGCTCTCGGCGTGCTGGCGGCGGCGGGCATCGAGACGACCGTCCACCGGGAGGGCGACCCGCCGGCGGACGCCGAACCGGTGCTGGCGATCGTCCTGCGCGAGGCGGTCACCAACGTCCTGCGCCACAGCTCGGCGAAACACGTGGACATCAAGGTCACCGCCGACGCGCTGACCATCGAGAACGACGGCGTCTCCGGCGACGTGACGCCGCCCGGCTCCGGCCTGGGCAACCTGTCCACCCGCCTCGCCGCGATCGAAGCCGACCTGGAGACCTCCCGAACACCGACCGCCTTCCGCCTGACGGCGAGCCTCCCCCGGCGTCCCTAGCCCGGCGTTCCTAGCCCGGCGTTCCTGGCCCGGCGGCCCCAGCCCGCGCGAGCGCGCCGCCAACCGTGCGGGGGCGACGCCGAAGGCGAGCCCCCGCACGGTTGATCGCGAAGCGATGTCGCGCTCGCCCGAGCATCCGGGCCGCCGGACGAGCCGCCAGGCGAGTCCGGCGGAGCCGGGGCTCAATTGATGGAGCCGGGGCTCAATCGATCCAGCCGGACTCGCGGGCGATGCGGACGGCGTCGGGGCGGCCCCGGGCGTTGAGCTTGGTGACGACCGCGGTGAGGTGGTTGCGGACGGTCCCGGCCGACAGGTGCAGGCTCCTCGCGATCTCGGCCGGTTCCGCGCCGTCCGCGAGCAGCCGCAGGACGTCCTTCTCGCGCGGGGTGAGCGGGTCGGCGGCCAGGTCCCAGGCGGTGACGGCGAGGCTCGGGTCGAGCACGCGCCCGCCCGCGTGGACGGTGCGGATCGCGGCGACCAGCTCGTCCGGCGGAGCGGTCTTCAGCAGGAAGCCGCCCACCCCGGCGTCGAGCGCGCGGCGGAGCTGGCCGGGCGCGCCGTGGCCGGTGAGCATGAGCGTGCGGCAGGCCGGCAGCTTCTCGCGCAGCGCGGCGGCGGCGGTCAGGCCGTCCGCGCCGGGCATGTCGATGTCGAGGACGGCGACGTCCGGGCGGTGGACGAGCGCGGCGGACACCGCGTCGTCGCCCCGGCCGACGTCGGCGACGACCTCCAGGCCGTCCTCCAGGCCGAGCAGGGCGACCAGCCCGCTCCGGATGACGTGCTGGTCCTCGGCGAGCAACACCCTGATCACGGCACGAGCGTACCCATGACGATGTCACGGGTGGCCGGTGACGACCTCTCTTCAGAACGAACGCCCAGGTCAGCAGAGTGGAACCCATGAGCGATGCGGTGGTCATGGACGAGGTCTGCAAGGTCTACGGCCGGAACGGGAGCGCGGTGGCGGCGCTGCGCGAGGTGTCGGTGGCGCTGCCGGCGGGGGCGTTCACGGCGGTGATGGGCCCGTCGGGGTCGGGGAAGAGCACCTTCCTGCACTGCGCGGCCGGGCTGGACCGGCCGACGTCGGGCGAGGTGCGGCTCGGCGGGACGGCGCTGTCGGGGATGAGCGAGACGCGGCTGACGGAGCTGCGGCGCGAGCGGATCGGGTTCGTGTTCCAGGCGTTCAACCTCGTCCCGTCGCTGACGGTCGAGCAGAACGTGACGCTGCCGCTGAAGCTGGCGCGCCGCAGGCCGGACCGGGCGCTGCTCGCGGACGTGCTGGAACGCGTCGGGCTGAGCGACCGCGCGACGCACCGTCCGGGCGAGCTGTCCGGCGGGCAGCAGCAGCGGGTGGCGCTGGCGCGGGCGCTGGTCACCCGGCCGGAGGTGGTGTTCGGGGACGAGCCGACCGGCGCGCTCGACACCATGACCGCCCAGGAGGTGCTGCGGCTGCTGCGGCGGACCGTGGACGAGCTGGGCCAGACCGTCGTGATGGTGACGCACGACCCGGTGGCGGCGTCGTTCGCCGACACCGTCCTGTTCCTCGCCGACGGCCGGATCGTGGACGCGCTCGACGCGCCGTCCGCGTCCGCCGTGGCCGACCGCATGACCCGGCTGGGGGCGTACGCGTGATGATCCTGAGCACTCTGAGGTACCGCCGGGCGGCGTTCGCGGGCGCGTTCGTCGCGCTGTTCTTCGCCGCCGCGCTGGTCACGGCCTGCGGGACGCTGATGGACACCGGCCTGCGCGGCACGGTCCGGCCCGTCCGGTACGCGGGCGCGCCGGTCGTGGTCGCCGGGGACCCGCAGTCGCACTTCGTGAAGGAGAAGAAGAAGGGCAAGACGAAGCGGAAGTCGAAGCCGAACGCGGCGCGCGCCTGGATCCCGGCCGGCCTGGCCGACCGGGTGCGGGCCGTGCCGGGCGTGCGGCGGGTC
The DNA here is from genome assembly GCF_003428695.1 of Actinomadura logoneensis. Taxonomy (GTDB): domain Bacteria; phylum Actinomycetota; class Actinomycetes; order Streptosporangiales; family Streptosporangiaceae; genus Spirillospora; species Spirillospora logoneensis. The sequence continues at coordinate 3,399 of NZ_QURH01000808.1, forward strand.
GTGTCCGAGGTGGCGTTCCCGCTGGTCGTTCCGGGTGCGGGCCCGACCGAGGGGTACGGCTGGGAGCCGTTGTCGCCGGTGCGGCTGCGCGCCGGACGGGCTCCCCGGGCGGCGGACGAGATCGTCCTGGACAGCGGGGCCGGGCGGGTGACCGTCCTGACGGCGGGCGGCCCGCGCACGTACCGGGTCGTCGGGGTCGCCGACCGGCCGTACGTCACACCGGACGAGGCGCGCCGCCTCGCCGGGCACCCGGGCCAGGTGACCGCCCTCGGCGTGTGGGGCGGCGACCCGAAGGCCATCGCCCGGGCCGTGAGCGGGACGAACGCGACCGTCGCCACGGGGGACGAGCGCGGACGGGTGGAGTTCGCGGGCGTCGGAGCGGCCCGGACGAAGCTGCTCAGCATGGGCGGCGCGCTCGGCGGCACTTCGCTGATCGTGGCGCTGCTGGCCGTCGTCGGGACGTTCGGCCTGGCGGTCCAGCAGCGGGAACGGGAGCTGGCGATGCTGCGCGCGGTCGCCGCGACGCCGAGGCAGCTGCGCCGGATGCTCGGCCGCGAGGCTCTGCTGGTCGGGCTGCTCGCGGCCGTCCCCGGCGCGCTCGCCGGGCTCCCCTTGGGCGACTGGCTGCACGGGCGGATGGTCGCCGGGGACGTCGTCCCGGCCAACCTCCCGCCGGTCATCGGGCCGTTCCCGCCGCTGGCCGCCGCCGCGGCGACCGTCCTGGCGGCCTGGCTCGCGGCCCGCGTCTCGGCGCGGCGGATCACCCGGCTGCGTCCGGTGGAGGCGCTCGGCGAGGCCGCGCTGACGCCGCCGCGCGTCCCGGTGCTCCGGCTGGTCGCGGGCGTCGCGGCGGTCGCGGGCGGGGCGGTGCTGAGCCTGGTGCTGCGGTCGGTGCACACCGACGCGGCGGCCGGTCCGCTGACGCCGCTGACCGCGCTGCTGTTCACCACGGCGGTGGCGCTGCTCGGGCCGCCGCTGGCGCGCGCCGCGATCGCGGTCGTCGCCGTCCCGCTGCGGGCGTCCCGCGGGACGGGCGAGC
>NZ_QURH01000805.1 GCF_003428695.1 Actinomadura logoneensis
ACGACCTGGCCGGGCGTCGCGCCGACCAGCCGGAGCGCGGCGAGCCGCCCGTCGCGGCGGGCGACGGTGAGCCGCGCGGCGGCCCCGCCGAACACCAGCAGCGGCACGGCCATGAGCACCGAGGCGACCGCGGCGAGGATCTGGTAGACGAGGGCGGACGAGGACTGCGCGCCGGTCGCGTAGCGGTCGATGCGGGTCGGTGACGCGACGTTGTCCACGGCCATGGTGTCGGCGCGGGCGGCGGTCATCGACGGGTCGGACGGGGCGCGTCCGACGACGGCGACCAGCTCGCCGGGGTGGGCGACGGCGGCGCGGCCGAGCGTCCCGGCGGGCGTGCGGGACGGGAAGCGCGCGGCCAGCTGGTCGGCGGGGACCTCCCGCATGAGCGAGGCCAGCGCCGGGGACGTCCAGACCTCGCCCGGCTTCGGGAACCGCTTCATTCCGGGCGGGACGGGCGCGTCCCCGGTCAGCGCGGCGAGTTCGACCACGGTGACGGGCCGTCCGCGCACGAAGTCGGTCGTCAGCGCCTCGACCGCGGTCGGCGTCCCGTGCGCCTTCGCCGGGTGCCGCCAGGCGTCGGCGGCCGACCGCGCGGCGAACGCGTGGTTCGCGCCGACGGCGAACAGCAGCAGTCCGGTCGAGACGGCGACGGCGGCGAGGGTGAGCAGCGAGCCGAGCAGGCCCCGGCGACCGCCGCCGCGCAGCAGGCGCCAGGAGAGCTGGAAGGTCGTGCGCATCACGAGGCTCCGTAGGGCTGGGACGGCGGCGGGAACTGCGGAGGGTCGGGCTGGGACGGCGGCGCGAACTGCGAGGGGTCGGGCTGGGACGAGGGCGGGAACGGCGAGGGGCCGGGCTGGGGCGGAGCGGGCGGGGCGCCGGTGAGCAGGCGGCCGTCGCGGACCTCCACGGTGCGGTCGCACCAGGCCGCGACGCCCGGGTCGTGGGTGACGACGACCAGCGACGCGCCGTTCCGCCGGGTCGCCTCGACGAGCAGCCGCATCGTCTCGTGCCCGGTGGCCTGGTCGAGCGCGCCGGTCGGCTCGTCCGCGAACACCACGGCCGGACGGGACGCCAACGCGCGGGCGATCGCCACGCGCTGCGCCTGCCCGCCGGACAGCTCGCCCGGACGGCGTCCCTCCATCCCGGCGAGGCCGAGCGGACCGAACCAGGCGCGGGCGCTGCGCACCGCCTCGGCGCGGGAGGTGCCGCCGAGCATCAGCGGCAGCGCGACGTTCTCGTCGGCGGGGAGCTCGGGCAGCAGCTGGCCGAACTGGAACACGAACCCGAACCGGGTGCGGCGCAGCGCGCTGCGGCGGCGTTCGCCGAGGTCGTCGATCCGGTCGCCGAGCAGCCGCACCTCGCCCTCGTCCGGGCGCATGATCCCGGCGAGGCAGTGCAGCAGGGTGGACTTGCCGGACCCGGACGGTCCCATGATCGCGACGGCCTCGGCGCGGCCGACCGCGAGGTCCACACCGCCGAGCGCGACGGTCGAGCCGAACCGCTTGACCAGGCCCGTGCCGCTCAGGACGGGCGAGGAGGGGGTGTTCACGCGGCGGCCTTCCGGTCGGAGCGGACGGGGCGGAGGCCGATCACCTCGGCGTCGGCCGAGGCGGCCGGAGCCGTCGCCCGGCCCATGCCCGGCGCGGTTCCGGCGTCCGGCGACAGGTCCGGGACCGCGTTCGGGCCGCGCGGCCGGTCGAACCGCAGCGAGTCGCGCATCTCCTTGGCGGGCATGACCACCCCGCCGTAGATCACGAAGGCGACGAACGCCACCGCGAAGGGCAGGTAGAGGAGTGAGAAGCCGGTGAGATCCATGCCTCCATGGTTCGCGGAAGCCCTGGTCGGGCGCATCGGACGGAGGTTCTGTCCTGGACTCGCGGGCATCGGCCGAATGGTCGATCCGGGCATAGCCCCCAAGCCGTAGCCTCGGGGGAATGAAAGCATCGGGGGACGCGTGGAAGGACGCGCCGACGGACGCCTGGGGACGCGCGCCGGGGGGCGCGCGGGAAGCCGCGCCCGGCGCCACGCGGACAGACACGCCGGGGGACGCGTCGGGAGACGTCCGGCGGGAGGCGGCGGGGGACGCGGCGCGGGGGGCCAATCGCGGGCCTGAGGCGATGCCGGAGGGTCCGGACCGGCTGGCGCGGGTGCAGTCCGTGGGCGGGTGCCTGTTCCGGGTGATGGCCCTGGGCTGCGCCGCGCTGTACCTGCTGCTCTGCCTGGCCGCCGTGTACCGGCCCCGGAACCCGTGGGACCTGGCGCCGGTCGCGGTGGCGGCCGTCGTCGCGTACGCCTGCCTCGCCCGGCGCCGCCTGACGCGGTGGGCGGCGATCGCCGCCGGGGCGTCGCTCCTGCTGACCGGGACGCTCGCCGCGCTCGGCACGGCCGTCCAGGACCAGGCGGCGCTGGTCGAGGTGACCGGGCTGCTGGTGCTGGTCACCCGGATGGCGTGGACGGCCCCGCAGAGCCGGGTGGTCGCGATGACCGCCCTGGTCTCCCTCCCCATCGTGATCATTCCGCTGCGCGGGTCGCGGCTGCTGCTGATCGGGTTCGCCGCGCCGCTGGCGGTGCTGGTCGCGATCGCGATCGGCACCGGCCTGTACCTGCGGGCGGTGGACGCGCGCCGCCGCCGGGCGCTGTCGGACGCGCGCCGCGACGAGCGCCTGGAACTGGCCCGCGACCTGCACGACTTCGTCGCCCACCACGTGACCGGGATCGTCGTCCAGGCGCAGGCGGCGCGGTTCGCGGCGTCCTCGGGGGCGGCGGCGCAGTCGCCCGAGCAGCTGGACCGGATGTTCGGGCAGATCGAGAAGGCCGGCACCGAGGCGCTGACCTCGATGCGCCGCATGGTGGGCCTGCTGCGGGACGCCCAGGACGCGGCCCGTCCCGGCGGCGCGGCGGGCGGGGGCGGGGCGACGCGTCCGGTAGGCGACCTGTCGCAGGTCGCCGAGCTGGTGGACGGGTTCGGCGACGCCCCGCCCGCGACGCTCGCGCTCGCCGACGACCTGGGCGCGCTGCCGCCGGAGGTGGTCACCTCGGTGCACCGGGTCGTCCAGGAGGCGCTGACCAACGCGCGCAAGCACGCCGCGGACGCGACGATCGTCCGCGTGTCGGTGGCGCGGCTCGGGGACGGGTCGGTCGAGGTGGCCGTCCGGGACGACGGGCAGGGCCGCGGGCGGCGGCTGCCGTCCGGCGGGTTCGGGCTCGCCGGGCTGGCCGAGCGGGTGGACGCCGTGGACGGCCGGCTCACCGCGGGACCGCGTCCCGAGGGCGGCTGGGAGGTCGTCGCGGTCATCCCGGTTTCGGAAGACTGAGAGAATCGCACCGTGACGATCCGCGTACTGATCGCCGACGACCAGGAGATGGTCCGCACCGGCTTCCGGATGATCATCGATTCGCAGCCGGACATGGAGGTGGTCGGCGAGGCCGCCGACGGCGCGGCGGCGGTGGAGCTGGCCCGCCGGCTCCGCCCGGACGTGTGCCTGTTCGACATCCGGATGCCGCGGATGGACGGCCTGGAGGCGACCCGCCTGCTCGCCGGCCCGGACGTGCCGGACCCGCTGCGCGTGGTGATCGTCACCACCTTCGACATGGACGAGTACGTCTACCGGGCGCTGCGCGGCGGCGCGGCCGGGTTCCTGCTCAAGGACAGCGGCCCGGCGCTGCTGGTGGAGGCGGTGCGGGCGGCGGCCAACGGCGAGGCGCTGGTGTCGCCGTCGGTGACCGTCCGGCTGCTGGCGAACCTGGCCGCGCCCGCGCCGGAGCCGCCGCGGCTGCCCGAACCGCTCACCGAGCGCGAGCTGGACGTGGTGCGGCTGGTCGCGCGCGGCCGGACCAACGAGGAGATCGCGTCGGAGCTGTTCGTCTCGCTGTCCACGGTGAAGACGCACCTCGGCAGCGTGCAGCGCAAGCTGCGCACCCGGAACCGCACCGGGATCGCCGCCTGGGCCTGGGAGTCCGGTCTGATGCGCGGCTGATGGCGGCCGGGACCGTCGGCGGCGCGCCCTGGCCGCTGCTCACCGTGTGGATCGTCGCGGCCGTCGGCTGGGGCGCGGTCCTCGGCCTGCTGCGCCGCGACGGCGCCGACGGGACGGCGGTCTTCCTGCACGCGATCACCCCGGCGACGCTGGTGCTCGGCTTCGCCTTCACCGGGTTCGGCTCCCTGTACTCGACGGTCTTCATGGCGGTGCAGTGGTGGACGCTGGTCGCCGCGACCCGGGGCCGCCCGGACCGGATCCTGGCGGGCGGCCCGTCCGCGCTCGCGACGGCCGTCGTCTGGCTCGTCCTGACCTTCGCCGCGGCCTACGCCGTCACCCGCGCCGTCCTCTGAGCGTCCCGGCCCCGTCCGCGCGTCCATGCGGCAACGGCTCCGCGGCGGGACGGGACGGGCGGCGTCCCGGCCCCGTCCGCGCGTCCATGCGGCCACACCGTCCGCCTGGACG
>NZ_QURH01000812.1 GCF_003428695.1 Actinomadura logoneensis
CAAGCCCGCGCAGGCGGCCGGAGCGCGCTCCGGCGGCGGCAGGGCCGGCGGTGCGAAGGGCCGCGCCCCCGCGCGCAGGCAGCCGAGCCAGCCCGACCCGATCCCCCAGCTCGTCCTCGGTTTCTTCAAACTCCTGTTCAAGCTCTACCACCTGGCCGCCGTCGCGGTCGGGTCGGTGTTCCGGGCGTACGGCAACGGCGCGCGCGACCTCGACGAGCAGCACCGCCGCGACGGGCTCGGCCTCGCCCTGCTCGGCGCGGCGATCGTGCTCGCCTCCGTGCTGTGGTGGACGCCCGAGGGCGTGGTCACCGTCGCGATCGAACGGGTGGTGCGCGGGGCGCTCGGCGTGCTCGCGATGGCGCTTCCCGTCGTGCTCGCCGCGCTGGCCTGGCGCACCCTGCGGCATCCCGAGCACAACGAGGACACCGGACGCGTCGTCATCGGCATGACCGCGCTCGGTGTCGGCGTGCTCGGCATCATCCACGTCGCCTCCGGCGGCCCGACCCCGGCGAACGACATGACCGGGGTGCGCGGCGCGGGCGGCGTGATCGGCTGGCTGGTCGCCGCGCCGCTGCGGGCGACGCTGTCGGGCTGGGTGGCGGTGCCGCTGCTCCTGCTGCTGGCCGGGTTCGGGCTGCTGGTGGTCACCGCGACGCCGATCGCCCGCGTCCCCGACCGGCTGGCCGAGCTGTGGGCGGTCGCGACGCTCCAGGGCCGTCCGACGCGTCCGTCCGACACGGCCGCCGACGACGACACCAAGCCCAAGCGGCGCCGCAAGAAGAAGGACGACGACGAGAGCGACGGCGAGCTGGAGGTCGGGGAGCACTCCCGGCCGTACGACACGCCCGTCCTGGACGAGTCGTCCGCCGCGTCCGGCAAGAAGGGCAAGAAGGGCAAGGGCGGCGGCGCCGGTGGGGGAGACCTCGCCGACGAGCTGTTCGGCCCGGACCCGCTCGGCGTGGACGACGTCCCGCAGCCCGCGGCCGAGGAGCCCGCGCCCGGCGTCCCGGACCTGCCCACCGACATCCTGGTGGACGCGCCCGCGCCCGGTCACGACGTCCCCGACCCGACGCCCGGCCCGTCCCGCACCGAGCAGCTGCCGCTGAGCTCGTCCGGCGAGATCTACGAGCTGCCCGACCCCGCGGCGCTCCGGCCCGGCAGCGTGGCCAAGCCGCGCACCAAGGCCAACGACGCCGTGGTCGCCTCGCTCACCGAGGTTCTGGAGCAGTTCAACATCGACGCGCAGGTCACCGGGTTCACCCGGGGGCCGACGATCACCCGCTACGAGATCGAGCTCGGCCCGGCGGTCAAGGTCGAGAAGATCACCGCGCTGACCAAGAACATCGCCTACGCGGTGAAGTCGCCCGACGTCCGGATCATCTCCCCGATCCCCGGCAAGTCCGCGATCGGCGTCGAGATCCCGAACGTGGACAAGGACATCGTCAGCCTCGGCGACGTGCTGCGCTCGCCCGCCGCGACCAACGAGCACCACCCGATGATCGTCGGCCTCGGCAAGGACGTCGAGGGCCGCACGGTGGTGGCGAACCTGGCGAAGATGCCGCACATCCTCATCGCGGGCGCGACCGGCGCGGGCAAGTCCACCTGCATCAACGGCCTGATCACCTCGGTCATGATGCGGGCGACGCCGGACGAGGTCCGGATGATCCTGGTCGACCCCAAGCGGGTCGAGCTGACCATGTACCAGGGCATCCCGCACCTGATCACGCCGATCATCACCAACCCGAAGAAGGCCGCCGAGGCCCTGGAGTGGGTCGTCGGCGAGATGGACCGCCGCTACGACGACCTCGCCGCGTCCGGGTTCCGGCATGTGGACGACTTCAACAAGGCGGTCCGCGCGGGCAAGCTCACCGCGCCGCCCGGCAGCGAGCGGGTCTACACGCCCTACCCGTACATGCTGGTGATCGTCGACGAGCTGGCCGACCTGATGATGGTCGCCCCCCGCGACGTCGAGGACTCGGTCGTCCGGATCACCCAGCTCGCCCGCGCCGCCGGCATCCACCTGGTGCTGGCGACGCAGCGGCCCTCGGTGGACGTGGTGACCGGCCTGATCAAGGCGAACGTGCCGTCCCGGCTGGCGTTCGCGACGTCCTCGCTCGCCGACAGCCGGGTCATCCTCGACCAGCCCGGCGCGGAGAAGCTGGTCGGGCAGGGCGACGCGCTGTTCCTGCCGATGGGCGCGAGCAAGCCCATGCGGCTGCAGAACGCCTACGTCTCCGAGAAGGAGATCCACGCGATCGTCGCGCACTGCAAGGCGCAGATGGAGGCGCACTACCGCGAGGACGTCGGCGCCGCCGCGGGGCCGAAGAAGGAGATCGACGAGGAGATCGGCGACGACATGGACCTGCTGGTCCAGGCCATCGAGCTCGTCGTGACCACCCAGTTCGGGTCGACGTCCATGCTGCAGCGCAAGCTGCGCGTCGGGTTCGCCAAGGCGGGCCGGCTGATGGACCTCATGGAGAGCCGCGACATCGTGGGGCCGAGCGAGGGGTCGAAGGCCCGCGACGTCCTGGTGAAGCCGGACGAGCTGGCCGGGGTCCTCGCCGACGTCCGCGGTGGCGGCTCCTGACACCGGCGTCCGCCCGCGCGTTCGTCGATCCGGAGTCGGCCGTGTCCCTTGTCGCGCTGGTCCCCTGGCGCGCCACGTCACGCCTTGCGATCACGCTCGGACGGTGGGTGGCGGCACGCGCGGAACGGTCGTCGGCGGTCCTCGGCCCGGGGCGTCCGGGGACGGCGGGACGGGTTCCGGTCGCACCGTCCGGACGGAGACTTCCGCCCTGTTCAGGGCCATGATGCATGATCCACTCGCGCCGGGGTAGGTGCCGCCGTGAAGGGTGGCGGCCGATGGCCGGACCATGGACGGATTGATGCGGAATCTTGCCCCGTTTCCCATGTGTTGACTATCGCCCCTTGGGCGCGGGGGTTCCTAGACTGGGAATCTCCGGCGTGGGGGTCGGTCGCCTGAAGGTTGCGCTCTGAGGGAGGCTCGCGTTGAGCATCGGTGAGACCTTGGCGAGAGAGCGCGAGCGGGCCGGACTGACCATCACCCAGGTGAGCCTGCGCACCCGGATCCGGGAGTCGGTCGTCCGCGGGATGGAGCACGACGACTTCACCGCGTGCGGCGGCAACTTCTACGCCCGCGGGCACATCCGGAGCGTCGCGCGGGTGATCGGCATCGACCCCGAGCCGCTCGTCCAGCAGTTCGACGAGGCGCACGGCGGGGCGCCGCAGCCCGCGTCCGCCACGGCGTCGGTCTTCGAGGCCGACCAGCAGGTGCCGCTGCGCGGGCGGCGCTCCCCGAACTGGACGGCCGCGATGGCCGTCGCGCTGGTCCTGGTGATCGGCTACGGGGTCTTCCAGGTGCTGAGCCGCGGCGGCGGCGAGCACCACACCGCCCAGCAGGTCGCGGGCACGCCGGTCGGCGCGGGCACGGCCGCGCCGGATCCGACCCCGGCCTCCCCGACGCCCAGCGCCACGCCGCACAAGGGCGTCCAGATCAAGCTCAAGGCCCGCCGCTCCACCTGGGTGCAGGTCCGGGGTGACAAGGGGAGGCCGCTGTTCGCCGGCGTCGTCCAGGAGGGGGACAGCAAGCACTGGTCCGCCCACAAGGTGATCAGGATCGTGGTCGGGGACGGCGGTGGCGTCCGGCTGACGGTGAACGGCCAGGACATCGGCAAGGCCGGCAAGACCGGGCGGGTGGTGACGCTGAAGTTCACCCCGTCCGACCCCAAGCCCGAGGACGCCGGGTCCGCCTGACGTCCCGCCTGACGTCAGGGCGTCGGAGTCGAAGGCGCCCTCGGCCGGGAGGGCGTGCCACACGGGCGCCATGGTGCTCCCCGTGGTCCGGCGAGGCCCCGGAGCCCATTACCTTTGGATACATGTCCACTAGCCGCAAGGTCTCTCTCGTCACGCTCGGCTGCGCCCGGAACGAGGTCGACTCCGAAGAGCTCGCCGCCCGGATCGAGGGCGCGGGCTGGGACCTCACCGACAGCTCCGACGGCGCCGACGTGGTCGTGGTGAACACCTGCGGGTTCATCGACGCGGCCAAGAAGGACTCCATCGACACCCTGCTCGCCGCCAAGGACTCCGGCGCGAAGGTCGTCGCGGCCGGGTGCATGGCCGAGCGGTACGGCGCCGAGCTGGCCCAGGCGCTGCCCGAGGCCGACGCGGTGCTGAGCTTCGACGACTACGCGGGCATCGGCGACCGGCTGGACGACGTGATGGCGGGCCGCCGGCACCAGGCCCACCAGCCGCGCGACCGCCGCACGCTGCTGCCGATCTCCCCGGTGGCGCGGTCCGGCTCGGCGGCGGGAGTGGCCATCCCCGGGCACGGTGCGGGCCACGGACACGGCGCGGGGCACGGCGCGGGGCACGCCCACACCTCCGGCGCGGCCGGGGACGCCCGGCCCGGCACGGACGCCCCGTCCGACC
>NZ_QURH01000806.1 GCF_003428695.1 Actinomadura logoneensis
CCGAGGCCGCGGGGCCGCCCACGGCCGGCCCCGCCGGGGGACCGGCCGGCGAGCCCGCCGAGGAGACCACCGAGCAGTCCGGCACGAAGCCCGCGGCGAAGCCCGGAGCGAAGCCCGCCACCACCGCCACCGCGAACCCGGCCACGTCCTCAGCGTCGTGACCGCGAGCTGAGTCCGACCGCTCCGGCGGACGGCAGGTGCGACGGCAGATGCGGCCGGGTCTTGTCAGCCAGCTGACAGGACCCGGCCGTTTTTCCTCTCTCGGCGCTCTATGCCTCGCTGATGCCGGATGTCACATTTCGGGGCAGACGCCGGACGGTACCCCGGCCGTCCGGCGGACCCGAGGAGGTCCAGGTGAGAATCCCACGCGTGCTGGCCGTGGTGTCGGCGGCCCTCGCCGCCGTCACGGCCGCGCTCCCCGCAGGGACGGCGCGGGCGGACTCGATCCCGCCCCAGAACGACGCCTTCTACCAGCCCCCGAACCCGCTTCCCGCCGGACGCCCCGGCGACGTCATCCGCTCGCGCACGGCGAGCTACCCGCCGCTGCTCGGCGTCTCGTCCACCCAGGTGCTCTACCGGTCGGTGAACGCCACCGGCCAGGCCGTCGCCGTCTCCGGAACCGTCCTGGTGCCGAGGACGCCGTGGCTCGGCGGAGGCTCCCGTCCGCTGGTCTCCTACGGCGTCGGGACGCGCGGCCTGGGCGACGAGTGCGCCCCGTCCTACACGCTCTCCCGGGGGCTCGACTACGAGCAGGCGTTCATCAACGGCCTGCTGCTCAGGGGCTGGGCCGTGGCCGTCACCGACATGGAGGGGCTCGGCACCCCGGGAATCCACACCTACACGGTGGGGCAGTCCGAGGGACGCGCCGTCCTCGACATGGCCCGCGCCGCCGAGCGCCTCCCGTCCTCCGGCCTCGGCGCCACCACCCCCGTCGGCCTGCAGGGCTACTCCCAGGGCGGCGGATCGGTCGGCTGGGCCGCCCAGCTCGCCCCCACCTACGCGCCCGAGCTGCGCATCAAGGGCGTCAGCGCGGGCGGCGTGCCCGCCGACCTCGTCGCGGTCGGCAAGTTCCTGGACGGCAGCGCCGGAATGGGCCTGGCGTTCCTGTCCGCCGTCGGGTTCGACACCGCCTACCCCGAGCTGAAGCTGGAGAACTACCTCAACGACGCCGGACGCAAGCTCCTCGCGGACAACAAGGACGTCTGCCTGGCCAGCGTGGACGGCGTCGGCGCCATCATCGGCACGGCCTTCCGCCACATCACCGACTTCACGACCACCAACCCGCTGAACTCGCCCACCTGGCTCGCCCGCTTCGCCGAGAACAAGCTGGGCGGGACCAAGCCGCCCATGCCGGTCTTCCAGGCCCACGCCGCGGCCGACGAACTCGTCCCGCTCGCCCAGGCGGACACCCTGCACCGCACCTGGTGCGACGCCGGGACGAACCTGACCTGGCGGACCTACCCGCTCGCCGAGCACGCCCTCGGACTGACCCAGGCGTTCCCCGACATGACCGCCTTCCTCAACGACCGCTTCCAGGGCAGGCCCGTCACCGGCAACTGCTGACCTCCCGCCCCCGAGGCCCGTCCAAGATCACTGGAGTCGCGGGAGGTCGCGCGCCTAAGCTGCCAGCGCCCGCCGGAACCGCCTGCCGCGGACCGGCGGGCGGGCGGTGCCCGGCCTCCCGCGCCGCACGCCGCCCCTCGTACGCCATCCCGAACGAGGAGGTGTGGTGGCAGGCCACATGACGCCGGAGGAGTTCCGCCGGCACGGCAAGCAGGTCATCGACTGGATCGCCGACTACCACGAGTCGATCGCGTCCCGCCCCGTGATGTCGCGGGCCGAGCCGGGCGACGTGCTGGCCGCGCTCCCCGAGCATCCGCCGGAGAAGGGCGAGGGCTTCGACGGCCTGCTCGCCGACCTCGAACGGGACGTCATGCCGGGCGTCACCCACTGGCAGCACCCCGCCTTCTTCGGCTACTTCCCGTCCAACGCCAGCGGCCCCGCCATCCTTGGCGACCTGCTGTCCTCGGGCCTCGGCGTCCAGGGGATGATGTGGGCCACCAGCCCCGCCGCCACCGAGCTGGAGACCCGCGTCGCCGACTGGACGGCCGAACTGCTCGACCTCCCCGCCAAGTTCCGCGGCAACGGCGTCATCCAGGACTCGGCGTCCAGCGCCTGCCTGGTCGCGCTGCTGTCCGCACTGCACCGCGCGGGCGGCGGAGCGCCCGGACGCGACGGCATCGACCGCCGCTACACCCTCTACATCAGCTCGCAGACCCACTCGTCCCTGGAGAAGGCGGCGCGCGTCGCCGGGGTCGGCGCGAACAACGTCCGCGTCGTGGACGTCGACCCCGTCACCCTCGCGATGGACCCGGCCCACCTCGACGCCCTGATCAGCGAGGACGTCGCCGCCGGAGCGACCCCCGCGATGGTCTGCGCGACCGTCGGCACCACCTCCACCACGGCCGTCGACCCCGTCCCCGCGATCGGAGAGGTCTGCCGCCGCCACGACGTCTGGCTGCACGTGGACGCCGCCTACGCCGGAGTCGCCGCCGTCTGCCCCGAGTTCCGCTGGGTGAACGACGGCCTCGCCGAGTACGCCGCGTCCTACTCCACCAACCCCCACAAGTGGCTGCTCACCAACTTCGACTGCACCCTGCTCTGGATGGCCGACCGCGCCCCCATGCTGGGCGCCCTGTCGATCCTCCCCGAGTACCTGCGCAACCAGGCGACCACGTCCGGCGAGGTCATCGACTACCGCGACTGGCAGATCCCGCTCGGCCGCCGCTTCCGCGCCCTGAAACTCTGGTCGGTCATCCGCTGGTACGGCGCCGAGGGACTGCGCGACCACATCCGCACCGGAGCGCGCCTCGCGGACGAACTCGCCGCGCTCATCGACGCCGACCCCCGCTTCGAGGCCCGTCCCGACCACCCGTTCGGACTGGTCTGCTTCCGTCCGCTCTGGGACGGCCTGACCACCGAAGAGGCCAACGCCGCCACGCTCGGCGTGCTGCAGCGGCTCAACGCGTCCGGGGACCTCCTCCTCAGCCACACCAAGGTCCACGGGCACGTCCTGCTGCGGGTGGCGATCGGCGCCCCCACCACCGACAGCCGCCACGTCCTCGCCGCCTGGGAACGCATCCGCGAGGAGATCGCGGCCGGGGCCACCGGCTGAACGACGACGGGCCGCCACCCGGCCGGGGCGGCGGCCCGTCTCACGGAGCACCCGTGGCGGCGCGTGTCCGAGGTCCGGTCAGACGCCCGACCAGCGCTCGGCGATCCCCGCGGCGGCGGCCACGCCCTGCGCCTTCCCCGCCTCGGCGGACGGAACGCGCGTGTCGGGGGAGAGCGGGTCGGCGCCGAACGCCGCGACGGACGCCTCGTCCGCCACGATCACCTCCACCGAGGCCCCCGCCTCCCGGAGCGCCGCGACCTGCTCGTCCAGCGCCGGGTCGGACATAGGCGCCACGATCAGGACGCGCTCGCAACCCGCCGCCAGGTCCGCGTTCACCATCGTCCGGATCCCGCCGTCGGTGTACCGGGCGTCCCCGATCGTCACGGGCGGCCAGACGCCGGGGACGGCGCAGCTCGAGGCGACCGCGTCCACCAGGGGAACACCCGAGTCCTTCGTCCAGACCACCGGCTCGCCCGTGGCGGTGTCCACCGCCGGCACCAGCAGAGGACGCTCCGGCCACTCGTGCACCGGAAGCCTTCCCTCGATGACCGCGTACCGCTCCTCCTCGGAAACGGTCTCGGCGGCCAGCGCGAACGCCCCGATCTCCCGGCGGACCACCTCGGGATCGGAGTTCTCCGCCAGGATCCGCGTGATCTCCTCCCACACCCGCTCGACGGAGACGCCCCGCGGGACCAGCTCGCGGTTCTGCAGCGCGGGATCGGTCTGCCGCGCGTACAGCTCGGCCGGGGTGAGCCCGGCTGCCACCTGGGCCGCCACCGACGACCCGGCCGACGTCCCCACGAGGAGATCGGCGCCCAGGACGTCCATGCCGGCCTCGGCCAACCCCGCGAGCACGCCCGCCTCCCAGGCGATGCCCGCGACGCCGCCGCCGCCCAGCACCAGTGCCGTTCGCTCTGTCAAGCTCTCCTCCTGAAGACCATCGGAAGCCGTGATCATCCGAGCGCAGGGCCTCGCGGGAAAATTCCGGGCCGACCGCGTTTGACATCCGCTCGCGAGGGCATGTAAGTTTGCTCCTTGTCCCCACGGGATGCAGGACGCGCGGACACGCGGCGGCCGGCCGGGGGAACCCTTCACGAACCACAGGACATGGCGTTCAGTCATGCCCTGCGTGCTGTGGCATGCCAGAAAGGCTCGATTTTGCGAATCGGTGCGGATCTGGTGAAATAGCGGAAGCCGCACGGAACGGCCGCGAAAGCGGGCGGGAAGTGCGGAATCAGAATCGGCCGGAAATTGACAAGCCGGACGGAACTGATA
>NZ_QURH01000809.1 GCF_003428695.1 Actinomadura logoneensis
GCCGAACCGGCGCGCCAGGCGCCCGGCCGCGCCGCCGAGCCCGCCGCCGCCCCGGCCGAAGCCCGCTGAACCACGCCGGTCCGGCCGGTCCGCGTCGTCCGCGGGCGGTGGCGGCCGTGAAGGTCACAGCGACTCGCGGGCCTCGATCGCCTTGCGGAGCCGGGTCAGCTCCTTGGGGAAGTTCACCGTCGCCGCGCCCACGAGGACGCCCTCGCGGGTGAAGGCGACGGCGAACTTGCCGTCCTCGGGCGTGCCGGTGACGACGGTGCTCGCGTCGGCGACGTGCGGGAGCCCCGCGTACTGGATCCGCGTGCCGTGGACGCGCGTCCCGAGGGCCGGGACCTGGCTGAACGGCACCGCCTCGGACGGCCCGCGCAGCAGGTTCCGCGCGGCGGCGGCGCCCTGCTCGTTGGCGTTGGACCAGTGCTCGATCCGGACGGTCTCGTGCCCGAACAGCGTGTGCGGCCAGCGCGCGACGTCCCCGGCCGCGACGATGTCGCCGTGGCCGCGCGCGAACAGGCGCGAGTCGGTCACCACGCCGTCGTCCACGTGGACGCCGCTGCCCTCCAGCCACTCGGTGTTCGGCACGACGCCCGCGCCGAGGACGACCAGGTCGGCGGGGACGGTCCGGGAGCCGTCCAGCCGGACGCCGGTGACCCGCCCGCCCTCGCCGACCAGCTCCGCGACCCGGGTGTTGGTGACGAGCTCGACGCCGTGGGCGCGGTGGTGCCCGGCCAGCCAGGAGCCGACCGTCCGGCCGAGGACGCGGGTCATCGGCTCGGCCGCGTCCACGACGGTGACCTCGTGGCCCGCCGCGCGGGCGGTCGAGGCGACCTCGCCGCCGATGAAGCCGCCGCCGATGACGACGACGCGCCCCCGGACGTCGGCCAGCGCCTTGCGCAGCTCCAGCGCGTCGTCCAGGGTGCGGAGCACGTGGACCCCGGCGAGCGCCATCTGCTCCTCGGGCAGCCGGCGCGGGCGGGCGCCGGTGGCGATGACCAGGCCGTCGTAGCCGAGCTCGGCGCCGTCGTCCAGGGTGACCGTCCGGGCGGCGGTGTCGAGCCGGACGGCGGCGCGCCCGACCAGCCAGTCCGCCTCGATCTCCTCCGACCCGGCCAGGCTGACGTCGTCGTCGCCCTCCAGCACGCTCTTGGACAGCGGCGGCCGGTTGTACGGGCGGTGCGGCTCGGCCCCGACGAGGGTGAGCGCGCCCGCGAACCCCTCCTCGCGCAGCGTCACCGCGGCGCGCGACCCCGCCAGCGACGCCCCGACCACGACGATGCGCTCCTGAGTACCCACTTGATGCTCCTTACGGCTCGGATGACCGCTGGAACCATACCTATAGGGGGTAAGGGTAAGAAAGGTGTCCTGCGTCACATCGCGTCGCCCATCCGCCCGCCGTGCGGTCGCAGAGCCGCGCCTTGCTCTGACCCCGGTTCGGGAACGCCCGGGCGGCCCTGCCACAGAACGCGCCGGTTCCGCAGTGATCCACTCGAAGGAGAGGGCTTTCCCCATGCGTGGCCGATTCCGGTTCCGCGCGCCGCCCGCCGGGGCAGAGGCAGGGTGTGAGCGACCGGAAGGACTGTCCCGCCTGCAGCGGGGCGACGGAACAGCGGCTCGGGCCGCTTCGGCTGGCCTGCTTCTTCTGCCGGGGCGAGGGGCGCCTCGGCGAGGACGACGGTGCGGGCGAGGGGTACGGGCCGGTCGTCAGGCGCGCCGGGACGCCCGTCTGGGACCAGCTCGGCGCGGACATGATGCCGGGCTGCCGGGCGTGCCTCGGCGTCGGGCGCGTCATCAGCCTCGGCGGGGACGTGCGCGGCGGCAGGCCCGCCATCATGACCGAGGGCCCGTGCCCGGTCTGCGCCGACCGCTGACCGCGCCCGCTCGGCGCGCCGGGGCCGCCCGGCGGATCAGCGTGCGGGACGCGGGTCGGTGGGCGGGTCGGCGGGGTGCGGGGCGAGGAGCATCGGGGCCACCATGCGGGTCTCGCACATCTCGGCCAGCACCGCGTACGCGGGCTCGCCCATGAGCGCGACCAGCTCCGGGCGGTAGGTGACGTACAGCGGCTCGGCGGCGTCGTGCGCCGAGTGCGCGCTGGTGCACCACCAGTGCAGGCCGCCTCCGCCCGACCCCCACGTCCGCCGCTCGTACTCGGTGATCGACACGACGAGGACGCGGGTGCCGTCCGGACGGTCCCGCCACTCGAACGTGCGCCGGACGGGAAGCTGCCAGCACACGTCCGGCTTGTACTCCAGCGGCTCGCGGCCGTCCCGGACGGCCTGGGCGTGCAGGGCGCATCCGATACCGCCCTCGAACCCCGGCCGGTTCAGGAACACGCACGCGCCGTTCAGCACGCGGGTGCGCCGCCCGCCGCCGGGGACGGACGCCGTGAACCCGCCGCGCGTCCCGGCGCGGTGGTACTGCCACACCTCCGGCGTCAGCCGGGCGGCGTGCCCCGCCACCCGCCGCTCGTCGTCCTCGTCGCTGAAGTGCGCGCCCAGCGAGCAGCAGCCGTCCTCGGCGCGGCCGGGCACGATGCCCTGGCAGCCGCGCGCGAACAGGCAGTTCCAGCGCGAGGTCAGCCACGTCAGGTCGCAGCGGAACACCTGCTCGGCGTCCGCCGGGTCGGCGAACTCGATCCAGGCGCGCGGGAAGTCCGGGTCGGCCTCGTCGTCCATGCGTCCACATTCCCGCATGTCACGCCCGTATCGCTACCGCCGCGGGCAACGCCTTGGTCAAACGCCGGATCATGCCGGACCCGAACCGCTACCGCCCGCCCGCCCGCACGGACGCGACGGGGCGGGTGGCGGACGGTACGCGTGCGGACGGTACGGGCGTGGACGGTACGCGTGCAGGCGGGACGGGCGCGGACCGGTGCGGGACGGGCGCGGACCGGGCGTTCCCGGTGGGCGTCGCGCGGCTCAGTCGACGCAGGGGATGCCGCCGCCCTGCACCGCGCCGCCCTGCGCGCCCGTCGTCGGCAGCGTGGCGGTCGGCGCGGGGAGCGACCCGCCCGTACCCGCCCCGGACGGCACGTCCGCCGCGGGTCCGAGGACGACCCGGACACCGCCCGCCGGGAGCGACGGATCGGCGACGGCCCGCACGCCGAACCGCTCGGCGATGTGCCGACCCGCCGCCCCGGCCGACGGCCCGTACCGGACGGTCGTGCGCCTGCGCGGCGCGGCGTTGCCGACCCTGCCGGTGGTGTAGCCCTCCTGGGCCAGCGCGTTCGCGACCCGCGCGGCCAACCCGGCGTGCCCGCCGCCGTTCAGCACGTCCACGGTCGCCTTCGCGCCGCCGCCCGCACCGCCGCCCGCCGCGGTGGCCGGGGGCTGCTTGGGCGGGTTCAGGGTGTCGTGCACCATCGCCCGGATCTTCCTGGGGTTCACCAGGTTCACCGACTGCCGGCCGATGGTGCCGAACCCCTCGATGGGCAGCGTGTGGAACTCGACGTTCCCGCCTGTCAGGCTCTTGGCCTGCTGCGCGAATCCGAGGACGTCCCACCCGGAGTCGGTCACGACGTCCTTCTGCGCGACCTTCAGGAGGCTCCGCATGCGGCCGAGGTCGCCGAAGATGCCGTCCTGCTTGAGCTTGTGCGTGACGGCCGCGAGGAACGCCTGCTGCCGGTGCGTCCGGTCGAGGTCGCCGTTGGCGAGGCCGTGCCGCTGCCGGACGAACGCCAGCGCCTGCGCGCCGTCGAGGTGCCGCCGTCCGGCGGGGAAGTCCGCGCCGGAGTAGACGTCGCGGACCGGGTGGTTGAGGCAGACGTCCACGCCGCCGAGCGCGGTCGCCAGGTCGTAGAACCCGGCGAGGTTCACCTCGGCGAAGTGGTCGACGGGCACCCCCAGCAGGTCGCGGACGGTCGAGATCGTCGCCTTCCGCGCCGCCTCGCGCCCGGCCCGCTCCAGCCGGTGCCGGTCCTGCTCGCCGCGCGCGCGGAGCCGCTCCTCGGTGAAGGCCTTGGTGACGCCGTACGCCTCCTTGATCTTGCCGTGCTGCTGCGGCCCGACCGCGTCGGTGTAGTCCACGTAGTCGTCGCGCGGGATGGAGAACGCGGTCGCCCTGCCACCGTCGTTCGGGACGTGCAGCAGGATCAGCGTGTTGGTGTTGTAGCCGCCCACGCCCTCCTCGTTCACGCCGCGCGCGCTGCCCGCGTGCAGCTGCCGCAGAACCGCCCTCGGCAGCGGGTCGCCGTTCTGGTCTTTGCGCGAGTCGAGCCCGATGAGCAGGATGTTCGTCGCGCCGTCCGCGGACCTCGGGCCGTGCCCGAGCGCGTGCGACGAGCCGAGGCCGCGCAGGCTGTTCAGGACGAAGAACGACAGGCCGCTCGCCACCAGGACCGTCCCGGCGGCGACGCACGCGACCGCGTACGCGACGTTCCCGGCGGTCCGCCGCGCGCGCTCAGCGGGGGAGAGGTCGCGCCGGTCCGGACGCCGCCGCCGGGGACCGCCCGGCGCGGCCCGCC
>NZ_QURH01000807.1 GCF_003428695.1 Actinomadura logoneensis
ACCGGCGCCGCGCGCCCGTCTGGCTGGCGGCGATCGCGCTCGCCGGGGCCGCCGCGTCGGCGCTGCCCGCGACCGCCTCGTCCCGTGCCGGCGACGCCCTTCCGGCGCCGCGTCCGCACGCGACGGACTTCACCTACGTCGGCGCGTCCGAGACGCCGCCGACTCAGGCCGACTGCGCCTCGGTCGGCCGCCGCTGCTTCGGCGCCAAGGCGCTGCAGAACGCCTACAACGTCGGCCCGCTGCACGCGCGGGGCCAGGACGGACGCGGCCGGACGATCGCGATCGTCGACGCGTTCGGCTACGACCAGGCCGAGGCCGACCTCAAGGTCTACAGCCGGCAGTTCGGCCTGCCGCTGATGTGCGGGATGCCGGACGTGGCGTGCAAGCCGGGAATGCCGTCCATCACCCGTCTCCAGCAGGGGAGCCGGCCGGTCAAGGAGCCGCCGTCCAGCAACGGCACCGGCCAGGAGGACAGCAACGGCTGGGCGCTGGAGGTCGCGCTCGACCTGGACATGGCGCACGCCATGGCCCCCGGCGCGAACATCGTGCTGGTGTCCACGCCCACGGCCGAGACGCTCGGCGTCCAGGGCTTCCCGCAGTTCATGAACCTGGAGCAGCAGGTCGTGGACCGGGGCATGGCCGACGTCATCTCGCAGAGCTTCGGCTCCGGCGAGGAGGCGTTCCACTCGACCGCGTCGCTGCTGAACCTGCGGCACGCGTTCGAGTCGGCGGCGGCCAGGGGCGTCACCGTCCTCGCCAGCTCCGGTGACAACGGCAGCGAGAACGACTTCAAGACGCCGGTGAAGAACCCGGCCGCGATCCCGTACGCGTCCGTCGGCTGGCCCGCGTCCGACCCGCTGGTCACCAGCGTCGGCGGCACCTACCTGTGCCTGGACGGGGCGACCGGCACCCGCGTCGACGACACCGCCCCGCCCGCCGCCTGCCCGGCCCACCCGGGGCAGCGCGAGGTCGGCTGGACGTTCGCGGGCGGCGGCTTCAGCCACGTCTTCGCCCGGCCCGCGTACCAGAACGTTCTGCCCGCCGGGTCCACCCCGGTCGGCGCGATGCGCGGCGTCCCGGACGTCGCGTCCCAGGCCAGCTCGGCGACCGGCGTCCTGGTCCGCGACACCGCGCCGGGCGCGACCGGCGTCAAGTGCCCGAGCGGCGACCCGTGCAGCTCCGGCTGGTACGTCGTCGGCGGCACCTCCTCGTCCACGCCGCAGTGGGCGGGCCTGGTCGCCATCGCCGCGCAGGTCGCGGGGCATCCCCTCGGGCAGATCAACCAGGCGCTGTACGACCTGGCGAACGGCCCGGACTACGGCACGTACTTCTACGACGTGACGACCGGCAACAACTCCAACCCCGACTACCCGTCCATCCCCGGCTACCCGGCCACGAAGGGCTGGGACCCGGTCACGGGCCTCGGCACCCCGAACGCCGCCGCCCTGATCCCCGCCCTGGCGGCCCGCTCCTGACCCGTCCCTGAAAGACCCGAACCGGCCCCGGCGCGCAACCACCGAGTCCCGCGCCGGGGCCTCGGCGAACCTCTCCCCAGACCGGATGATCTTCGCAATAATGCGGGTTGCTCCGAGTCAGGAACCGGTTCAGGAGGCTCGTCAGGTGGACTCGTCGTTTTCCCTGGATCCGTGGCGGCCCGGCCCTCCCGCCGTCCGGCGAAGCGGCCCGCCCGCCCGGCCGGCCGCGCCCTCCGGGCGTGCACCGGCCGTGCACCGCGCGGGCGAGATGGGCCTGGAGGGCGGCCACAAGCTGCGGGACGCGTGCTGGGGGATGCTCGGCGAACGCACCCGCGCCCGCCTCGCCGAACTGGCCGGCCCCACCCTGGACTGGTACGCCGCCGAGGACTCCGCCGACCCGGGGCGCCGTCCGAAGGCCCTGGTCCTCGGGCAGGACGGGCTGGCGGTCGCGGAACCCCGCCTGAGCACCGAGCACCGGCCCGTCTACGTGATCTCGGCCTTCCAGTTCGCGCCCGGTTCGCTGCGGCACGTCCGGGTCGGCCACAGGCCCGGCCCGATGGACGCGGCCCGGACCGGCGGACCGGGTCCGGGCGCGTCGCCGGCGGGACCGCCGTCCGGAGGCGGCGCCGACCTGGGACTCACCGCGCAGGCCAGAGGCGTCCTCGGCAACCTGCCACCGCGCGCGCAGGAACTCCTCCAGGCTCCGTTCACCTCGGGGAGCCCTCCGCTGCGCTGCGACTGGCACTACGAGGGGTTCGAGCACCATCTGAAGGTGTTCCTCTTCTGCCTCGCCGGTGCGCACCACGTCACCGTCGCCACCGGGAGCCGGATCGTCCCCGCCGGCCACTCGGCCGAGTCGGCGCACTGGGACCTCACCTGCTACCGCGCCGCGGTGCGCCGCCGGATCGGCCGGTGAGCCGAGCCGCCGGCTTCGCCGAGCTGGACGGCCGCGACGCCTACGAACTGCTCGGCGTCGCGCCGGACGCCGGGACCGACGAGATCCGCCGCGCGCACCGGACGCTCATCAAGAAGCACCACTCCGACCTGGTCACCGACCCGTCCGCCAAGGCCACCGCGGACGAGCGGACCCGCCTGCTGAACGCCGCCCGCGACGTCCTGCTGAAGCGGCGCGCGGGCTACGACGAGTTCCGGCGCGGACCCGACCCGCGGAAGGACGGCGGGGGCGGCGCGGACGGTGGGTCCGACGACGCCGAGGTCTTCGACGACCCCTGGGACGACGCGACGCCGGGGCCCGATCCGTTCGATCCCTGGAACGACTCCGCGCCCGGACCTCCGCCCCCTCCCCCGCCGCCGCCGCGTCCGGCCCCGCCGCCGCGTCCGGCCCCGCCTCCGCCCCGGCCGACGACGGTGCCCGGCCATCGCCCGGTGCCTCCCGCGCCCGCCTACGGGTTCCCTCCCGGACCACCGCTCCGTCGCCGCCGGCGGCGGACGGGCTTCGGCGATTTCCTGAGGGTCTGCGCGTGGGGCTGCGGCGGACTCACGGTGCTCGTGGGCGGGGTCTCCGTCGGCGGCTACCTCGTGGGACGGGCGACGGCACCGAAGGCCAAGGTCGATGTGCCCGCGCGGTTGGCGGGGTCGTGGACGGGCGAGGTGGCGTACCGAGGGTCCCGCCAGCCGTGGAAGGTCCACCTGTCCCTCACGGAGGGCCGGCACGTCGGAACGGTCACCTACGGCTCCGGATGCGCCGGGAAGGCGGTCCCGGTCGCGACCCGGGGCCGGACGACGGTCTTCACCACCTCCTTCAGGTTCTCCGGCTGCGACGTCGGCAAGATCACGCTGACGCCGCGCAAGGACGGGAGGCTGGACTACGCCCTCCCCGACGAGACGGGCAGGAGCCGGGGCGGAGGCGTCCTGAGCAGGGACTGACCACGGGACGGACCGGGACCGGGGCGCCGCCGGGGCCGCGGGCGCGTCCGGGGTCAGTCGGAGAGGCGGATGAGGCGGCGGTCGGCGGCCACGCGGACGGCGGCCGTGCGCGAGTCGACGCCCAGCTTCGCGAAGATGTGGACGAGGTGCGTCTTGACCGTGGCCTCGCTGATGAACAGGGCGCGGGCGATCCGCCGGTTGGACATGCCGCGGGCGAGGTGTTCGAGGATCTCGACCTCGCGGGGGCTGAGGGCCGGGGCCGGATCGCGGACGCGCTCGACCAGGCGGGCCGCGACGGCCGGGGACAGGGCGGTGCCGCCGCGCGCGGCCGTCCGGACGCCCTGGAACAGCTCGTCCGGCGGGCCCGCCTTGAGCAGGTAGCCGGACGCGCCGACGTCCAGCGCGCGGGAGATGTCGGCGTCGGAGTCGTAGGTGGTGAGGACGAGGACGCGCGGCGGGTCCGGCAGGGCGAGGACGCGGCGGGTGGCCTCGACGCCGTCGATGCCCCCGCCGAGCCGCAGGTCCATCAGGACGAGGTCGGGGCGCAGCAGCCCCGCCTGCCGGACGGCCTCCTCGCCGGTCCCCGCCTCGCCGACGACCTCCAGGCCGTCCTCGCCCGCGAGCAGGGCGCGCAGCCCCGCGCGCACCACGGGGTGGTCGTCGGCGATCAGGACGCGGACCGCCTCCCGGTCGCGGGCGGGGGTCATGGCCGGCTCCTCGGGAGGCGGGCGGCGACGACGGTGCCCTCGCCCGGTTCGGACTCGACGACCAGGGTGCCGCCTACGCCGGTGATCCGGTCGCGCATGGCGGGCAGGCCGTAGCCGCGGTCCGGGCCGCCGGGGCGCGGCGCGGCGGGGTCGAAGCCGCGGCCGTCGTCGGCGACGTCCAGCGCGACCTGGTCGTCCAGGTAGGACAGGGTGATGACGACGCGGCCGGCGGCGGCGTGCTCGCGGGCGTTGGCGAGCGCGCCCTGCGCGACGCGGTGCAGCGCGGCCCCCTCCTCCGGCGTCAGCGGGTACTCCTCCCCCTCGATCCGCAGCGCGGCCCCCTCCCGGTCGGCCAGCGAGCGCAGCGCGTGCGGCAGCGACCCGGCGGCGAGGTCGGACGGGGCCAGCGCGCGGACGAACCGGCGC
>NZ_QURH01000811.1 GCF_003428695.1 Actinomadura logoneensis
GCCGAGGACGACGCGGCGCCGGGCATGACGCGGCGCGCGGGGCACGGGCCCCGCGCGCCGGTCCGCGAACCTGGCGTCCGCGCGGGCGCGGTCAGGAGCTGAGGTAGGGCAGGTCGGTGGTGGGGGTGAACTTCACCGGGAGGGTGTAGAGGCCCCGCATCCAGACCGACGGGCGCCATTCGAGGGCGTCCGGGGGGACGGAGAGCTCCATGTCGGGGAGCCGGTCCAGCAGCACCTCGACGGCCGTCTTCGCGATGACCTCGGCCAGCTCGGGCGCCGGGAACGGGCAGCCGTGCTCGCCGTGGCCGAACGACATGTGCGCGCGGTTGGCGACCGGGCCGCCGAACTCGCGCGGTTTGACGCCCGGGTCGCGGTTGGCGGCGGCGAGGCCGAGGACGAGCAGGTCGCCGCGCCGGACGCGCTGGTCGCCGAGCACGCAGTCGTGCACCGCCCAGCGGCCGATGAAGTTCTGCGTCGGCGTGTCCTCCCAGAGCACCTGGTTGAGGGCGTGCGAGGCGCTGCCGCGCCCGCCCTGCATGGTGTTGGAGAACTTGTCGTCCACCAGCATCAGGCGCAGCGCGTTGCCGATCCAGTTGCCGGTCGGCTGCTGCGCGGCGGCGAGCACCACCAGCAGGTCGATGACCACCTCGTCGTCGGTGAGGGCGGCGGGGTGGGCGAGCAGCCGGGACGGGACGTCCGAGCCGGGCTCGCGGTGCTTGTCGGCGACCAGCCTCACCATCCGGGCGTGGATGCGCTGGTGCGCGGCGACCGGGTCGGAGTCGACGTCGAGCGAGTCGGCGACGTCCTTCACCAGCACCGGGATGTCGGCCTCCGGGAGGCCGAACAGCCGCGCGACCACGTGCAGCGGGATCTGGTGCGAGTACTGCTCGACGAGGTCGGCGTGGCCGTGCCCGGCGAAGGTGTCGACGAGCCGGTCGGCGACCTGGCCGACCATCATGCCGAGCTCGGTGCGGTCGAACGCGTCCAGCGCGTCCCCGATCGCGCCCGCGCGGCGCTGGTGCTCGGCGCCCTCGGCGAACATGATGGACGGCGTCCAGCCGACGTACGGCATCAGCGGCCAGTCGTCCGGGATCAGGTCCCAGGCGTTCCAGCGGCGGCAGTCGCGCGCGAAGAGCTGCGGGTTCGCGGTGACGTGGTGCACCTCGCGGTAGCCGAGCACGAACCAGGCCGGGACGTCGCCGTCCAGCAGGATCGGCACGACCGGCCCGTAGTGCTCGCGCAGCGACCGGTACAGCTCGGCCGGGTCGTCGGCGATCGTCGGGCCGTACAGCCGGACGGGCCGCGGGTGGCCCGGGTGCTCCGGGACGGCCGCGGCGTTCGGGGCGGGGTCGGTCATCGCGCGTCCTCCCGGGCGGGACGTTCGTGCAGCGCGGTCAGGTGGCGGACGAGCTCGATCAGCACGTTCTTGCTGGACTCGCGGAGCCGCGCGTCGCACTCGACGAGCGGGACGTGCTCGTCCAGGTCGAGCGCGGCGCGGACCTTCGGCAGCGACGGCCCGCGCTCGCCGAACCGGTTCACCGCCACCACGAACGGCATCCGGTGGTGTTCCAGCCGGTCGATGGCGTACCAGGAGTCCTCGATGCGGCGGGTGTCGACGAGGACGACCGCGCCGAGGCTGCCGCCGAACAGCTGGTCCCACAGGAACCAGAACCGCTGCTGGCCGGGCGCGCCGAACAGGTACAGCACCTGCCGGTCGTTGAGGGTGATGCGGCCGAAGTCGAACGCGACGGTCGTGGTCGTCTTGGCCGGGACGGCGTCGGCCTCGTCGACGCCCTCACCCGCCCGCGTCATGACCTCCTCGGTCGACAGCGGGCGGATCTCGCTCACCGAGCCGACCATGGTGGTCTTGCCGACGCCGAACCCGCCCACGATGACGATCTTCAGGCCGTCGGCGGCCGTGCCGCGCAGCGGGGCCGGGGCGGACGCGTCCGGCCCGGCCGGGCCCGCGGGGGGAGCGGCGGGCGGCGCGGCGGGCGGGTCAGAGGTTGTGGAGTCCAACGAGCACCTGCTTCAGGGTTTCCAGGTCGGGGAGTTCCTCGGGTTCGGGTGCCGAGACCGGGTGCCGGACGGAGATCCGGCCGTCGGCCAGCATGTCGCGCAGCAGGATCCGCACCACGCTCACCGGGAGCGCCAGGTGCGCCGACAGCTCGACCACCGCGACGGGGTGGTCGCGGCAGAGCCGCAGGATCCGCACCTGCTCCGACGACATGCCGGGCAGCGGGCCGATCTCGGCGACGACGAGCGCCACCAGGTCGAGGGACGCGTCCCGGCGCCCCCCGGTGATGGTGAAGTACCGGTCCGGGTCCTCCCGCTCGTGCCGCCGCCCGCTCATCGCCGCGCCGCGTGCCGGGGCGGGGCCGTGAGGAACGAGCCCATCTGCTCGACCAGCTCGTTCATCGAGTGGCCGACCAGGCCGACGTCGGCGTCCTCGGCGGCGACGACCGCCAGGTGAGCGCCCTCGCCGGCGGGGACTATCAGCAGCAGCCCGCCGGCGAACTCCAGCATGGACTGGCCCACGCCGAGGCCGGTGCCGAACTCGGCGGACGCGCTCAGCGACAGGCTCTGCACGCCGGCCGCCACCGCCGAGAGCTGGTCGGCGCGGTCGACGTCCAGGTCCTTGGTGAAGCAGATCTTCAGCCCGTCCTTGGACAGCACCAGCACGTGCCGCACCCCGGGGGTGCGGTCGCGCAGTCCGTCGAGCAGCCAGCTCAGGTCGCGTTCTTCGGGACTCATCGGGATCGCGGGGGGAACGCCACGGGACGTCCGCCCCTGCCTCCAATCTGTTGTGCCGGGCGGACCCGGGGGAGTCCGCCGTGCGGGCGCTGGGGTGCGCGGGCGGTCATGACCGCCCCTGGTCCGGCCGCTCCGGAGCGGGGACGTCCGGCGGGGAGGACGCCGCGCCGTTCCGGGACGCGCCGTCGGGCGCGCCGCCGTCCGGAGACGCGTTCTCGGTGGCGGGGGGCTCGGTGGTGGTGGTCGTGTCGATGAGGGCGGACGTCCGGGACGCGTCGGGCGCCTTGGGCTCGTCGGCCGCTCGGGACTCCTCCGCCGCCTTGGGGGCGGGGTTGCCGCCGGTGTCGCGGGCGACCGTCCGGGGGCCGCCGGTCGCGGAGCGGAACGCCGCGAACCGCGCGCCGGGCGCCGGCCGCTCGTCGTCCCGGACGACGGCGGACACGACCGGGTCGGGGCACTTGGCGAGTGTCGCGCCGCGCCTGCGCTGCGGAAGCTCGAACCCCTCGTCGTCGTCACCGTCCTCGTCCCGGGCGGCGGGGTCCGTGCCGCGGGCGTCCGGAAGCTCGCCGTTCCCGCCGGACGCGTCGTCCGGCGCGGGGGACGGCGTGGGAAGGGCCGTGCCGAACAGCGGGTCGTCGGTCGTGAGCGCCGGGCGCTCCGCCGCCCGCTTCCGCTCCCGCTTCGGCTCCGGGGCCGGCAGCGCGTCGTCGCGCGGGTCGGTGGCGGTGCCCGCGAGCGGCGGACGGGTCGACCCGTCCCAGGGCTCGCGCAGCTCCGGCGGCAGGAGGTCCTGGCGGGGCTGGGTGACGAGCTGGCGCGGGACGAGCACGATCGCGGCGGTGCCGCCGCGCGAGGACGGCCGGAAGCTGACCCGCAGCCCGTGCTTGGCGGCGAGGCGGCCGACGACGGCGAGGCCGAGCCGCGTGCCGGGCAGCGCGGTCAGGTCGGACGGCTCGTTCACCAGGCGCTCGGCGCGGGCGCGCTCGCGCCGCCGCATGCCGAGGCCGCTGTCCTCGATGGTGATGACGATCCCGGCGTCCTCCTCCTCGACGTACACGTGCACGTCGGTGTTGTGCGCGGAGAAGGAGGCGGCGTTGTCCATCAGCTCGGCGAGGCAGTGCATGACGCCCTCGGCGGCGTATCCGGCGATCGCCGAGCCGGTGGTGAAGTGCAGCTTGACCCGCCGGTAGTCGTGGATGCGGCCCATCGCGCCGCGCAGGATCGACTCCATCACGATCGGCTTGGTCCAGCGCCGTCCGGACCGGCCGCCCGCGAGCAGCGCGATCGAGTCGGCGATGCGTCCGGCCTGGGACACCTCGTGGTCGATGTCCAGCAGGTCGTGGAAGACCGGGTCGTCGCCGTAGCGGTGCTCCAGATCGCGCAGGTCGCCGAGCAGCCGGGTGCAGGCGGCCTGGATACGGGCGGCGGCGTTCGCGCACGACATCATCGCGGCGGCGCTGCCGCGCTCCCCGGTAGCCAGGTCGTCCACCACGCGGGCGAGCAGCCGGCGCAGCATCGGGGACTCGGGCTCGCCGACCTCCGGCAGGACGGTCTCGGGCCCGACCCGGTCTCGGCGGATGCGCGCGACGATCACCGGCATGGCCTCGCCGATGATCCGGTCGACCTCGTCCTCCATGCCGTTCAGGGCGGCCTGCGCGGTGGCGGCGTCGCGCTGCCGGGCGGCGGCGTCGTGCGCGGTCAGCCGCAGGACGCGGCGCAGACCGGGGTCGGCGGGCGGCGGCAGTTCGGCGAGC
>NZ_QURH01000810.1 GCF_003428695.1 Actinomadura logoneensis
CCCGAACCCGGTAGTTAAGCCCCTCAGCGCCGATGGTACTGCATGGGAGACTGTGTGGGAGAGTAGGACGCCGCCGGACATATATTGGGTGAGGCCCGCCGCTTTCGAGTGGCGGGCCTCACTTCTTTCTTTGAGCGTTTGGGCCCCGCCCTCACCGGCGGGGCCTTTTTCATTTGGCCCTTTTGCTGCGCCGTGCGCTATTGGTAGGCGGCGACCAGCCAGCGGGCTCGGTAGTACGCGGTCTTCGCCGTGTTCGGGCTGAACGACATCGGTACCCACCGCGGACGGCTGTACAGCGTCACGCACGGCGTCGTCCAGTCGTGGTAGCCGTGCGCGGGAGCCGGGAAGGTGAGCAGGACGCGGCCGGAGACCGGGTCGTTGCCGATCGACTTGGGGAGCCGGCGGTAGCTGGCCCGCCTGTCCTGGAGCGCGTTCCCCGCGTTGATGGAGGCCGCGCCCGGGAAGTCGTTGCAGAAGCGGAAGCCCGCGCCGTCCAGTCCCGGTCGGGGCCAGTTCACCTTGGTGCGGACGATTCTGCAGCGCCTGACGGCGGTCTTGGAGAACTGGGTGATGCCGCCGTTCGTCGCGATCCAGAGACGGTCCTTGCGGCCGTATACCGGCTGGACGTCGTGGCCGTAGGCCGGGAAGTTCCGCCGCACCGTGTGGGCCGAGGAGCGCGGGAGCTTGTAGGAGACTTCGGGGCCGAGCTTGCCGGCCCGGTAGCGGAACTTCGACAGCCGATCGTTCCCTATGGCCCACAGGACGTGCAGGGACGGGTCGTAGAGCACTTCGTGCGCCCCGGGAAAGGGCCGTACCGCCAGGACCTTCGCGCCCTTGTGGGCGAGCAGCCTGACGCTGCCGCCTCCCGGGCCGGTCGCGTTGGCGATGGCGACGTTGCCGTCCGGCAGGAACTCGACGCCGTGGAGGTTGGCGGCACGCCCGCGGCCCACGTGCGCGGACCATTTACGGGTGAGCCCCGGATAGCTGTAGATGCCGACATAGCCGGACACCCCGTCGGCGATGGCGAGGACGCGTCCGCCATACGGCCCGCCCGGACGCAGCTTGACGTCCACCCCGCCGCCCCAGCCCGGCACCGGGCGCCAGCGCTTCACCGGCTTCCACGCCTCGCCCAGCCTGGGAGCCGGGTAGAACTCGACCGATTCGGTGGCCTCGTTCACGGCCGCGATCGCCGCGATCCTGGGAACCCTCGAGGACCGGAACGCGAGCGCCCGGCCGTCCACCAGGGCGAGGAACGAGCTGGTGAAGCCGATCGTGACTGTGGCATAGGAGAGTCCGCGGCGGAGGCGGTACGACGACCGGACGCCGCTGCGGCGGCGGGAGACGGGTGGCATGGGCGCTCCTCCCGAACGACGACGAGAGCGCGCCCATGCTCGCGATCACCGGAGCCGATGTCGAGCCGTTCGGGAGTTTCCCTCTGAATGCGAAAAGCGGCGTGGTGAAAAGATGACCTTAAATGTCGTCGCCTGACAGGACGGCGTCCGCGTCGACGATCCGGTAGGCGTATCCCTGCTCGGCCAGGAAGCGCTGCCGGTGGGCCGCGTAGTCCTGGTCGAGGGTGTCGCGGGCCACGACGGCGTAGAACCGCGCGCCGGCGCCGGACGCCTTGGGCCGCAGCAGCCGTCCGAGCCGCTGCGCCTCCTCCTGCCGCGAGCCGTACGCGCCGGACACCTGGACGGCGACCGTCGCCTCGGGAAGGTCGATGGAGAAGTTCGCGACCTTCGACACGACCAGGACGTTCAGCTCGCCGGACCGGAACGCGTCGAACAGCCGCTCGCGCTCCTTCACCCGCGTCTCGCCCTTGATCACTGGCGCGCCGAGCAGTTCGCCCAGCTCGTCCAGCTGGTCGATGTACTGGCCGATGACGAGCAGCTGCTCGCCCGCGTGCCGCTTGACCAGCGCCTCGACCAGGCGGGTCTTGGTGTCGGTGGTGGCGCAGAAGCGGTACCGCTCCTCGGGCTCGGCGGTCGCGTAGGCGAGGCGCTCGGAGTCGGTGAGGGTGACGCGGACCTCGACGCAGTCGGCGGGCGCGATCCAGCCCTGCGACTCCATGTCGCGCCAGGGCGCGTCGTACCGCTTGGGGCCGATCAGCGAGAACACGTCGCCCTCGCGGTTGTCCTCGCGGACGAGCGTGGCCGTGAGGCCGAGGCGGCGGCGGGCCTGCAGGTCGGCGGTCATCCGGAAGATCGGCGCGGGCAGCAGGTGGACCTCGTCGTACAGGACCAGGCCCCAGTCGCGGGCGTCGAACAGCTCCAGGTGCGGGTACACGCCCTTCCGGCGGGTCGTCATGATCTGGTAGGTGGCGATGGTGACCGGGCGGATCTCCTTCTTCGTCCCGGTGTACTCGCCGATCTCGTCCTCGGTGAGGGTGGTGCGGCGCAGCAGCTCCTGCTTCCACTGGTGCGCGGAGACGGTGTTGGTCACCAGGATCAGCGTGGTCGCCTTGGCCTTCGCCATCGCGGCGGCGCCCACGGTGGTCTTGCCGGAGCCGCAGGGCAGGACGACGACGCCCGAGCCGCCGTGCCAGAACGCGTCGGTGGCCTCGCGCTGGTAGGGGCGCAGCTCCCAGCCGTCCTCGTCCAGGTGGATGGGGTGCGCCTCGCCGTCCACGTAGCCGGCGAGGTCCTCGGCGGGCCAGCCGAGCTTGAGCAGGGCCTGCTTGAGGGCGCCGCGCTCGCTCGCGTGCACGATCACCGCGTCGTCGCCGACGCGGTCGCCGACCATGCCCTTGATCTTCTTGGCGCGCAGCACCTCCTCGAGGACCGCGCGGTCGGACGAGGACAGCACCAGGCCGTGGACCGGGTCCTTCTCCAGCCGCAACCGGCCGTAGCGGGCCATGGTGTCGGCGACGTCCACGAGCAGCGCGTGCGGGACGGGGTAGCGCGAGTACTTCAGCAGCGCGTCCACGACCTGCTCGGCGTCGTGCCCGGCGGCGCGCGCGTTCCAGAGCGCGAGCGGGGTCACCCGGTAGGTGTGGACGTGTTCGGGCGCGCGTTCCAGCTCGGCGAACGGCGCGATCTCCTGCCGGCAGGCGTCGGCCAGCTCGTGGTCGACCTCCAGCAGGAGCGTCTTGTCGGACTGGACGATCAGCGGCCCATCGGTCACGGAAACGGTGCCCCCAAGCTCAGCGGACGGCGGGTGGGACGGGGTCGGCGGGCGGACGCGCCGGAGCGACGCGTCCGCGGCAGGGACGGTCTGCGCACGTTACCCCGAGGAGACAACGTCCCGGCACCTCTCGGCTCTTCCCGGGGGATGTCCGCTGTGACCCAGCGGACATCCCCGGCGGTCAGAAGGGCCAGCCGGTGGTGCGGCCGGTCTCGATGAGGGGGATCATCGCGAACGCGGCGTCCGACAGCCCCGCGAAGGTGTGCCGGGTCGCGGTCCCGGACGGGGCGTGCCCGTGCCGGTAGCCGACGAGGTTCCAGGTGTAGACGGGGACGCGCCGGGGGACCACGGCGGTCGGGTCGCCGCCCCACGCCTGCTCGTCGGTGACGATCACGACGCGGTCGTGCCCGCGGAAGCGGGCCCTGAGCGCGGCGGCCGTCTCGGTGCCGCCGAGGTCCCGGAACCGCTGGACGACCTCGAGGACCGGGTCGCCGCGCCGGCACGGGACGCGCTCGTGGCCGCTGCCGAACTGGACGAGGTCGGCCTTCTCGGCCCGCAGCGCCAGGGCCGTCCCGAAGATCGCCGCGGTGTCCGCGGCGGTGAGCTCCGAGCGCGCGGACGGCCGGCCGAACATCGAGTACGAGCGATCGACCAGGACCAGCGTCCGGCCGGGCAGGGACGGGACGTTCGCCAGCGACGCGTCCAGCGCCCGCTCCAGCGGCCACGCCCAGCGCAGGGAGCCCGCCGCGCGGTGCGCGGCCAGGAACCGCATGGGCAGCACGCGGGAGCGCGCGACCTGCTCGGGGTCGGTGAGGCGGGCCGCGACCTGCTCGGCGAGCTCGTCCGGAACGCCCGCCCTGTCGAAGTTCCGCAGGTTGCGGAGCAGCGCGAAGTACCCCATCGACGGGATGATCCGCTCCCAGAACGCGGCGCTGAGCGGTCCGCCGAGCCAGCCCGCCAGCGACTCCCAGGTCATCCCGGCGGCGGCCAGGACGTCGGTGGCGTCCGGGCGGTCCAGCAGCTCCCGTCGCGCGCCGGTCGGCAGCGCCAGCAGCTCCGCCCGGGCGCGCAGCACGGCCAGCGACCCGGGGATCACGGCGTCGTGCCCGTGCCGGCGGTCGATCGCGTGCCGGAACAGGTCGCCCTGCCGGGCGTCGGCGGCGCGCGGGTGGGTGAGCTCCAGCACGTCCGCGAACCGGACGAGCCCGGTGTCGTACTTGATCAGGGACCGTTCGGTGTAGAGGGCGCGGACGGCGTCCGCGACGCCCCGCTTGACCGGCTGCGGCAGCGCGCGGCCGTACCGGGACCGCCAGTAGGCCAGCAGCTCTCCCGGCTCGTCGGCGCGGCGCAGGGCGGCCCGGACGAGCGCGCGGTTCCCGCCGTGCGCGCCCGCCGCGAGGCGCGCGGCGAC
>NZ_QURH01000813.1 GCF_003428695.1 Actinomadura logoneensis
TGGGCGGTGTCGCGGGGGCGGTGGCGGCGGGCGCGCTCGCGCGGCGGCTCGGCCCGATGGGGGCGGTCGCGGCGGGGGTCGTCGGCGTCGGGACGGCGCTGGCCGCGATGGGCCTCGTCACGGACGCGTGGGGTCTGGTGGCGGCGAACGCCGTGCAGGGGGCGGCGGTGACCGTGGCGAGCGTGGTGAACCGCAGCGCCCGGCAGGCGTGGATCCCGCGCGCGCTGATGGGACGGGTCACGACGACGATCCGTTCGCTGGTCATCGCGGTGACGCCGGTCGGCGCGGCGGTGGCGGGCGTGGCGAGCCGGGCGTCGGGCGACGACCCGCGGGCGGTCTTCGTCGGCGCGGGCGTCCTCGCCGCGGGGACGATGCTGGCCGGCTGGACGGCCGTCCTGCGCCGCCTCCCGCCGCCCCCGCTCTGACGTCTAGCGGGGGGACAGGGCGTCGGTGTCCTCGTCGGGAAGCCAGTCGCGGGACGGGTCGTACTCCAGCCAGCGGCGCGCCCGTCCGTGCGTGGAAAGGGCTCTGAGCAGGTCGGACAGTCGCGGGTGGCGGGTGGCGTCGGCCCACAGGAGCGACCAGGCGTACAGCGGAACGGGGTCGGCGAGCGGGACGGCCCGGACGCCCGGCACGTCCGGCAGGCGCGCGTCGGCCGGGAAGAGGGTGAACGCGCCGGGTGTGTCGCGCAGTTCGGCGAGCAGCCGTCCCGCGCCGAGGTTGACGACCTCGACGCGGTCCCGGATGCCGAACGCGTCCGCGAAGTGGCGGAGGAAGTCGAGCCGGTCGGAGGCCGCCGGGAACACGAGCCGGGCGTCGCGCAGATCGGCGGGCCGGAGTTGCTCGGCGCGGCCGAGCGGGTGGTCCGCGGAGATGAGGGCGTCCACCGGTTCCAGCCGGACGGCGCGGCGGGTCAGTTCGTCCTCGCGCGGCCGTCCCGTCCGGTGGACGCGTCCGAAGGCGGCGTCGGCCTCGCCGCGCAGCAGCGCGGAGAAGACGGCGGGCAGGTCGCGTGCCCGGCCGAGTTCGATCGGCGGGACGTCGTCGATGACCTCGCTCAGGGTGCGGGACGGGTCGTACAGGTGGCCCCACACGTCGACGCGCAGCGGCCCGGCGTCGTCCCGGACGGCGGAGACGGCGGCGTCCGCGGTGGCGAGGGCACGCCGGGCCGGCGCGAGGAAGCGGTGCCCGGCGGCCGTGGGTCGCACGCCGCCGTGACCGCGTTCGAGCAGTCGCGTGCCGAGGAGTGCCTCCAGCCGGGCGATGCGCTTGGACAGCGCCTGCTGGGTCAGGCCGAGCTCGGCGGCGGCGTGTCCGAAGTGCCGCGTCTCGGCGGTGGTGACGAAGGCGCGCACCTGCGCCAGGTCCAGGTCCACGCGTCCCACCTTGTCCGACAACCGCCGGTTGTCAAGGTCGCCCGGCGGCTGTTGGCCCGGGACGGACCGCGCGCGCTGGACTGTGACCACGGCCGGGACGACAGCCCCGGGTGCACCGAGCGAGAGGAGCCGACCGTGAAGGCGTTGCAGCCGACCGGCCGCCCGGACGAACTCGTCGTCCTCGGCGACCGCGCCGAACCGGACCCGCGTCGGACGAGGCGGTGGTCGAGGTCGAGGCGTTCTCGGTGAACCGGGGCGAGATCTTCTAGCTGGAGGCGGGCACGGCATGGGCCCCCGGCAAGGACGTCGCCGGCCGCGGCGTTGCCGCTGGCGGGGTTGACGGCGCTGCGCCTGCTGCGCGCGGCCGGTTCCGTGGCGAGTCCGCGGATCCTGCTGACCGGCGCGTCCGCGGGAACGCGGTCCTGGCGGTCGGAACGTGAGCGGCCCGGCCGCACAAGGCGACCGGGCCGTCCGCCGGGCCCCGGCGCGGGTCGGTGTCCCGGCCCGCGTCTCGGCCCCGCCGCCGTCCTACTGCTTCCAGGTGAGGCGGAGGATCGCGTTGACGGCGTAGACGGCGGCGAAGATCAGGGCGGGGGTCATCGCCGCGGCGGCGTGGAGCGCGAGCGCGGCGGTGCCGAACCAGGCGATCTCGAAGGCGGCGCGGGCGATGCCGTGCAGGGCGTAGGTGGCGTTCTCGCCGCCGCCCGCCGCGAACAGGGCCCACAGCGTGCCCATCGCCACCGGCGCGCCGAGCCCGGCGAGGATCCGGACCGCCCAGTTGGAGTCGAGCGTGAAGCCCCAGTAGCAGACGGCGGCCAGCGCGCCGAGCTCCAGGAAGAACATCACGGCCAGGTTGGCGCCCTTGGCGATGGTGAGCATGTGGACCTCCGGCGTCCGTGATGTGAATCCCGCGTCCTTGCGAGAGCAATGCTCTCGCGAACGATGCTCATAGTCAAGAGCAGTGCTCTCGAAAGGGAAGGGGACGATCATGACGCCCAAGGAGACCGTCGTCCGGTACGTCCAGGCCGTCGCCGCGGGCGACCTGGCGGCGATCGTCGCGAGCTTCGCCGACGACGCCACCTGGACGTACCCCGGAGACACCCCGGTCAGCGGCACGTGGAAGGGCCGGGACGCCATCGTCAACGACTTCCTCGGCGGCGTCACCGCCGGCGCGTTCGCCGCCCCGCCCGAGGTCGTCCTCACCGGCGTCGTCGCCGAGGGCGACCAGGTCGTGGCCGAGTGGACGGCCCAGGGCGTCACCGTTCGCGGCGACCGCTACGACAACCGCTGCATCGGCGTCTACACCGTCCGGGACGAGAAGATCACCGCCGTCCGCGAGTACTGCGACACCAAGCACGCGGAGGCCGTTCTCTTCCCGCCCCCGGAGCCCCGCTGACCCCCGCTGACCCCCGCCCCGCTGACCGCCGCCCCGGTGGCGTCAGCCGTTCAGCGGCGGCGGGAGGGCCACCTGGATCTGCGCGGTCGTGCCCTGCCGGACGAACAGGCCGCGTCCGGCGGGGCCGCCCAGCGACGCGTTGCGCGGCAGGCGGAGACCGAACAGGTCGCCGTCGTCGGGGGAGTCCACCGACAGCAGGACGCCCGAGCGCGAGCGGCGGGCGTCGGCGATGAAGCCCCGGTAGCCGCGTCCCAGGTCCTCGGTGGTGCCGCCGACGACCAGGGCGTGCTCGCCGTCGCGGGCGGTGCGCAGGACGTCCCGGAGGGCGTCGTCGAGCTCGGTCTCGTCGAGCAGTTCGGCGTCGTCCACGAGCACGGCGTAGCGGTGCTCGGAGCCGATCGCGTCCTCCAGGTCCTCGGCCGTGGAGTCGGCGGTGAGCAGGCCGAGGACGCCGCGCCGCCCGGCGAGCATCCGCAGCGGCGAGCGGCGCGGCGTCACCAGGACGACCGGGACGAGCCCGCCCGCGACCGCCGGGTCCAGCAGCGACTCGGCGATCGTGCGCAGCGTCGTGGAGCGCCCCGAGCGGGCCGGTCCGCCCACGACGAAGCCCGGGCCCTCGTTCAGCAGGTCCACGCCGACCGGGGCGAGCGTGTCGCCGCCGACGCCGACCAGCGACCACAGCGCGGACGGCGGCATGAAGTCCGGGTCGAGCTCCATCGCCTCCCGGTAGGTCGCGCGCACCGGCAGCTCGTCCACGTGGATCGGCCGGCGCCCGCGCGGCAGCCGCCCGTACCGGGTCGCGGCGGCGCGCGCGATGTCCTGGAGCGCGGCGACCTGCGCCGTGCCGGACGGGTCGTCCGCGAGCAGCCCGATCTGCGACTCGCGCGGCGGGACGCCCGGCGCGACGACCTCCAGGACGCGGCCGGGCGGCATCGACGCGGGCACCTGGCGCTCCTGCAGCCCGGCGTACCCGTAGTCGTTCGGGTCGGCCATCCGGAGCACCAGCCGCCGGTCGAAGACGGTGGAGACCTGCCCGGTCAGGCCCGTCCGGTCGCCGGTGAACACCGCGCGCAGCCCCACGGCCGCGCCCTCGCGCAGCAGCCGCAGCGCCATGTCCACCAGGCGGCCGTAGTCGTAGGAGTCGAACGCGCCGACGAACCCCTCCCAGCGGTCGAGCAGCAGCACCATCCAGGGGAGGCGGTCGGCGGCGGCCACGGCGGCGCGCTGCTCCGACAGCGACGCGAAGCCCGCCTCGGCGAGCAGCTGCTGCCGCCGCGACACCTCCGCGCCGAGCGCGGTCAGCAGCCGCTCGCAGCGGTCGAGCTGGTCGCGGGTGACGACCGCGCCGCAGTGCGGCAGCGACACCATCGGCAGCAGCGCGCCCGCGCCGCAGTCGATCGCGTACAGGTGCACGTCGAACGGCGAGCACCCGGCTGCGAGCGACCCGGCGAACGTCCGCAGCGCCGTCGACCGGCCGGACCGGGACGTCCCCGCCAGGTACAGGTGGCCGCCCTTCACCAGGTCGGCGGTCAGCGGCTCGCGCGACTGGACGGACGGCAGGTCGGTCACCCCGAACGGGATCGCCGGGACGTCCACGACCGAGCCCCCGGCGGCCGTGCGCGGCTCCAGCCGGACCCGCTCGGGCAGCGGCGACAGCCACGGCGACGGCTGCCGCCCGATGCCCGCGCGGCGCGCCGCGTCCTCGACCGCGCGGACCAGGGCGGCCAGGTCGGTGACCGTGTCGCCGGACGCGTCGTCCGGCGCCTCGCGCGGCCCGGGCAGCGGACGTCCGA
>NZ_QURH01000815.1 GCF_003428695.1 Actinomadura logoneensis
CCCGCGGGCCGCTCCGCGCCGGCGCCGGCTCGCGCACCGGCCCCCGCGTCCGCGCCCGCGTCCGCCTCCGTGCCGGTCTCCGCAACCATCCTCACCCTTTCGTCGGCCGTCGGACTCCGAAGTATCACAGATCGCGAGAAGTGCTCGAAACCGCTTCCGGGAACCGGCCTGAGCTGCCGTTGGAGCCGCTGTCGCCCCGTCTGGACGCCGCCGGGGACGGCCCGTGCGCCCCTCCGGGACGACCGCCCGGAACGGCACTCCGGCGGCCCGGCAGGCCCCCGCGTTCCGCCGCTGACCGGGCCGTTCCCGCCGGAGAACGGTCCGCCGGGCGGTGCCGCCCGGCGGTGTCACCCGGTGGCGCGGCCCGGCGGACGACCGCCAACGGTCGTTCTGCTAACGATCATTCTTCCCGTCGGTGAGACGAACATATCCGGCCGAAGGTTCCGCGTTTCCTGAATGGACGCCGAAGACGAGGTCCACCCAGGCGTCCTCCACGACCCGCAGGCCGTAGGCGGCCCGGACCTGGGCGCGGGCGGTCTCCCGGTCGTCCTCCCAGCGTCCTTCGGCGACCGACGCGGCGATGGAGGCGGCCATGTCGCCGGGCGTCGCGTGGATCCAGCGGGTGTCGTAGACGGTGTCCGCGCCCGGCCACGGCAGCAGGGCGGGCACCGCCCCGGACGCCATGCCCTCGGCGGGCGCCAGGTGGAAGCTCTCGTCGTCGCTGGTGGACAGGACGAACCCGATGCGGCGGAGCCACGCGGGGACGTCGCGTCCGTAGGCGTCGAACACGACGCCGCCCGCGAGCGCCGGGGAGCGCCGGACGCGCCGGAACACCTCCTCGTAGTGCGCGCGCTCCTCGGGACGCTCCCAGATCCACCAGTACTCCCACGGGAGCTTGGACTTCACGAACAGCGTGTAGCGCGGGTCGTCGCGGCGCAGCTCCTCCAGGACGTCCAGCGCGAGGTCGAAGCGCTTGCGGGACGGCGCGATCCCGATGATCCCGAGGTGGTGCCGGGCCCCGGGGAGCTTCACGCGGTCGAACTGCTCGTCGTCCACCCAGTTCGGGATGACCTGGACCTTGTCCTCGGGCCACCCGGTCGTCTCCAGCGTCAGGGAGGCGTAGTGGGGGCTGACGCAGACGACCTTGTCCACGGCCTCGATGTCGAGCTTCAGGGGCCAGCCCGAGTAGAGCTCGAAGCGGTGCAGCCGGACGAGCAGCTTCTGCCCGGGCCGCTTGTTGCGCGCGTACCAGAGGGCGTTGGGGCCGCACCATTCGCAGATGACCACGTCCGCCCACTGGACGAGTTCGAGGCTGCGCTCCGGGTCGTGCGTCTTCAACGCGGGCCACTTGTCCAGGCGGACCTCGATGTCGGGACGGTCCCGCAGGTGGTCCAGCAGCTTGGTGAAGAACTTGAGGTCGTGGCCCGCGACGACGACCTTCAGCCTGCCCTCGCGCCGGGGCGCGGGGAACGTCGTGTCCAGGTAGCCGCGCATCCGGCGGACGGCCGCGTCCAGGCTGTAGCCGGCGGCGGCGGTCCGGCAGCGCTCGGCGGCCAGCTCGTAGAGCTCGGGGTTCTTGCCGATGAGCGTGAGCGCGTCCACGACATCGCTCTCGGACGAGGCGAACAGCGGGTAGTCCGCCCCGAACAGCCGCTCGTGCATCGGGTTGCGGTTCAGCACCACGGGGACGCCCAGCGCGCCGCTCTCCAGCACCTTCGTGGACAGTTCGAGGCTGGTGTCCATCGACATGTCGCGCCAGGACAGGGCGACGTCGCCGCTCGCGGTCAGGCGCATGGCCTCGGCGCGCGGATGGCCGCCGTGCCAGACGACGCCGTCCCCGCTCTCCAGGGCCGCCTTCATCGGCGCGGCGAACCCCGCCTCCTGGTGGATCTTGTCGCCGACCATGTGCAGTTCGGCGTCCACGCCTCGCGCGCGCAGGAGGGCGGGCAGGCGGGTCATCTCCAGCGTGTTCCAGCGGGGCGCGAACTTGCCCGTGTAGACGAGCCGGAGCCGCCCGTCCGGGGAGCCCGCCGCGCGCGGCCGGAGACCGTCCGGGAGGACGACCACCGGCGGGAACAGCACGCTCTTGCCCGCCGTCGCCGGGACCGCCGCCTCCAGGAAGCCGCGCAGCTCCTCGGTCTGGCAGAGCAGCAGGCGGGACGCGTCGGCGATGCGCCGCAGGTCCCCCCTGGCCTTGCCGTCGAACTCGGCCGCCGACTGGGGGACGTCCGTCAGGTACGTCCACAGGCGGCCTCTGAGCGGTCCCGCGGCGAGCTGCCCGGCCAGGGCGCGTCCCCGCACCACGGCCAGGTCGAACGGCTCGCGCTCGTCGATCCGCGCGATCACGGCGGCGGCCTCGGCGGGACGCATCGGCCCCTCGCCCGCCAGCCCCTCCTCGTGCGGCGAGAGGACGGTGACGCGCGGCAGCGCGCGCAGCGGGTCGACGAGCCGCCCGGTCCGGACCGGGGCCTTCAGGACGAGCGTGACGTCGCAGCCCGCGCGCGCGAGCGTCTGCACCATGCCCTGGGCCCAGATGGCCGAGCCGTCGATCAGGTTCAGGTCCACGTCTCCGTAGACGAGGGCGCGGGTCAACGAAGCTCCTTCAGCGTGGCGACGGGGTCCCAGTCCAGGACGGCCATCGTCGGCGGCGGGTTCTCGCCCCAGAGGACGACGGGGATCTCTCGTGCGCGCGCGAGGCTCCTGGCCTCGTCCAGGTCGCGGTCGCGGTCGAACATGCCGGGGACGCCGAGGTACGCCCACGGCCCTCCCGGCTCGCCCGCGCGCGCGTCCACGACCAGCGCGTCCACGTCGGCCGTCTGCAGCACCGTGCGGACGTCGTGCGGGTGGAGCGGCACCACCTCGTACCGGCCGGAGAGCTCGGCGGCGGCATCGCGGCCGAGGATGCCCGCCACGACCGGGACCGCCGAGGTGTGCTGCACGAGCAGCCGGTCCTCGGGACGGTCGAACCGGTCCAGCCGGCGGGTCGCGCTCTCCCGCAGCGTCGCCGACTCCATCGGGCGGTCGCGCCGCCTCCACAGCCGGTACAGCTCGCGCGGCAGCCGCGCGGCCCGGCGGCGCGGGTTGCGCGCGGCCCCGGCGACCAGCCGCCCGAACTGGACGGTCGTCGAGGTCTCCAGCGCGGCGAGCCGCCGCTCCAGCTCCTCGACGCGGGCGTCGCTCTCGCGCAGGGCGGCGCGCAGGCGGGCGGTACGGTCACGCACGGAGGTACTCCAGGATCACGTCGGCGATGCGGGGTCCGGCGTGCCCGTCCCACAGCGGGGGCACCCGCCCGGCGGCGGGCCGCTCCCCCTCCAGCACCTTGCGGGCCGCCGGGACGAGCTCCTCCAGCGACACCAGCCGGTTGGTGCCGTGGGTGATGGTGATCGGCCGCTCGGTGTTCGGCCGGACGGTCAGGCACGGCACCCCGAGCACGGTCGTCTCCTCCTGGATGCCGCCCGAGTCGGTGACGACGGCCGCCGCGCCGCGCACGGCCGCGACGAAGTCGACGTAGCCGAGCGGGTCCAGGACGCGCACGCGCGGGTGGCCGTCCAGCCCGGCGGCGAGCAGGTTCGCGCGTCCGCGCGGGTGCACGGGGATGACCACCTCGGCCAGGTCCGCGACGCCGTGCAGGCTCCTGACCAGCGCGGACGCCGTGGCGGGGTCGTCCACGTTCGCGGGCCGGTGCATCGTGGCGAGGACGTACCGGTCCGGCAGCCCGTGCTCGGCGCGCACCCGCCCGGTGTCGAACCGGTCCAGGTTGCCGAGCAGCGTGTCGATCATCGGGTTGCCGACCAGGTGCGCCCGGCCGACCGGGACGCCCTCGGCGGCCAGGTGCCC
Source organism: Actinomadura logoneensis (assembly GCF_003428695.1). GTDB lineage: Bacteria > Actinomycetota > Actinomycetes > Streptosporangiales > Streptosporangiaceae > Spirillospora > Spirillospora logoneensis. The sequence goes on from NZ_QURH01000815.1 coordinate 3,838, forward strand.
GACCGCCTCCGGGCTGGTCACCAGGCACAGGTCGGACAGCTGGTCGGTGAGCCGCCGGTTGACCTCCTCCGGCATGGTCATGTCGAAGCTGCGCAGCCCCGCCTCCACATGGGCGACCGGCACGCCGAGCTTGGCCGCGACGAGGGCGGCGGCGATCGTCGAGTTCACGTCGCCGTACACGATGACCAGCGCGGGTGAACGCCGGATGAACTCCTCCTCCAGCCCGACCAGCAGCGCCGCCGTCTGCGCCGCGTGCGAACCCGACCCGACGCCCAGGTTGACGTCCGGCTCGGGCAGGCCCAGCTCGTCGAAGAACACCTCCGACATCCGGCGGTCGTAGTGCTGGCCGGTGTGCACCACCGCCTGGCGCGCGCCCCGCGCCGCCAGGGCGGCGATGACGGGGGCCGCCTTGACGAAGTTCGGCCGCGCCCCGAGGACGTGCACGAGCTCGCCCGCGAACCCGTCCACCGGCTCGCTCACGGCCTTGCCCACCGGGCTTTCCGCGTCCACCGGGCTTTCCGCGCGGTCGTCCGCGTGCCCCCCGCGAGGCACCCCCATGAATTCACCCACCGTTTCCCCCACCTGTTCGCCCACCTGCGCTTTCCCTTCTGTTCATCGGGCGCGCCTACGCTCGCCCGCCGTGTTGAAACGCTCCGTGTACATGTCGGCGCTCGCCGTCCGGCAGCTCCGGGACGACCCGTCCCGCGCGGGCCGCCTGGGCGTGCGCCTGGCGGCCCGCGCCGTCC
>NZ_QURH01000814.1 GCF_003428695.1 Actinomadura logoneensis
CGCGACCACCAGCGCGGCCCCTGCGGCCAGCATCGCCAGCCCACCCGCCTCGGCGGCCGACGGGAGGGCGCCGGTGTCGGCCGCCGCCAGCGCGGCGGTCACCAGGGCGCCGACGCTCAGCACGGCCGTCACGTCCACGGCCGGGGCCAGCGACAGCGCGGTGAACCAACCGGCGACGTAGCAGGCGAGGATGGCGCCGGTCAGCGCCGTCCACCACCAGGCCCGGCCGTCCATGCCCGCGAGGTCGCGCCACCGCCCGCTCACCGCGTCCCAGAGGACCAGCACCACCGCCCCGAGCGCCATCCGCGCCGCTCCCAGCGCGAGCGGTTCGACCTGCGACAGCAGCCGCCTGGCCACGATCACCTCGACCGACCACAGCAGCGTCGCCGCGAGGATCATCAGTTCGCCCGTGCCGAACCGGAACCCGGCCAGGCCGCCGTCGGTGACCGCCTGCCCTGCCACGAGCAGGACGATCGCGGCTGCCTGGACGGCTCCGGACCGCTCCCCCAGCAGGGGCAGCGCCAACAGCGCCACCCAGACCACCAGCGTCTTCTGCAGGAACGCCGCATGAGTGGACGACTCGGCGGCCAGCCCCTCGAAGAACAGGACGAACGGCACGCTGCCGCCGACGACCGCGATCGCGACGATCCCCGCGACCGCCTTCGGCCCCGCCGGAAGCAGCGCCCGGCCCTCCCGCCGCGACGCCCGCGCCCCCGCGAGGACGGCCGCCACCAGCACCGCGGCGGCGACGAGGTTCTTCGCCGTCGTGTAGACCACCGCGTCCCCGGCGGCCCGTACCCCTCGCGCGTTCAGGAAGATCGCGACACCGCTGACCACCGCGGTGCCGGACGCGAACCCGATCCCCCGCGCGTACCCGGTCACGTGTCGCGTCCCATCGTGCCGTCACGCTCCGCCGCCAGCTCCGCCGCCAGCTCTGCGGCCTCGGCCGCGGAGATCTTGCGGACGGCGATACCGGTGTGCACGACCAACCAGTCACCCGTCGCCACTGAGACACCCTCCATGTCGAGGATCACCAGGGAGACCCCGGTTCGCGCCTCCCCGCGTACCACCACGGCCGTGCCGTCGTCGATCCGGACGACCCGGCCGACCTGCTCCACGCACATCATCGCACCCCCGGTTGCGGCGGTCCCGGCACGCGCGGTTCAGCGCGGGACGACGGTGACGGGACAGTGCGCGTGGTGCACGGCGCCGTGCGCGACCGGCCCGAGCCGAGGCGCGTGGCGACCGCGTTCACGGGCGCCCGCCACCAGCAGGGCGGCGTCCCGGGACGCCTCGGCCAACGCGGGCACCGGATGCGTCCTGGGAAGCCGTTCTACCACCTCGACCTGCGGATACCTCGTCCGCCACGGCGCGAGGACCCCGGTGACCTGCTCCCGCAGTTCCGCCTCGATCGCGTCCTCGTCGCTGACGTAACCCGGCTCGGCGAAAGGCGCGTAGACGTACAGTGGCCAGGCGTGGACGACCCGGAGCCGCGCGCCGCGGACGGCGGCGGCGTCGAACGCGAAGTCCAGGGTCGCCTTCTCGTCCTTCCCCAGGTCCAGCCCGACCACGACATCGCCGTCCTCGACCGCCTCCTCGCGGACGATCACGACCGGCACCGGGGACCAGGCGGCCATCCGCAGGCTGGTCGAGCCGAGCAGGAGGCTGGCGAACCCGCCGCGTCCGCGGTTTCCCAGCACGAGCTCGAACGCATCCTCCGACTGCCGGGTGAGGATGGTGAAGGTCTCCCCGGTCTCCCGGACGGTACTGATCTCCAGCTCGGGCGCATGCCGCCGGGCGCGCCGCTCGGCCATCTCCACGACACGTCCGCTGATGTGCGCCAGGCGGTCGACGGTGTCCGACGGCATGAACAGCGGAGTCCGGTACGGCCAGTTCTCGACGGCGTGGACGATCCGCAGCGGCCGACGCCGTCGCAGCGCCTCGGCCGCCGCCCAGTCCACGGCGTGCTCCGCGGACTCCGATCCGTCCACTCCGACGACGACCGGCTCGTTCATCGTTCCTCCCCTGGTATGCCCACTCCCAAGGTGGCCCGGACCGTGGCAGTCGTTCAGGGACGAAAGTCCCCAGTCGGGTCCTTACCTACGGCCAACGGCGTCCCAAGGCGCTTCCCAGAAACCGCATACCTCCGTGACTTCCTCCGAAAGGGCACGTTGCGCCCGGATTTGCGCGAGCACCCTCGTGTGGCGGTTCTTCGGCACTCAGGCACCGCGCTCCGATCCGGGCCGGGCGAATTCCGATCGTTCCTGGGGAGGCGCGGAGGCAAGGCCCGCGGCCTCCTCGTCCATGGTGGTGACGCGGCGGACCGGGGAGAAGAAGACGATCAGCCAGCGGAAGGCCAGGCCGGTCACCCCGATCCACAGCACCGCGCGGACGCCCGCGTACTGGCCGACGATTCCGGCCAGCACGCCGCCCAGCGCCAGCGCGCCCGTGAGCAGGAACCGGGCGGTCGCGTTCATGCGGCCGAGCATGGCGTCCGGGGTGACGTGCTGGCGGAAGCTGACCAGAAGGACGTTGTCGACGCCCACCTTGAACAGGCTCACCGCCCAGCAGAGGCCCGCCGCCCAGAGCAGCGGCCCGCGCTGGACGAGCGCCACGAGCGGCGCGAACGGAGCGACCGCGATCCCGGCGAGCCACAGGGCGCGGCCCACGCCGAGGCGCCGGGCGAGCACGGGAGCGGCCAGCGAGCCGAGGAACGCTCCGGCTCCGCCCGCCGCCAGGAACAGCCCCAGCACACCGGCGGGCAACCGCAGTCCGCTCGTGAACAGCACCAGGAACCCGACCTGGCACATCTGGATGCTGAAATTGGCGAGCGCTCCCTCCAGCATCGTCGGACGCAGGACCGGATGCCCGAGGACGAACCGCAGCCCCTCTCCCACCCCGCGCCGTCCGGACGCCGGGTACGGCCGACCGGATTCGGCGGGACGCAGGTTCCGCAGGAAGCACGCCGACCACAGGTAGCCGAAGGCGTCGACCAGGACGGCGAGGGGCGCGCCGAGGCCCTGGACGACGAAGCCGCCGACCGCGCGGCCCGAGACGTCCGAGACCGTGCTCAGCCCGGCGAGCGCGGCGTTGGCGGCCACAAGACGGCCGCGCCCGACCAGGGCGGGCAGCACGCTGAGGTGCGCGACGTCGAAGAAGACCGTGGCGACGCCGCTGAGCAGCGTCACCGCGTAGAGCTGCGGCAGGGTGAGCACGCCGAGCGCCCACGCGGCCGGCACGGACCCGACCAGACCGGCCCGGACCAGGTCGGCGGCGACCAGGACGCGCCGCTTGCGCATCCGGTCGACCCACGCCCCGGCCGGAAGCCCGACCAGCAGGAACGCGGCGGTGCCGAGCGCGGCCAGCAGCCCGACCTGTCCCGGCCCGGCGTGCAGGACGCTCTGCGCGAGCAGCGGGACGGCGAGCGCGCCCAACTGCGTACTGATCTTGGATGCGGCGGCGGCGGTGAACAGCAGCCGGAAGTCCCGCTCGGCGAGGACGGGTCGCCGCACGGCGTCGAGGGTGGTCGTCATGCGCGGCACCCTCACCGACGACCGCGGGGCGCCTCCACGGATTTAGCCTGGATCGAATCCAGGAGGGACGCACGTGCTCGAACTGACCTTCTCCGCCGACGATCTCGCCGGCACCCGCTTCGCCATCTCACCGCTGTGGGAGACGGTCGCGGCCGTCCGGGTGCTGAAGTACCCCGACGAGCACGCGCTGCACCGCCGGTGGGCCGAGGCCGTCCGGCCGCGCCTGGCCGCCTCGGGGATCCGCCTGCGGCCCCTGTCGGAGCTGGTCGGGCCGAGGCTGATCGCCGCGTTCGCCTGCCCGCCGCCGACCTCCCCCGCCCCCGACCTGGACCTCGAACTCGCCGCCCTGCGCCGCCAGCCCCACGACCGGGTCGCCGCGGACCGCGCGGCGCTCGGACTGCCCCCGGAACCGGACCCGCAGGCCGGTCTCGACCGGCTCGCCGAGACCGTCACCCGGTTCTGGGACGTGGCGCTCGCCCCCTACTGGCCGCGCGTCAGGGCACTGCTGGACGGCGACGTGCTCCACCGCGCGCGGCTGCTCGTCTCCGGCGGCGCACACCGCCTGTTCGCCGACCTCAGCCCGGGCGTCACCTGGATGGGCGACCAGCTGAACGTCCCCCGCGCCCGGCCGGACACGGTCCCTTTGGACGGACGCGGGCTGCTGCTCGTCCCGTCGGTGTTCGCCTGGCCCAAGCTGTTCTCGCTCACCGTGCCCGGCTGGCAGCCGCTGCTGCGGTACCCGGCCCGGGGCGTCGGGACGCTGTGGGAGCACACCGAGCAGGACGCCCCGGCCGCTCTCGCGAAGATCCTCGGCCGGTCCCGGGCCCGCCTGCTCGCCCTGCTGGACGAGCCCGCCGCGACCGGCGACCTCGCCCGCCGGGCGGGCCTGTCGGCGGGCGGCGCCTCCCAGCACCTCACCGCGCTCCGCGACGCCGGGCTCGTCTCGGCGCACCGGACCGGCCGGTACGTCCTGTACGCCCGCACCGAGATCGCCGAAGCGCTCCTCGCCGGCCGGCCCTGACGGCCGCCTCCCGGCCGCACCGGGCGGCCAGGTCGGGCGGCCGGGTCAGGCGGCGGAGGCC
>NZ_QURH01000820.1 GCF_003428695.1 Actinomadura logoneensis
CGCGCCGGCGTGCGCGGGCTCCCCGGTCGCGAGCGGCGCGGGCTCGTCGGCCGTGAGCGGTGCGGGTGTGGCGTCCGTGAGGGGCGCGGGGGTGGCGTCCGTGAGGGGCGCGGGCGCGGCGTCCGTGAGCGTCGCGGGCTCGCCCTCGCTGGGGGAGTCCGGGGCGGGCGGCGCGCCGATCAGGGTGGCGAGCAGGTCGGGGACGGTCGGGCGGCGGTCCGGTTCCTTGTCGAGGGCGGACTCGGCCAGGGAGCGGAGGCCGTCGTCCAGACCGTCCAGGACCGGGGGCTCGTGGACGACGCGGTACAGGATCTCGTGGACGTTCCGCCCGTCGAACGGCGGACGGCCCGTCGCGGCGTACGCCACCACGCAGCCCCAGGCGAAGACGTCGGCGGCCGGGGTGAGGGCGCCGCCGCTCACCAGCTCGGGCGCGGCGTAGGCGGGGGTGCCGAGGAACTGGCCGGTGACGGTCGGGCCGTCCCCGCCCTCCAGGGCGCGCGCGATGCCGAAGTCGATCACCCGCGGTCCGGTCGCGGAGAGCAGCACGTTGGACGGCTTCAGGTCGCGGTGCACGATCCCGGCGGCGTGGATCGCGGCGAGCGCGGTGGCGACGCCGACCGCGAGGCCCTCCAGGTCGCCGCCGCGCAGCGGGCCCCGGTCCCGGACGGCGGCGGCCAGCGTCGGGCCGTCCACGTACTCGGTGACGACGTAGAGCGGGTCCCGCTCCAGCTCGGCGTCCAGGACGGGCGCGGTGCAGAACCGGCTGACCCGGCGGGCGGCGGTGACCTCGCGGCGGAACCGGGCGCGGAACGCCTCGTCCTCGGCCAGGTCCGGGTTCACGACCTTCACCGCGACGTGCCGCCCGGACGCGTCCTCGCCCAGCAGGACGGTGCCCATCCCGCCACGCCCCAACCGGGCGGTGAGGCGGTAGGGCCCCAGTCGCTCGGGATCGCCGGCGCGCAGCGGAGATGGCATGTCCCGGACATTAGTGGATCTCTTGGGCGGCGCTGATCGGGAACCGTACGCTGGGACGCATGGACGCGACCACGGACGTGCTGGGACCCGGGTACGAGGCGATCGAGCTGCCGCTCGGCGAGGACGCCGAGGGCGAGGTCGTCGCGACCCTCGTCCGGCGGCGCGGCGAGACGCGGTCCCGGCGGGCCGTCCTCTACCTGCACGGGTTCGTGGACTACTTCTTCCAGCGCCACCTCGCCGACTTCTACGTCGGGCTCGGCTACGACTTCTACGCCCTCGACCTGCGCAAGTACGGGCGGTCGCTGCGCCCGCACCAGACCCCGAACTTCGTGCGCAGCCTCAGCGAGTACTTCCCCGAGATCGACGAGGCGGTGCGGATCGTCCGGGACGTGGACGGCCACGACACGCTGCTGCTCAACGGGCACTCCACCGGCGGGCTGGTCGCCGCGCTGTGGGCCGACCGGGTGCGCGGGCGGGGCCTGGTGGACGGCCTGTTCCTGAACAGCCCGTGGTTCGACATCGCCGAGCCGTGGCCGCTGCGGAAGGCGGGCGCGGGCCTCGCCCGGGTGCTCGGCGCGCGGTTCCCGACCGCGAAGCTGCCCGCCGGGGTGTCCGACCTGTACCCGCGCAGCCTGCACCGCGACCACGACGGCGAGTGGGAGTTCGACCTCGGCTGGAAGCCGCTGCTCGGCTTCCCGGTCCGGGCGGGCTGGCTGGACGCCGTCCGGCGCGGCCAGCTCCGGCTGCACCGGGGCCTGGCGATCGACGTGCCGGTGCTGGTCATGGCGTCGGTGCGCAGCGTCCGGCCCAAACCCGGAGTCGAGGGCCTGACCAGCGCGGACGCCGTGCTGGACGTCGAGCACATGGCCCGCTACGCGCCGCGCCTCGGGCCGGTCGTCACGCTCGTCCGGATCGAGGGCGGCCTGCACGACCTGGTGCTGTCGGCCGAGCCCGTCCGCGCGCAGGTCTTCGACCAGCTCGGCCGCTGGATGCGCGGCTACCTCCCGGACACCGGGATCAGCCGTTGATCTCCGAGATGTCGAAGTCGTCGAAGTCGCCGACGACCGCCACGGACCTGTTCCCGCCCGCCGCCACCAGTGCCCCGGCCCCGCCGTTGGCGAGCGGACGGTCGGCGTCGGCGGTGTCGGCGGCCTGAGAGCCGTTCACCCACAGCCGCAGCCTGACCTTCTTGCCGCCGTCCTGCTGCTCGCAGGCGGCCTGGACCTTGTTCGTCCCGTTCTTCTTGTACCCGGAGACCGAACCGGTCGTGGCGAGCTCCTTCGTGCCGAGAGCGCCGCCGACCTTGCGGACGACGAGGCCCTTGCCGTCCTTGCGGAGCAGGAAGGCGTAGAAGGCGTCCTTGCTGTCGTCGAAGTCGTCGTGCATACGGCAGAACACGCCGGCGGACGCGTCGTCCGGGCCGCCGTCGAACTTCAGCGTCGTCGTGACCAGCGCGCGCTCGGGCACCTCGCCGTTCTTCGGTGCGACGCGCCAGCGTATGGACGAGCCGTCGGTGCTGATCCAGTAGAGGCCCTTGTCGTAGCCGTACGAGGAACCCATGCTCTCCCAGCCCGACCGGTCGTTGGAGAAGTCGTCGCTGAACACGCTCGCGGTGTTGGACGGCGGGCCGTCCGGGGAGAGCAGCGCCCACGCGCCGATCCCCACCGCCAGCAGGACGACCACGGCGGCGGCGCCGATGACCAGCGGCTTTCGGGACCGGCCGGCCAGGCCGGACCGGGAGGCGGGGATCTGGTCGTCCCGGGTCGGCTCTGCGCTGAGCAGTGTCGGCTGCGCCGTCGTCGGCGGCTGCCCCGGCGCGCCCGATCCGTTCGGCGCCCCCGATCCGCCCGGCACGCCCGATCCGCCCGAGGCGCCGTGCAGGCCCGGGGCGGCCAGCGTGCCGGGGAGCGGCCCGGACGGGTTGTGCCACGACGCCTGGACGGTCTCGGCGATGCGCGCGGGATCCGGCTGGGCGTTGCCGACCAGGCCGGCCAGCAGTTCCTGGACGGTCGGACGGTTCCGCGGGTCCTTGTCGAGCGCGGCGGTGACGATGCCGCGCAGGTCCGCGTCCAGGCCGTCCAGGACGGGCGGCTCGTGCGCGACGCGGTAGAAGATCTCCGGGACGGTGCCGCCCGCGAACGGCGCGCTGCCCGTTCCGGCGTAGGCGACCACGCAGCCCCAGGAGAACACGTCGGACGCGGGCGTGACCGGCTCGCCGCGCAGCAGCTCCGGCGGCAGGTAGTTGGGCGTCCCGACGAACTGGCCGGTGCGGGTCGGGCCGTCGGCGGCGTCCAGCGCCCGCGCGATCCCGAAGTCGATCACCCGCGGGCCGGTGCCGGACAGCAGCACGTTCGCGGGCTTGAGGTCGCGGTGCACGATGCCCGCGCCGTGGATCGCCGCGAGCGCCGTGGCGACGCCGACCGCGAGTCCCTCCAGGTCGGAGCCGGGCAGCGGGCCGCGCTCGGCGACCGCGCGCTCCAGGCTCGGCCCCTCGATGTACTCGGTGACCACGTACAGCGGGTCGTGCTCGAGCTCGGCGTCCAGCACGGGCGCGGTGCAGAACCGGCGGACCTGCCGGGCCGCGGTCACCTCGCGCCGGAACCGGTCCCGGAACGCCGCCTCGCTGGCCAGCTCCCGGTTGATCACCTTGACGGCGACCTTCCGGCCGGACGCGTCCGCGCCGAGCAGCACCGTTCCCATCCCGCCGCGGCCGAGCCGGCCGACCAGCCGGTAGGGCCCGAGGCTTCGGGGGTCCTCCGGGCCGAGGGGCGGGATGTTCGCGGCGGCTTCCAAGGTCATCTCGGGTCCTGGGGGGTCGGGAGTCGGCGGCGAGGTTGGACACGCCCCGGCGTCGGTCGACGTGTGTCGGCGTCTCCCGACGGGTGCGGCGCATCTGTTCGACGTGCGCGGCGCGTCCGTCCGTTCCGGTGTGGTCCGCACCGGATGCCCCACCTTACCGAGGAAGCGATCGGCCGCCCCGCCCCGCTGGCCGGCCCTCCTCCGCTTTCTACCGCCGGGGTCACACCCAGTCACGGAGGGTGGCCCCGGCGAGGGCGAAGGTCGCCTCCACGCGGGCGGCGACCTCCTTGGGGTCCCAGACGCCGGCGTGCGCGCAGCGCTCGAACGCGATCCGCGTCGCGCCGGTGTAGAACGCCACCATGATCTCGGGACGCGGGTCGACGGCCGGGTCGACGCCCTCCCGCTCGGCGATGATCCGCGCGAGCCGCCCCTCGGTGCGCTTGTAGCGGGCCATCTCGGCGGCGTTCAGCGCGGGCTCGGCCTCCAGCACCCGGCGGATGCGGCGGAACCGCTCGGTGTCCTCGGGCGCGCCCGTGGCGATCTTCCTCAGCACCAGGCGCAGCGTCTCGAAGAGCGCGGCGAACGGCCGCTCGTCCGCCGGACGCTCCGCCAGCCGGTCGGCGAACCACTGGTCGTGCTCGTCGAAGAACCCGGTGACGACGTCCTCCTTGGTCGCGAAGTACCGGAAGAACGTCCGCTGGGACACGTGGACGGCCGCGACGATCTCGTCCACCGTCGTCGCGTCGTAGCCCTGCGCGAGGAACAGTTCGAGGGAGGCGTCGATGAGCGCCGTCCGGGTCTGCCGCTTCTTGCGCTCGCGCAGCCCGCCCGCGCCCGCCCCCGCGTCGCTCCCCGCGCCCCCGGCGCCGCTGCCCCCCGCG
>NZ_QURH01000816.1 GCF_003428695.1 Actinomadura logoneensis
CGCGGGGCGGTCGCCGCGGACGTGCGGCGCCGCGGCGCGCGGCGGGCGTCCGCGCGCGCCGGACGTGTGCTGGTGGGGCGCGCGTTCCCGCACGCCGAGGACTCTCATCGTCCCCCCGCCTGACACCGGCCCGTGGCGTGGATGCTACGGGGTGTAACTGGCATTATGCGTGAAGTGCCGATGGCCGCGCGAGAGGGGGAGGGGCGTGGACGGCCTGGTGGGGGCGGGTCGGACGCGCGGCGAGTGCGCGGTCACTTCGCCAGGTGACTCGTTTTCTAATGGACGGTCGCGGCCAGGAGAAATTGACACACCCTGTGGTGCGCCGTAAAGCCGAGCGTGCTCGTCGGGCTGTGCGGTACTACATCCGTGGTCGGCGGTCGTGTCGGCTGCTGCGCGTTCCGGGACGGTGGGCCGGGGGTGTTGTCCCCGGACGCGGGCGATGGTCGCGGAGCAGGTGATCCGTCTCGGTGGAGGCCGTCCGATCCGCCGTCGGGAACGCGGGTTCGGGCGCCCGCAATTCTCGTCCGGAGTCGCGCCGGGTGGCCATTCCCTGACTCCTTGCCCCGGTACCGGGGTGTGTCCGGACGCGCATTTCCTCGTGGCTTCCCCGAAGCCTGCCGGGTGGGCGAGGACGGCCTTCCGGTCCGCACCGGACAGGGCTGCGCCGGGCAGGGGAAGGTGGGGGAAAGGTGCCCGCTTCCGGCCAACGACGGGCGCGGAGGCCGAGACTGTGCCTGCCGTCCGCGTCGGGTCTCCCTTGCGTCAAGGGACGGTCCAGAGTCCCCCTGGAGTGCGCGTGAGGGCGTGACCCAGGTGTGTCGCCCGGGAGGTCGCGCGGTCACCGACCGTAGTGTTGCGCCTCGTCGCGGCCCCCGCCTGCGGAAGGCGGGCCGCGCTTCGCAACGAGTTCGAGGGGCCAGGTCCCGGGAGCCGCGCCGGCGCCGCCGGCAGCGTCGGCAGCGCCGGTTTCGGGGGCCGGGCCGGGCGCGCAACGGCGGGGGGCAGTGCATGGCGGCTGAGGTGGATCCGGGTGGCGCGTTCGGGACGGGGGCGGCGGACCGCTCCCGCGCTCTGGAGGCGGAGATCCTCGGGGTCGGCCCGTTCGGGCGGCCCGCGCCCCACCTGGCCGCCGCTGTCTGCCGGGCCGGCGGCCTGGGCGTCCTCGACCTCGGCACCGACCGGGCCGCCGCGCTGGCCGCGCTCGCCGACCTGACCCGCTGGTGGCGGGGCGCGTTCGGGGTGCGGGTCCAGGCCGGCTGCGGGGTGCGTCCGGACGAGCTGCCCGACCAGGCCCGCACCGTCCTGCTGGACGCGGTGTCCGCCGAGGAGACCATCGGGTACACGCGCGGGCGCCGGCTGCTGGTCGAGGTCGTGGATGCCGCCGAGGCGTCCGCCGCGCGCGCCGCCGGCGCCGACGGGCTGATCGCCCGCGGCTGCGAGGCGGGCGGCCGGATCGGCGAGCTCACCACGTTCGTGCTGCTCCAGCGCCTGCTGGGGGACCCCGGGACCACCCTCCCGGTGTTCGCGGCCGGCGGGATAGGCCCGCACACGGCCGCCGCCGCGGTCGCGGGCGGCGCGGCGGGCGTGGTGCTCGACGTCCAGCTCGCGCTGGTCCGCGAGTGCGAGCTGCCGTGCGACGTCGCCGACGCGCTGCGCGCCATGGACGGCAGCGAGACCCGCGTCACCGGCGGCCACCGGATCTTCGCCCGCCCGGACCTGCCCGACTTCGACCTGACCGGGCTCGCCCCGGCCGAGGCGAACACGCGGCTCGGCGCGTCCGGGCTGCACGTCAAGGCGCTGCCGGTCGGCCAGGACGGGTTCCTGGCCGCCGCGCTCGCCCACCGGTACCGGACGGCCGGGGGCGTGGTCCAGGCCGTCCGCGAGCACCTGGGCACGCATCTGCGCGCCGCGCTCACCGCCCGCCCCCTCGCCCCCCGCGACGACACGTCGGACGCCTCGGATGTGTCGGACGCGCCGGGGGAGTCCGGGGTGGCCGGGCCGGTGTATCCGGTCGTGCAGGGGCCGATGACGCGGGTCAGCGACCGGTCGGCGTTCGCCGCCGCCGTCGCGCAGGACGGCGGCCTGCCGTTCCTCGCGCTCGCGCTGATGGGCGGCGACGAGGTCCGCGACCTGCTCGCCGAGACCGCCGACCGGCTCGCCGGACGGCCCTGGGGCGTCGGCGTGCTCGGCTTCGCGCCGCCGGAGCTGCGCGAGGCGCAGATCGAGGCCGTCCTCGCCGCCCGGCCGCCGTACGCGCTGATCGCGGGCGGCCGTCCGGCCCAGGCCGCGCCGCTGGAGGACGCCGGGATCGCCACGTACCTGCACGTCCCGTCGCCGGGGCTGCTGGAGCGGTTCCTCGGCGAGGGTGCGCGGCGGTTCGTGTTCGAGGGCCTGGAGTGCGGCGGGCACGTCGGCCCGCGCGCGAGCTTCCCGCTGTGGGAGGCGCAGGTCCAGCGGCTCACCGACTTCACCGACCGGCATCCCGGCACCGCGGCGGAGATGTCGGTGCTGTTCGCGGGCGGCGTCCACGACGAGCGCTCCGGCGCGATGGTCGCCGCGCTCGCCGGTCCGCTCGCCGCGCGGGGCGTGGACGTCCGCGTCCTCATGGGCACCGCGTACCTGTTCACCCACGAGGCGGTCGCGGCCGGGGCGATCATGCCGGGCTTCCAGCAGGCCGCCCTCGAGTGCGCCGGGACGACCCTGCTGGAGACCTCGCCGGGCCACGCCACGCGCTGCGCCCGCACCCCGTACGTCGACGCGTTCGAGCAGGCCAGGCGGGGCCTGGAGGCCGCCGGGACGAGCCGCAGGCGGATGTGGGAGCAACTGGAGGAGCTGAACCTCGGACGGCTCCGGATCGCCGCCAAGGGCCTGCGGCGCGGCCGGGGCGGCGGTCCGCTGGAGCCCGTCGGCGCGGGCGAGCAGGCGCGCGAGGGCATGTACATGCTCGGGCAGGTCGCGGCGCTGCGGTCCGCGACGACCAGCGTCACCGCGCTGCACGAGCAGGTCACCGCGGGCGCGCAGCGGTTCCTGGAGGCGCGCGCCGCCGAACTCGGCGTGGTCGTTCCGGCGGACGCCGCCATCGGGGCCGCCACGTCCGCGACCTCCGCCACGCCCACTACGTCCGGGTTGACTTCGGGGTCCGAGGCCTCCGGCCGCCGGTCGGCGTCCGCGCCTGCGCCCGCGGATGTCGCGATCATCGGCATCGGCTGCGTGTTCCCGCAGGCCGGCGACGCCGACGAGTACTGGGCGAACATCGTCCGCGGGGTCGACTCCGTCACCGAGGTCCCGGCCTCCCGCTGGGACCCGGCCGTCTTCTACGACCCCGCCAGCAGGACGGGCGAGAAGAGCCCGTCCAAGTGGGGCGGGTTCGTGCCCGACGTCCCGTTCGACGCGTTCGCCTACGGCATCCCGCCGAACTCCCTCGGCAGCATCGAACCGACCCAGCTGCTCGCCCTGGAGGTCGCCGCCCGCGCGCTGCGCGACGCGGGCTACGACGAGCGGCCGTTCGACCGGTCGCGCACCGCCGTCGTCTTCGGGTCCGAGGCCGGGACCGAGCTCGGCACCGCCTACTCGGTCCGCGCGCTGCTGCCGAAGTACTTCGGCGAGGTCCCGCCGGGCGTGGACGGTCAGCTCCCGAGGCTCACCGAGGACTCGGCGCCCGGCGTGCTGACCAACGTGATCGCCGGGCGGATCGCCAACCGGCTCGACCTCGGCGGCGCGAACTACACCGTGGACGCCGCGTGCGCCGCGTCCCTCGCCGCGCTCGACGCCGCCTGCAAGGAACTGGTGACCGGGGCGGCCGACATGGTCCTGTGCGGCGGGGCCGACCTGCACAACGGCATCTACGACTACCTGCTGTTCTCGTCCGTCCACGCGCTCTCCCGCCAGGGCCGCTGCGCCACGTTCGACGCGTCCGCCGACGGGATCGCGCTCGGCGAGGGCGTCGCCTGCGTCGTCCTCAAGCGGCTCGCGGACGCCGAACGCGACGGCGACCGGGTCTACGCGGTGGTCAAGGCCGTCGCCGGGTCGTCCGACGGCCGCTCGCTCGGCCTGACCGCGCCGCGCGTCCAGGGACAGCGGCTCGCGCTGGAACGCGCCTACGAGCGCGCCGGGGTGCACCCGTCGCGGGTCGGCCTGGTCGAGGCGCACGGCACCGGCACCGAGGTCGGCGACCGGACCGAGCTGGCCACCCTCACCGAGACGTTCACCGAGGCCGGGGCCGCCCCGGGCAGCGTCACGCTCGGCTCGGTCAAGTCCCAGATCGGGCACACCAAGTGCGCCGCCGGGCTCGCCGGGTTGATCAAGACCGCCTACGCGCTGCACACCGGCGTCCTGCCGGGAACGCTGCACCTCACCGAGCCGAACAAGGCGTGGGACGGGACGTCCAGCCCGTTCGCGTTCGGCCGCGCGGCCCGGCCGTGGGCCGCCGCGCCCGGCGAGCGGTTCGCGGGCCTGTCCGGGTTCGGGTTCGGCGGGTCGAACTTCCACGCCGTCCTGGCCGGGTACGACGGCGCGCCCGAGCCGGTGTCCGGCCTCGCGGCCTGGCCCGCCGAACTCCTGCTCGTCCGGGGCGCGGACCGGGACGCCGCCCGCACCGCGCTCGACCGGCTCGCCGCCCTGGCGGACGTCCCCGGCGCGCGCCTGCGCGACCTCGCCCGGACCCTCGCCGAGCCGAACC
>NZ_QURH01000817.1 GCF_003428695.1 Actinomadura logoneensis
CCGTGCCGTCGCGGACCGCGCGGACGTCGGACGGTGCGCGCCGCCCTGGACGCCCGCCGCCGTCGCCGCCCACGGCGCCGAGCCCGACACGCTGCCCGTCGGCTCTCCGGGCAAGGTCGGCGTGCTGGAGCTCGGCTTCGCCTCCGTCCAGGGCCGCACCGAGCTGACCGGGCACTTCCAGAAGGCGCCGCTGCACATCGCGCGCCCGCTGTACCCGGACGCGGCCCGGCCCGACATGCCGCACGTCATGGTCCTGTCGTCGGGGGGCGGCGTCCTGCAGGGCGACCGCTACCGGATCACCGCGGACTGCGGGCCGGGGACGGCCGTCCACTTCGGCACCCAGACCGCCACGCGGCTCTACCGGATGGAACACGACTTCGCGACCCAGCTCGTCGAGCTGGCGGCCGGTCCGGGCGCGTACGTGGAGTACCTTCCGCAGACCACGATCCCGTTCGGGGGCACCCGCTACCACCAGCACCTGCGCGTCACCGCGTCCGCGACCTCGACCGTCGTGCTCGGCGACAGGCTGATGGCCGGACGGCTCGCGCGCGGTGAACGGCACGCCTACACCGCCTACTGCGCGGACCTGGAGGTCCACGACGGGGACGGACGCCTGCTGTTCGCCGACCCGGTCCGGCTCGTCCCCGCCGACGGCACGGTCACCGGGCCGACGGTGATGGGGGGCTTCGGGCTCATGGCCTCGCTGTACGCGGTCACCGCCGCGGCGCCCGCGACCGAGCTCGCCGACCTCCTGCACGGAGCGCTCGCCGGCACGGGACTGCGCGGCGGGGCGAGCGTGCTGCCCGGCGGACGCGGGGCGTGGGCGCGGGTCTTCGGCGTCCACTCCCCCGAGGTGGAGGCGGCGTTCTTCGGCCTGTGGGACGCCGTCCGGCGCAGGCTGCTCGGCGTGCCCGCGCCCCGCCTCCACGACGGATCGTGGGTGGACGGGTGACGACGCCCGGCGCCGGAGGACGGACCGTTCGGCGGGCGGAACGGGCCGTTCGTCCCTGCCCCCGCGCGGCCCCGCGGCGAACACTGGAGACATGCGCGGAGCATCGTTGAACCTCATGGCGCGACCCGCCGCCGAGTCCCCGGCCCGGCGTCCCGGGCTCACCGAAGACGCACGACACGACTGGGCGCGGCTCACCCGTCCCAGCGGACCCGTCGGGATGTTCACCCCCGAGCAGACCTCCCGCCTCCCGGTCGCGGCCCGGCACTGGCTGCTGCACGCCATCGCCCCCGGCACCCCGCTGCTGACCACGGCGCGGCTGGAGATGCACGGGCGCATCCGGATCGCCGGGCACTGGTGGCCGTTCGACGCCGAGCAGGTCCTCAAACCGTCCCTCGGGTTCGTCTGGGCCGCGACGGCCCGCACGGCGGGCCTGCCCGTCACCGGGTTCGACGAGTACCACGAGGGCCGGGGCGTCATGCGCTGGCGGGTCCTCGACCGGATCCCGCTGATCACGGCGTCGGGGCCGGACGTGTCGCGGAGCGCGGCGGGCCGGCTGGCGGCCGAGTTCGTGCTGGCCCCGGCTGCGGCGCTGTCGCCGTCCGTCCAGTGGGAGCACCTCGACGACATGCGGGCCGTCGCGCACGTCTCGGTCGGCGCGGACGTCCACCCGGTCACCCTCACCGTTCACCCGTCCGGACGGCTGGTGTCGGTGACCGTCCCGCGCTGGGGCAACCCCGGCGGGGGCGCCTTCGGCGAGCACCTGTTCGGCGTCCGGGTCCAGCGCGAGCGGACCTTCGGGGGCTTCACCATCCCGTCCCTGGCCCAGGCGGGCTGGGGGCTCGGCACACCCGACTGGACGGAGGGGGAGTTCTTCCGGTTCGCCGTGGACGGCGCGGACTACCGGTGAGCCCGCCGGCCGTGGGCCGAAGGGTCCGCGGTCAGGGACCATCGGCCCTGGGGGCGCGCAGCCCCCGCAGGGCATCGTGAGTGATCGCACAGCGCGTCGGGCGGTCCGCCCGTCCGGCCCCGAGCAGGAGACGCCATGCCGCACACCACCGAATCCCCCGCCCCCGGCGTCGAGGAGAGCGCGCCCGCCGCACCGCCGCTCACCTTCACGTTCAACGGCGAAGTCCAGCCGGGCCAGGTGGACTGGGCCCGCGAAGCGTTCACGCGTGTCCTGGCCCACGCCCACGAGCCGGTGCTGTACGTCCACGCGACGCTGACGCAGCACCCGGTCCCGGCGGTGTCGGTGCGGGTGGACGTGAACGGACGGCCCGTGCACGCCCACGCGCGGGCGGCGTCCCTGCACGAGGCGATCGGCCTGACGGCCGACCGGATCGCGGTGCGGTTGCAGCGGATCGCGCGCGACTGGGAGTCCCGCCGCGGCCGGCACCCCCGCGGTGTCCGGCGGGCGGACTGAGCCCGGCCAGGCCGGGCCACCGCATCGGGCGGCCCGCCGGTTCATCGCCCCGGCGGGCCGCGACGTCCCTCCCGCACCGCCCGCACCCGAGAGGTGTGCACCCCTGTCCGGGGCGTGGTTCGCGGGAGCGGATTCGTCATGCGCGCGTGGCCGGAGCCGGATCGGTGAGCGCTGCCGACGGCGCGGGTGCCGCGGTGCGGCGGATGACGGCGTGTGCCGCTTCCGCCGCGACGAGGGCCAAGGCGAGGAGCACCGCGCCGACGGTGCCGAGCCAGTGGGCGCCGAACCACGCCAGCCCGGCCTGACCGACGAGGGGCGCGACCGAGACGCCGATGTACACCGTGGCCGAGGCGAGGCCGGTGAGCAGGGGCGCGGACGCCGGCATCGCGGCGATGAGGCGGTGGGCCTGAGGCGCGAGCAGTCCCCATCCGCAGACGCCCCAGACGAGGAGCGCCGCCACGGCGGTGGCCAGGTGCGCGCTCGTCCAGGGGAGCAGCGCGAAGTCGACCGCGGCGCCGGCGATCGCGGCGTTGATGATCCTGCGTCCGCCGAGGCGGTCGATCAGGCCGCCGGAGGCGAGGGTCCCGGCCGTGGCCGCGACGCCCCACACGAACAGGAGGGCGGCGAGGGTGGTTGCGCTGCCGCCGGTGGCGCGGTCCAGGCTCTCACCGATGAACGAGTAGACGGTGTACAGGCCGGTGTAGGCGAGGAGGGTCGTCAGCAGGGTCAGCAGGATGCGACGGTCGGCCAGAGGGGCGACACGGGCGCTCAGCGGGACCGCCGGGGGGACGGGGACCGCGGGCAGGAACAGGGCGATGGCCGCGGCGGCCAGCAGTCCGATCGCCGAGACGAACACCATGGTGGCGCGCCAGTCGCCGGTGAGGCCGCCGATGGCGGTGCCGAGGGGCGAGCCCAGCGCGGTCGCGGCGCTGAGTCCGGTCATGACGGTCGCGATGGCGCGACCGCGGCGCTCCGGGGGCGCGAGCGCGGTCGCGGCCGCGACGGCGGCGGGGGTGACCATGGCGCCGCCGAGTCCCGCGAGCGCCCGCGCGGCCAGCACCACGCCGAAGACCGGCACGAAGGCCGTCACGAGGTTGCCCGCGGTGAAGACCGCGAAGCCGGCGAGGAACAGCGTCCGGCGCGGCACCCGCGCGGCGACCGCCGCCATGACGGGCCCGAGGACGGCGTAGGGGAAGGCGTACGCGGTGATCAGCCAGCCGGCGGTGCCGACGGCGACGCCGAGCGAGTCCGCCGCGTCCGGGAGGATCCCGGCGACGACGAAGCTGTCGGTGCCGATGGCGAACGTTCCGGCGGCGAGGACGACGAGGGACCGGTACACGAGGGGGGACCTCCCGAGTGAATGTAACAGAAATGGTTACGACAATGGCCCGAAGAAAGGCCGGTCCGTGCGGACCGGCCGGCGCGGGACCGCGGCACCGGGGTGTGCCGTGGAGGCGCGCCTCAGGGGCGCGGCGCAGGGGTCAGGCGACCGTCTCCCGGAGCACGTCGGCGATGGTGACCGTGGCCAACTGCTCCTTCATCGACTCCTCCGCGCGCCCGTACGCCTCCCGCAGCACCGGCGGGATGCCCCGTCCGACGGGACAGGCCTGGTTGGGGGGTGCGGGGTGCGGCGCGAGGAGCGGTTCGGGCTCGACCGCCGCGTAGACGTCCCGCAGCGTGATCGACTCCGGGGCACGGCCGAGCATCCACCCCGCTCCCTGGCCGCGCCGCGAGACGACCAGGCCCGCGTCGCGCAGGCTGCCGAGGATGCGCCGGATGACGACGGGGTTGGTGTTGACGCTGGCGGCGATCCGGTCGGACGTCACGACGCCGTCGGGCCGCGAGGGGCAGACCAGGGCCATCCACGTCAGCGTGTGCGTGGCCACGGTCATGCGGCTGTTGGCGCTCATGGACCCTCCCGTCGGCCGAGGCTGCCGCCGAGGCGGCCGGACCTTGTCGCAACTGATTCTGTTACGACAAGCGGGTGCGTGTCCAGTCCCGCCGGTAAGGAGAACCCTCACGACGTGGAGGTGCGGCACCGGTGGCGGACGGGCCGGGGCGGTCCCTAGCGGGGCGACCAGGAGTATTCGTGTTCGGGGCGGCCGGTGGCGCCGTAGCGGAGGGCCACGTGGACCCGGCCCCGCTGGGCGAGGCTCGCGAGGTAGCGCTGGGCGGTGGCGCGGGAGATGCCGACGTCCTCGGCGACCTCGGCGGCCGAGCGCGGGGCGCCCGCGCGGCGCAGGGACTCGGCGACCAGCTGGGCCGTGACCGGCGTACGGCCCGCCGGACGGGCGGGACCGGCCGCCAGCGGCGCG
>NZ_QURH01000818.1 GCF_003428695.1 Actinomadura logoneensis
CGCCGGCGCGGCGGGCGGCAAGGCCGGCGACGGCGCCGCCGACGCCGCCCAGGCGCTGCTGGTCACCCTCTGGAACGTGGCCATGGCGGGCGGCGGGGTCGCGGGCGGCGTGCTGCTCGACCGGCTCGGCACGGCCGCGCTGCCCTGGACCGCGCTCGTCCTGCTCGCCCCGGTGCTCGCGGTGGTCGTCGCCGCCCGCCGGAACGCCTTCCCCGCCCGCTGACCCGGGCCCCCCGTCCACCTGACCTTTCCCACCCCCTTTTCTGAAAGGCACAGCGCCATGCTGAACGACACCCTGCTCTCCCCCTCCCGCGTCGGCCTCCTCGACCTGCCGAACCGGCTGGTCATGGCCCCGATGACGCGCAACCGCGCGGACGCCGACGGCGTGCCCGGCGCGCTGATGGAAACCTACTACGCCCAGCGCGCGACCGCCGGGCTGATCATCGCCGAGGCCGCCACCCCGAACGCGGTCGGCCTGACCTACCCGAACATCCCGGCGATCTACGGCCCCGCGCACGTCACCGGCTGGCGCGGCGTGACCCGCGCCGTCCGGGACGCGGGCGGACGGATGTTCCTCCAGATCCAGCACGGCGGACGCGTCGGACACCCCGACAACAGCGGCCTGCACCCGGTCGCGCCCTCGCCCGTCCCGCTGCCGGACACGATCCACACCCCGACCGGTCCGCGGCCGGCCGTCGTCCCCCGGGAGATGACCGAGGACGACATCCGCCGCACGGTCGAGGACTTCGCCGCCGCCGCGCGCAACGCGATCGACGCGGGCTTCGACGGCGTGGAGGTGCACTCGGCGAACGGCTACCTGCTGCACCAGTTCCTCGGCTCCAACACCAACCTGCGGACCGACGGGTACGGCGGGTCGGTCGAGAACCGCGTCCGGTTCACGCTGGAGGTCACCCGCGCGGTCGTGGACGCCGTGGGGGCCGACCGCGTCGGCGTCCGCATCTCCCCGGCCGTCACCGCCAACGACCTGCGCGAGGACGACACCGACGCGCTCTACCCGGTGCTCGTCCGCGGCCTCGCCGAGATCGGCCCGGCCTACCTGCACGTGGTCTACGCCGACCCGGACGCGGCCGTGTACCAGACGATCCGCGAGTTGTGGCCGAACGTCCTGGTCGCCAACCCGAAGCTGGACGAGCCCACCACCGAGGAGGTCACCGCGAAGGCCGAGCGGCTGGCCGAGGCGGGCGCCGACCTGGTCGCGCTCGGCCGCCCGTTCCTGGCCAACCCGGACCTCGTCGAGCGGCTGCGCACGGGCGCGCCCCTCAACGAGATCCAGGGCCGGTACCTGATGTACACGGGCGGAGCGACCGGCTACACCGACTACCCGTCGCTCGACCCGGCGGCGCTGGCGGAGCCGCGGCCGGAGCCGCGAGTGGCGGCTCCGCTCGCGGGATGAGGTCAGGCCGGACGGGCGAGGCAGAGCGAGAAGTCGCCCGCCTCGTCCGTCCAGAACTCCGCCATCCGCAGCCCGGCCGTCCCGAGCTCGGTGGCCAGGCGCTCGCGGCGGAACTTGGCGGAGATCTCGGTGCGCATCTCCTCGTCCTTCGCGAACTCGCAGGTCAGGTCCAGCGCGCCGATCCGGACGGTCTGGTCGCGCAGGGACCGCAGCCGCATCTCGATCCACTCGTCCGACGCGTTCCAGAGCGCGCGGTGCTCGAACGCGTCCGGCTCGAAGTCGGCGTCCAGCTCCCGGTTGATGACCCGCAGCACGTTCTTGTTGAACTCGGCGGTCACTCCTTGCGCGTCGTCGTAGGCCCGGACGATCCGCTCCGGGTCCTTCACCAGGTCGCAGCCGAGCAGCAGCGCGTCGTCCGGGCCCATGGTGGCGCGCAGGCCGCCGAGGAAGCCGATCCGGGCGGCGGGCGGCATGTTCCCGATCGTCCCGCCGAGGAAGGCGACCAGGCGGCGGCTCCCGGTGGGCAGCAGGTTGAGGTGCTTCTCGTAGTCGGCCACCACCGGCCGGACGGTCAGCCCCGGATGGTCGGCGGCGATCGCGGCGGCGGCCTCCTCCAGGAAGTCGCCGGACACGTCCACCGGGACGTACTCCTCCAGGGTCCCGGCGAGCGCGGCGAGCAGCAGCCGGGTCTTCTCGCCCGACCCCGCGCCGAGCTCCACCAGCGTCGTCGCGCCCGTCAGGTCGGCGATCTCGGCGGCCCGGGCGGTGAGGATCTCCCGCTCGCGTCGGGTCGGGTAGTACTCCTCGAGCCGGGTGATGTCCTCGAACAGCGCGCTGCCGCGCTCGTCGTAGAACCACTTCGGCGGCAGCGTCTTCGGGGTCCCGGCGAGTCCTTCGGCCACGTCCAGGCGCAGGGACTTGGCGAGGTCGTCCGGTGTGAGGAACAGGTCCACGGGTTCTCCAGGTGTCTGGGAGCGGGAATGAAGGACAGGGGGCCGGCCCGGTGGGCGGTCACAGGGCCGGCCTGCGGTCACGGTCACGGGGCCGGCCGGGTCACAGCGGCCGGATGCGGACGCCGGACGCCAGGTCGGCGGCCACCAGCGAGCCGTCCGGGACGGGCTGCCACGCGGGGTCGGAGTCCACCGGCTCGGACGCGATCCACAGCGCGTCCGGCTGCGCGCGGACGAACAGCGAGTCGCCCCGGACGGTCGCCGCGAGCGACGTCCCGTCCGAGGCCAGCAGGTTGAGGGCGCCGGCCTGGAGGCCCGTCAGGGCCTCGACGGCCTCGACGGTCGCGGCGAGGCCGCCCGCCAGGGACGTCCCCTCCCGCCAGTACCGGGCCGCGATCGCGAACAGCAGCGCCGAGTCGACGGGCGCTCGGGCGTCCGGGACCTCGCCGAGCTCCCCGGCCAGCTCCCGCAGCTTCGTCTCCACCCCGGCGAAGCCGCCGACCTTGCCGTTGTGGCTGAACAGGCGCGTCCCGGCCCGGAACGGCTGGGCGCACGACTCGTCCACGGGGAACCCGGTCGTCGCCGACCGGATCGCGACCACCGCGCACGGCGCGGAGACGGCGCGGGCCACCTCCCGGAACGAGGTGTCGGTCCAGACGGGCTGGGCGCGGCGGAACCGGAACGCCTCCCCCGCCTGGTACCAGCCGACGCCGAAGCCGTCGGCGTTGAGCAGGTTCCCCTGCGTCATGCGCGGCGCGTACGACTGGCGCTCCATGCTGTGCTCCCCCGCGTACACGAGGTCGTGCAGCGGACGGCCCGGACCGAGGTATCCCAGGTGGCGGCACATCAGAGCGACCTCGCACAACGGAAGCCGCTGAAGATCTGGCGGCGGATCGGGTAGTCCCAGTTGCGGAACGAGCCGCGCACCGCGAGCGGGTGCGTCGCCCAGGAGCCGCCGCGCAGGACCTTGTACTCGGGCCCGAAGAAGACCTCCGAGTACTCCTTGTAAGGGAAGGACCGGAAACCGGGATAGCCGTGGAAGTCGCTGGACGTCCACTCCCACACGTCTCCCATGAGCTTGCGCACGCCGTAGGCGGACGCCCCGGACGCGTAGGTTCCGGCCCCGGTCGGGTGGAGGAGCCGCTGACCGAGGTTGGCGCGCCCCTCCTCCCACGTGTCGCCCCACGGGTAGCGGCGGGACCGGCCCGTCTCGGGATCGTGCCGGGCGGCCTTCTCCCATTCGGCCTCGGTGGGCAGCCGCTTGCCCGCCCACCGCGCGTACGCGTCGGCCTCGTACCAGCACACGTGCTGGACGGCCTCGTCCGGCGGGACGGGTTCGACGCGTCCGAACCGGCGCCGCACCCACGAGGAGCCCTCGCGCGTCCAGAAGGCGGGCGCGCGCTTGCCGGACGCGTTGCGCCACTGCCATCCGGCGTCCGTCCACCAGCGGCGCTCGTCGTACCCGCCGTCCTCGATGAACCGCTGGTAGGCGGCGTTGGTGACCGGCTCGGTGTCGATGAAGTAGGCGGGGACGTCCACGACGTGCCCCGGACGCTCGTTGTCGTAGGCCCAGGGGTCGTCCGAGCTGCCCATGACGAACGGGCCGGCCGGGACCAGCACCTCGTCCGCCGGGGCGGGCGAGACCGGCAGGTCCGGGGCGGCGCGGTCGAGCAGGGCGGGCTCGCCCCGGCGGAGCTGGTGCGTCGCGAGCATCGTCTCGTCGTGCTGGTGCTCGTGCTGGACGACCATCCCGTACACGAACCCGCCCGAGGTGAGCGGGTCGGCGGTGTCGAAGCGGACGCGCTCCAGGGAGTCCAGCACCTTGGCGCGGACCTCGGCGATGTAGGCGCGCGCGTCGTCCGGGGCCAGCAGCGGCAGCGTGGGCCGCTCGGCGCGCGGATGCTCGAACGCGTCGTAGAGCGTGTCGATCTCCGGCCGCATCGGGGCGGTCCCGGCGGCGGCGCGCAGCAGCCACAGCTCCTCGTAGTTGCCGACGTGCGCCAGGTCCCAGACCAGCGGCGACATCAGCGGGGAGACCTGCGCGGTCAGCTCGGGACGCGGCAGCGCCCCGGTGGTCAGGCCGAGGCTGCGGTCGCGGGCGGCGGTGAGCTCGGCCGCGACGAGCTCCTTCAGCGCGTCCTCGGAGAGCGCGGCGGCGGGTGCGGTCAGCATGGGGAGGTCTCCTCGGCGAACGCGGGGCTGAGGCCCCGCTCCACGTAGCGGTCGGCGTACTCGGCGACGACCGGGACGAGCGCGGCGGCGCCCAGTCCCGGCAGCGCGGACAGCGCGGCCTCGAAGCAGGCGCGCGCCGCGTCCGCGAGGACGGCGTCGGCCAGGCCGTGCCGGGCGGCGGGCAGCCACCAGCCC
>NZ_QURH01000823.1 GCF_003428695.1 Actinomadura logoneensis
CGGGCGGCGCGCGGGCGCTGCGCGGCGGATGCCGGGCCGCGATGGCCTCGGATGCGGGGGCGCCGGGGGCGCCCCGCGGGGTCACGGGCGGGTGGCGGGGCTCTGGATCTTGTCGGTGTCGCGCTCCACCAGGGGGTCGACGATGTCGTCGATGCGCTTGAGGACGTCGGCGTCGAGCTTCACCCCGGCGGCCTTCACGTTGTCCCTGACCTGTTCCGGACGGGACGCGCCGACGATCGCCGACGACACGTTCGGGTTCTGCAGCACCCACGCGACGGCGAGCTGCGCCATGGTGAGCCCCAGCTCCTCGGCGATCGGGCGGAGCTCCTGGACGCGGCGCAGCACCTCGTCCCGCATGAAGCCGGCGATCATGTCCGCGCCCCGGCCCTCCTTGTCGGTGGCGCGGGAACCGGCGGGCGCCTCCTGGCCGGGCAGGTACTTGCCGGTGAGCACGCCCTGCGCGATGGGGGACCAGACGATCTGGCCGATGCCCTCGCGCTCGCACAGCGGGACGACCTCGGGCTCGATGACCCGCCACAGCATGTTGTACTGCGGCTGGTTCGACACGATCCGGTCGAAGCCCATCTCGTCCGCGATCTTCAGGGCGCGCTCGATCTCCTCCGGCCGCCACTCCGACACGCCGACGTAGAGCACCTTGCCCTGCCGGACGAGGTCGTCGAACGCCCGCAGGGTCTCTTCGAGCGGGGTCTCGTGGTCGAACCGGTGTGCCTGGTAGAGGTCCACGTAGTCGGTCTGGAGCCGCTTCAGCGAGCCGTGGACCGACTCGAAGATGTGCTTGCGCGACAGGCCGCGGTCGTTCTGGCCGGGTCCGGTCGGCCAGTAGACCTTGGTGAAGATCTCCAGGCCCTCGCGGCGCTGCCCCTTCAGGGCGCGGCCCAGTACTTCTTCCGCCCGCGTCCCGGCGTACACGTCGGCGGTGTCGAAGGTGGTCACGCCCTCGTCGAGGGCCGCCGCCACGCAGGCGCGCGCGGCGTCCTCCTCGACCTGTGAACCGTGGGTGAGCCAGTTGCCGTAGGAGACTTCGCTGATCTTCAGGCCGCTGCGGCCGAGGCGTCGGAATTCCATGATCCGACCCTACGACGCGTCCGGCCGCTCCTCGGCGCGGCGGCGGGCGGCCGGACGGGCCACGACCCTCCGGCAGGATCGGCCGCGAAAGCGCTGATCCGGCCGGCCTCCAGCCGACCTCCGCCCGATGTCGGCCGTGCGACGTCCGGCCGGGTCAGCCGTGGGCGACCGGCGGGGTCGGCCGTGGAGCCTTCGGCCGGGTCAGCTGTTGGGCTTCCAGGAGGTGTCGCCGATCTGGACCTGCGGGTTGGGGACGCGGAGCCGGCGGATCTGCATCGCGCGCATCGCCGCGTACAGGCCCAAGCCCTTGCGGTCCTCGTCGGGGAAGTGCTCGGCGGCGAGCTTGTTCACGCCCCGCGCCAGCAGGAGCCCCTCGACGAACACGACCAGCAGCAGCACGGGCGGCGCGAACAGCATCGCCAGCCGGACGGCCGGGATCGGCAGGAAGTTCAGCACGACCAGCGCCAGCAGCAGGTACATCAGGTACGAGCCGACGGTCCGCCGCGAGTCGACGTAGTTGCGGGCCATCCGGCGGACCGGGCCCTTGTCGCGCTTGAGCAGGTACCGCTCGTCGCCCTGGCTCATGCCCTCGCGTGCCCGCGCGCGGTCGGCGGCCTGCTTGTCGCGGAGCCTCTTGTAGGCCTCCTTGCGGTTCTGCGGCGCCGTGATGGGCTGACGCCGCCGCTTCTCGGCGTCCTTGCGCTTGGGCGTGGGACGGCCCTTGCCCCCGGGCTTGACCGCCACTGGGGAAGAAGGAGCCTCGGGGGCTTCGTGGGTACGACGTCGGAACACGGAGTTCAGCCTACCGGCTGCGAACATCGTGGCTGCCTCGCGCGTTAACGCGTAGGGTGATAAGAACCCCAGCAGTGGTCATTGAGCCCGGTATTGACCGGGCCAGCCAGCACGAAGGGACCGGCGCCGCGCGATGAGCGTGATGAAGCGAATGTCGATGATCTTCAAATCCAAGGCGAACAAAGCTTTGGACAAGATGGAAGATCCTCGGGAGACCCTGGACTACTCCTACCAGCGTCAGCTGGAGATGCTGCAGAAGGTCCGGCGGGGCGTGGCGGACGTCGCGACCTCGCGCAAGCGCCTGGAGCTCCAGATCAACCAGCTGGAGCAGCAGCAGAACAAGCTGACCGAGCAGGGCCGCAAGGCCCTCCAGGTCGGCCGCGAGGACCTGGCCCGCGAGGCGCTGACGCGCCGCTCCGGCCTGGACTCCGAGCTGGGCAACCTGCGGGCGCAGTACCAGCAGCTCCAGGGCGAGGAGGAGAAGCTCACCCTCGCCTCGCAGCGGCTGCAGGCGAAGGTCGACTCCTTCCGCACCCGCAAGGAGACGATCAAGGCCACCTACACGGCGGCCGAGGCGCAGACCAAGATCAACGAGGCGTTCTCCGGCATCTCCGAGGAGATGGGCGACGTCGGCCTCGCGATCCAGCGCGCCGAGGAGAAGACCGAGAACATGAAGGCCCGCGCCGGAGCGATCGACGAGCTCCTGGCGTCCGGCGCCCTGGAGGACTTCTCCGGTCCGCGCGACGACATCCAGGCCGAGCTCGACCGCATGGGCGCCACCCACGGCGTCGACGCCGAGCTGGAGGCGCTGAAGGCCGAACTCGGCCAGGGCACCCCGCAGAAGGAGCTGAACCCCGGCCAGGGCGCCCCCGCGCAGCAGCACCCGCAGGCCGCGCCGCACGCGCAGCCGCAGGGCCAGCCGCAGGGCCAGGGCCAGTGGCCGCAGCAGCCGGGAGGCCACCAGTGATCGTCCGGATCATGGGCGAGGGCCAGCTCGACGTCGCCGCCGAGGACCTGGCCGTCCTGAACGACCTCGACGACGCGCTGGAGACGGCGATCGAGTCGGGCAGCGAGGAAGAGTTCCGCAAGGCCCTGCACGGGCTGCTGGAGAACGTCCGCAAGGTCGGCCGGGCGCTGCCGCCCGACAGCCTCGAGCCGTCGGAGCTGATCCTGCCGCCGGCGGACGCCAGCATCGACGAGGTGAGCGCCATGCTCGGCGACGAGGGGCTCATCCCGGACTAGGTGCGGCGTCCGGTCCCGGCAACGAATGCCGGGGTCCGGACGTTGTACCTGACGAGTGGTACCGGGGGACGGGAGAAGAGAGAAGATGGCCCGCACGCGTTACGCCTCCGACCGGGGGCTGACGTCGCGCATGCTCGTGACGATGTTCCTGCTGGGGCTGGTCTACGTCGCGTTCGTGACGGCGTTCTTCGTGATCTCTCCGCGGCTGGGCGTGATCGGCCTGGTCGTCGCCCTGGTCTTCCTGTTCGTCCAGTACTTCTTCTCCGACAAGATCACGAAGTTCGCGATGCACGCTCGTGAGGTCTCCCCCGAGGAGGCCCCCGAGCTGCACGGCGTGATCGACCGCATCTGCGCGATGTCGGACGCGCCCAAGCCGCGCGTCGCGATCGCCGACACCGACGTGCCGAACGCCTTCGCCACCGGCCGCAACCAGAAGAACGCGGTCGTGTGCGTCACCACCGGCCTGCTGCGCCGGCTCGACCCGGTGGAGCTCGAGGGCGTCCTCGCCCACGAGATGGCGCACGTCGCGCACCGGGACGTGGCGGTCATGACGATCGCCTCGTTCCTCGGCATCTGCGCCGGGCTGCTCACCCGGATCGGGCTGGAGTTCGGCCTGTGGGGCGGGTTCAACCGGCGTAACAACGACAACAACGCCGCGGTCATGCTGATGGCCGTGGTCGCGGTCAGCGCCGTCGCGTACGCGATCAGCTTCCTGCTCACCCGGGCGCTGTCGCGCTACCGCGAGCTGTCGGCCGACCGCGCCGCGGCGCTGCTGACCGGCCGGCCGTCCGCGCTGGCCAGCGCGCTCACCAAGGTCACCGGCGAGATCGCCCGGATCCCGACCGACGACCTGCGCGCGGCCCAGCCGTTCAACGCCTTCTTCTTCACCCCGGCGTTCGGCAAGGGCTTCAGCGTCTCGCAGCTGTTCTCCACGCACCCCACGCTGGACAAGCGGCTCGAGCAGCTCAACAAGATCTCCGGCGAGCTCAGCAGGGGAGTGTGATGGGGTTCCTGGACGCCCTGCTCGGCCGGTCCAAGCCGGTCAAGCCCGACCTCGACGCGCTGTTCGGCCTCACCACCGCGGCGATCACCCTGGAGGCGGCGGCGGGGTTCACCCCCACCGGGCTCGGGTCGGTGTGCTTCCGGGCCGCCGAGGGCGGAGCGTTCGCCCAGCTCCAGAAGGACGCGGTCGAGCTGCTGAACTCCGGCGACACCCCGGACGTCGAGATCAGCCAGGACTCCTACGGCTACACCTGGCTGCTGTCGCGGCACACCCCGGACGACGTGGCCGGCCTGGTTACCGACCTGCACGCGGTCAACGCCACGCTGGAGGCGGGCGGCTTCGGCCCGCACCTGCTGTGCTCCCTGGTCGGCTTCAAGGGCCCGCAGGGCCAGCGCCTCGCGCTGGTCTACCTGTACAAGCGCGGCACGTTCTACCCGTTCGCGCCGCTGGCCGGCAACCGCCGCGACAACGCCCTGGAGATCCAGACCCGCGGCGCGGTCGGCGCCGACCTGAAGTTCGAGGACGACCTCGGCCGCTGGTTCCCCGTCTGGGGCGCCCCCGGCCTCTGACCGGCCGTCCGCCCCGGCGGTCCGCCCCACCCGCCCGCCCCACCCGCCC
>NZ_QURH01000822.1 GCF_003428695.1 Actinomadura logoneensis
CGCCTGCCGCGCCTGCGGCGCCCGCCGCGCCTGCCGCGCCTGCGGCGCCCGGTGCTTCTGCCGTGCCTGTGGCGCCCGGTGCTCTGCCGCGCCTGCGGCGTCCGCTTCGCATGTATCAGATTTCCGGTGCCCTGCCTGTTGCCCCGCGCGCTGTTCTCCGGGGCGTGCCTGCTCCCCCCCGGAGCGCCACCGATTCTCACGGGGCGCGCCCGGTTCTACTGGTCGCGCCCTGTTCTCGGGCTGCGCTCGGTTTCCTCTGTCGCGTTCCCCGAGCCGCTTCTGCCTCGCCCGTGCCGCGTTCGCCATGCTGCGCAGGTTGATCAACTGCTGCTGCCTTGCCTCGTGTGTTTCGCTCGGTGCGCTGCACCTGCGCCCGCGGGGCGGAGGGGCGAACCTGTGGCCGCGCCTTCCATGTCGCGCTCACCCTCCACGCGTCGCGCCCGCATCTGTTAGGTGGGGGTGGTGGGTCGCGTGGCTTGTTCGGGGCTGTTTCGCCATGGCGAATGTTCGGGGCTGGGTTCCTGTCATGACTTTGTGATTCGTGTGCCGCCTCCTTTCTCGGGCAGTGCCGTTGTTGCTCTTGGGGGGCTGCTGGCGGGCAGGCCGGGTGAGGTGGTCTTCAGGGAGATCGAGGGGCGAGGTGGGGTGGTTCTCGCGGGGGGGCGTCTCAGGGGTGGGTCAGGGACTTCCCCGATGGCGGTCCGGCGGTCGGGGGCGCAGGATGGTGGCATGGACAGCGGGTATGCGGATCTGAGGGTTTCGAACGCGGAGCGCGAGCAGGTCGTCGAGCGGCTTCAGGAGGCTTACGCCGACGGGCGGCTCGACCACGATGAGTTCGACATGCGGACGCATCTGGCCATGACGTCGAAGACCCGGCGGGACCTGGACGCGGTGCTGCTCGACCTGCAGCCCGTACCGAAGGCCGGACGCGTGCCGGCGCCGAACGCGGGACCCTCCACGTCCGAGGAGCGGATGCTCGCGGCCGTCGCGCACGGACTGGGGTACTTCACCCTGTTCGTCGGCCCGCTGATCATGATGATGACGGCGGGGAAGCGGTCGGCGTACGTGCGCGAGCACGCGGCGGAGGCGGTGAACTTCCAGCTCACCGTGCTGCTGGTGACGATCGTGACGTTCGGGATCGGCGGCCTGCTCTACGCGGTGACGTGGATCGTGGCGGCGGTCGCGGCCCTGTTCGCGCTCACCGGCCAGCCGTTCCGCACCCCGTTCATCCTGCGCCTCGTCAAGTAGCGGACGCGGGTTCGCGAGCAGCGCGTCCGTCGAGGGGCCGGGCACTGGCTGAGTGATCCATCGGCCGCCCCGCGCGGCTGGTTCGTGGGCTGGTGGCGTGGGCCGTGAGTGCTTGTCTGCGCCGCAGGGGTGGCCCGTAGCGAGGTCTGCGAGCGGGTGGCGTTCAGGACGGTGGTGCGCTGAGTGCCGTCGCCGTCCGGGAGCTTCTGCGGTGGGACGTCCTTGCTCGGTTGGACGGCGGACGTCCCTGGTGTATGGCCCAGGCTGTTGGCCTGGGTCTTTTCGTATGTGCGGGGAGTTCGCTGTCCTCGTCCGCCTCGTCCGCCTCGTCCGCCTCGTCCACCTCGATCTGATAGCCGTGGGACGGGGCTGGGCTCTCGGCGTCATCTTCGTCGGTTGCGGCGCGGCGCTTCTCCGTGAGCCGGTTACATCAGCGCCCGCCTCCGCGTCGGCGGCTGTTCGTGGAGCGGGATCGTTCTCGGCGGCGGCGGTCGTGGTGAGTTCGGCGGGTTTGGGGTGGGAGGGGAGAGGCGTGTTCTCCGGGGCTTCCGGGTGGGCGGTGGCCTGTCCCGGCCACAGGTGAAACGATCGGCGTGGACGGGGCAGGAGTTGTGTCGCCTGCGGGAACGCGGGGCGGGCGGTGTTCGGCGTGGGGGGTTTATTCCCGTCCGGGCCTGTGATCACCCTCTCGCCAAAATTGTGTGGAACATACATGGGATGATCTGTTTACTGTGTGCGGGAGGGGCAGATGACGGAGCTTGCGGTCAACGACGATCATCGGCGCGCGGTCGAGGCGCTGCGTCGGTCCTACGACGCGATCCCCAAGGGGACGCCGGTCAGGCTGGCGAAGAAGACCTCGAACCTGTTCCGCTGGCGGGACCCGGCGGCGGGCCCCGGGCTGGACGTGTCGGGTTTCGACAAGGTGCTGAGCGTCGACCCGGAGCGCCGGACGGCGCAGGTCCAAGGCATGACCACCTACGAGGACCTGGTGGACGCGACCCTGCCGCACGGCCTGATGCCCACGGTCGTCCCCCAGCTCAAGACGATCACGCTCGGTGGCGCGGTGACCGGGCTCGGCATCGAGTCGACCTCGTTCCGGCTGGGACTGCCGCACGAGGCCGTCCGGGAACTGGAGATCCTCACCGGTGGCGGGGAGATCGTCACCGCGACCCGGGACAACGAGCACGCCGAGCTGTTCTACGGGTTCCCCAACTCCTACGGGACGCTCGGCTACTCGCTGCGCATCGAGATCGACCTCATCCCGGTCAAGCCGTACGTCCGGCTGAGGCACCTGCGGTTCGACACCGCCACGGAGCTCGCCCGCGTGATGGCCGAGATCACCGACTCGGGCGAGTACGAGGGCGAGACCGTCGACTTCATGGACGGCACCGTCTTCTCCCGGGACGAGCAGTACATCACCCTCGGCTTCTTCTCCGACGAGGCGCCCTACGTCTCCGACTACACCGGCCAGCGGATCTACTACCGCAGCATCCAGGAGCGGTCGGTCGACTTCCTGACCGTCCGCGACTACATCTGGCGCTGGGACACCGACTGGTTCTGGTGCTCGGGCGCGTTCGGCGTGCAGAACCCGACCGTCCGGCGGCTGTGGCCGGACAAGTACAAGCGGTCGGACGTGTACCGCAAGCTCGTGGCCTACGACCGCCGCTACCAGTTCGTCGCGCGCGTGGACCGGTGGAGCGGGAAGCGTCCGCGCGAGGACGTCATCCAGGACATCGAGGTGCCGGTCGAGAACCTCCCGGCGTTCCTCGACTTCTTCCACGCCAAGATCGGGATGAAGCCGGTCTGGCTGTGCCCGCTCAAGGCCCGCGAGAACTGGCCGCTGTACCCGCTGGAGGCGGGCCGCGCCTACGTCAACGCCGGCTTCTGGGGGACGGTCCGTATCCCGCCGGGGCAGATCCCCGAGTACCACAACCGGCTGATCGAGCGCGAGGTCGCGGGACTTGACGGACACAAGTCTCTCTATTCGACGGCTTTTTATAGTCGGGACGAGTTCTGGAAGCACTACGACGGGCAGACCTACCGGCGGCTGAAGGGGGCCTACGACCCTGACGCCCGGCTGCTCGATCTCTACGACAAGTGCGTGCGCGGACGCTGATCGTCCGCGGTATCGGGGGGAGGCCCCGGGCCCGGGGCCGGTGGTGAGTGACGCCGTCGTCCCGCCGGGCGGGGCGAACAGACAGGAGGGATCACAATGACGCTGGCCAGGGTCTTCGAAAACCTCATCGGGCCTGACGCGCCAGTGGAGTTCGTCGCCTACGACGGGTCGCGCGCGGGACGCCCAGGATCCGACATCCGGATCGAGGTGACCTCGCCGTACGCGCTGTCGCACATGCTGCACGCGCCGGGGTCGCTGGGTCTCGCCCGGGCGTACGTCAGCGGCCATCTCGACGTGCACGGGGACATGTACGAGACGCTGTCGACGCTGCAGCGCGTCCTGGGGGACATCACCGCCCGGGACAAGGTGACGCTCCTGCGCGAGGTGCTGCGGGACCCGTTGCTGCGTGCCGCGGTGTCGCGCCGCCTGGACCCGCCGCCGCAGGAGGCGCCGTTCAGCCGCGTGCCCTCATGGCTGCGGCACTCCAAGAAGCGGGACGCCAGGGCCATCTCGCACCACTACGACGTGTCCAACACGTTCTACGAGTGGGTGCTCGGGCCGTCCATGGCGTACACGTGCGCGTGTTTCCCGACGGAGACGGCGACCCTCGAGGAGGCGCAGTTCCACAAGCACGACCTGGTCGCCAAGAAGCTCGGCCTGAAGCCCGGCATGCGGTTGCTGGACGTGGGCTGCGGCTGGGGCGGCATGGTCATGCACGCGGCCAAGGAGTACGGCGTCAAGGCGCTCGGTGTCACGCTGTCCAAGGAGCAGGCGGAGTGGGCGCAGAAGGCGATCGCCGAGCGCGGCCTCTCGGACCTGGCCGAGGTCCGGCACCTGGACTACCGCGACGTGACCGAGACCGGGTTCGACGCGGTGAGCTCCATCGGCCTGACCGAGCACATCGGCAAGGACAACCTGCCGTCGTACTTCGGGTTCCTCTACTCCAAGCTCAAGCCGTACGGCCGGATGCTGAACCACACCATCACCCGGCCGGACAACCTCGCCCCCACGATGAAGCAGGACGGGTTCATCAACCGCTACGTCTTCCCGGACGGTGAGCTGGAGGGCCCCGGCTACATCCAGCAGCAGATGAACGACGCGGGCTTCGAGATCCGCCACCAGGAGAACCTGCGCGAGCACTACGCGCGGACCCTCGCGGGCTGGTGCCGCAACCTCGACGCCCACTGGGACGAGGCCGTCGCGGAGGTCGGCGAGGGCACGGCCCGCGTGTGGCGCGTGTACATGGCCGGCTGCATCGTCGGTTTCGAGCAGAACTGGATCCAGCTGCACCAGACGCTCGGCGTCAAGCTGGACGAGGCCGGCGCGGCGCACATGCCGCTGCGTCCCGACTGGGGTTCCTGACCGTTCCGGATATCCGGAACCCGGATCGGACACCGGGAGTGACGGAACGGGGCCCGGCGCGCGGGTCGAACGC
>NZ_QURH01000821.1 GCF_003428695.1 Actinomadura logoneensis
AGCGGGCGCTGGCCGGCCGGTTCGCGGCGGCGGGGCGGCCGTCGGCGCGGCTGCTGCTGGCGTCCGAGCCGCACCACCGCGGCCCGCTGTCGGACGCGCTGATCGTGGCGTCCGGGCTGGCGGCGCTGGAGTGCGAGACGCGGCAGACGATCGAGGCGGGCGACCACACGCTGTTCGTCGCGGAGGTCCTGGCCGCCGACTACGTGGCGCACCGCCGCTCCCCGCTGATCAGGGTGAACCGCCGCTACCTGAGCTGACGGCACGGAGCCTGGTCCAGCCCGTCCCCCCGCCTCGTCCGGGCGGCGGGGCGGGCGGAGCGGATACGCTCCGGCGGAAAAACGCCCAGCGGATCATGAGGACTCGCGATGACCTATCCAGCGCCCCGCTACCACGGTGACAAGGGCGAGACCAGCGCCACCTACCGGCCGGACTCGTCCGAGCCGGACTTC
The DNA here is from genome assembly GCF_003428695.1 of Actinomadura logoneensis. Classification (GTDB taxonomy): domain Bacteria; phylum Actinomycetota; class Actinomycetes; order Streptosporangiales; family Streptosporangiaceae; genus Spirillospora; species Spirillospora logoneensis. The sequence goes on from NZ_QURH01000821.1 coordinate 450, forward strand.
TCCTACGAGAACGGCACCCGCGTCCACTACCTGGCCACGGGCGCCTCGACGGGCGGGAAGTTCGGGCTGTACCGGTGGGAGATGTCCGCGACGCCGAACGGTCCGTCGCCGCACTTCCACCGGTCGATCTCCGAGTCGTTCTACGTGCTGTCCGGCGCGGTCCGGATCTTCGACGGGACGACGTGGCTCGACACGTCCCCCGGCGACTGGGTGCACGTGCCGGAGGGCGGCGTGCACGGCTTCCGGAACGAGTCCGGCGAGCGCGCGTCCATGCTGATCCACTTCTCGCCGGGCGCGCCGCGCGAGGGCTACTTCGAGAACACGCCGCGCCTGGCGGAGATGACCGACGAGGAGCGTCTCGCGTTCTTCATCGAGCACGACACGTACTGGGTCTGACCGTACGGTCAGACCCGGTAGCTCATGGGTCGGCCGTCGTCGGACCGGTCAGACGCGGCGGCCCCGCTTCCAGACGGCGGCGACCTGCGGGACGCCGGGCCGGTAGGCCAGGTGGATGTGGGACGCGGCGGACAGCGCGAGCACGTCCGCCCGCGCGCCGACGCCGAGCCGTCCGACGTCGGTGCGGCGCAGCGCCCGCGCGCCGCCCGCCGTCGCCGCCCAGACGGCCTCGGCGGGCGTCATCCGCATGTCCCGGACGGCGACCGCGACGCAGAACGCCATGCTGGAGCTGTAGCAGGAGCCGGGGTTGCAGTCGCTCGCGAGCGCGACCGTGACCCCGGCGTCGATCAGCCGCCGCGCGTCCGGGTACGGCTGCCGGGTGGAGAACTCCACGCCCGGCAGGAGCGTCGCGACGGTCTGCGAGCCGGCGAGCGCCGCGACGTCCTCGTCGCTGAGGAACGTGCAGTGGTCGGCGGACGCCGCGCCCAGCTCGACCGCGAGCCGCACGCCCGGCCCCTCGCCGAGCTGGTTGGCGTGGACGCGGGGCATGAGCCCGGCCCTGATCCCGGCCTCCAGCACCTCGCGCGCCTGGTCGGCGTCGAACGCGCCGCGCTCGCAGAAGACGTCGATCCAGCGGGCGTGCGGGGCGCACTTGGCGAGCATCTCGCCGGTGACGAGCCGCACGTAGCCCGCCGGGTCGTCCTGGTACTCGGGCGGGACGACGTGCGCGCCGAGGAAGGTGACCTCGTCGGCGGTCTCCGCCGCGATCCGGACGGCCCGCTCCTCGTCCTCGACGTTGAGGCCGTAGCCGGACTTGCACTCGACGGTGGTGGTGCCCTGCCGCGCCATCTCGTCCACCAGCCGCCGGACGGTCGCGCGCAGCTCGTCGTCGGACGCGGCGCGCGTCTTCGCCACGGTGGTGCGGATGCCGCCCGCCTTGTACGGCTGCCCGGACATGCGCGCGGCGAACTCCTCGGCGCGCTCCCCCGCGAAGACCAGGTGGGCGTGCGAGTCCACGAACCCCGGCAGGACGGCGTTGCCGCCCGCGTCGTACGCCTCGTCGGCGGCGGGCGCGTCGGCGGCCCGGCCGACCCAGGCGACGCGCTCGCCGTCCAGGACGAGCGCCGCGTCCCGGACGATGCCGAGCGGGCCCTCGCCGAGTCCGGGCTCGTTGGTGACCAGTTCCCCGATGTCGGTGATGACGATGCTCACCGTCCCAGCATCGCACCCGCACAGCCGTCCGCCATGCCACGCCCCTCCGCCGGTGTCTGGCATCCGAGACGTCCGGCATGGGCCGGTGGCGGACGGCGCGGACGGCCCTTGCAGTTCGTAGTACGAACCAATATGGTTCGTACTACGAACTTTAAGTGAGGGGTCATCGTGGACGAGACCGTTGTGGTGGTCGGCGGAGGGTACGGCGGCGCGGCCGTCGCCAAGGCGCTGGACGCGCACGCCGACGTGGTGCTGGTGGAGCCGAGGGACGCCTTCGTCCACTCCGCCGGGTCGCTGCGGGCGCTGGTGCGGCCGGAGTGGGCGCCGAACATGTTCTTCCGCTACGACCGGCTGCTGTCCCGCGGCCGGGTCGTGCGGGCCCGCGCCGCCTCGGTGGACGCGGCCGGGGTGACGCTGGAGTCCGGGGAGCGGATCGACGCGGGCCACGTCGTGCTGGCGTCCGGGTCCGGCTACCCCTACCCCGCCAAGACGCGGACGGACGTGGCGGCCGAGGCGCTGGCGCAGTTGCGGGAAACGCACCGCGAGCTCGCCGGGGCCGCCCGGGTGCTGATCGCCGGCGCGGGACCGGTCGGGCTGGAGCTCGCGGGCGAGATCAAGGCGGTCTGGCCGGACAAGCAGGTGACGATCGTGGACCCGGCCGAGCGGATCGTCCCGGCGTTCGCCCCGGAGATGCGCGCCGACCTGCACCGGCAGCTCGACGAGCGCGGGATCGGGCTGCGGCTCGGCACCCGGCTGAGCGCCGAGCCGCCGGTCGAGCCGGGCCGCGCGCGGACGTTCACCGTGGACGGCATCACGGCCGACATCTGGTTCCGCGCGTACGGTGTTGACGTCCGGACGTCCCACCTGGGCCCGGACCTGGCCGCCGCGCGCACACCGGCGGGGCGCGTCCGGGTCACCCCGCACCTGAACGTCGAAGGCTTCCCCAACGTGTACGCACTGGGCGATGTCACGGACCTCGACGAGGCGAAGATGGCCGGGTACGCGATGCGGCACGCCGAGGTCGTCGCGGCGAACATCGCGGCGCGGGTGCGCGGCGAGGAGCCGACCGAGACGTACACGCCGTCCCCGATCCCGTCGGTGCTGCTGCCGCTCGGACCGGATGGCGGCGTCGGCCAGTTCCCCACGCCGGACGGCCCGCTCGTGGTCTCCGCCGAGACGGTCGCCGAGTACAAGGGGCGCGACCTGTTCATCGACCGCTTCGTGGAGCTCTTCGGCACCGAGCCCCTGACGGAGGCCGAGGCCGCGTCCGGCGCCGTGCCCGCGGCGGAAGCCGCGTCGGAGGCCGTGTCGGCGGGCCGACGCTAGTGCTCGTCCATGAAGATCTCGGGGACGTCGTTCTCCTCGACGACGCGGCCGAGCAGGTCGACCAGGACGTCGCGGTCGGCGGCGCTGAACCCGGCGGGCAGCTCCTCCACGCGGCGGCAGGTCTCGGTGTAGAAGTCGTCGGCGAGCGCCGCGCCGGCCTCGGTGAGCGCCACCCGGACGGCGCGGGCGTCGTCCGGGTCCGGCTCGCGGCGGACCAGCCCGCGCCGGGCGGTGCGGTCGACCAGCCCGGTCAGGCTGGACTTGGCGAGGCCGAGCATGGCGCCGAGCTCGCCCATGCCGATCGGCCGGGGCATCAGGACGCAGAGCAGCTGGCCCTGCTGCGAGGTGAGGCCGTACTCCCGCGCCGCCGCGGCGTACACGGCGTTCACCAGAAAGGACGACCGGACCAGGGCGGTCGCCACCGCCATCCGCTCACCCGTCGCTCTTCCCATACCCGCACGATATCTCGGAGGAAATACGATGCGTGATTCGCGTGACGAACTTGTCTTCGGGCTGGGCCTCTCCTCGGCGGTCCGGACGGCCGCGGCGATGCTGGAGCAGGCCGGACGCGCCGACCGGGACGGCCTCGACATGGTCAGCGTCTCCGACCACCCGTACTACGCCGACCGCCTCGACGCCTACGCCACCCTCGGCGTGCTGCTCGGCCGCACCCGGCGGGTGTCGGCGTTCGCGAACGTCAGCAGCCTGCCGGTCCGCCCGGCGCCGCTGCTGGCCCGGACGGTCTCCTCGCTGTCGGAGCTGTCGCAGGGGCGGGTGGTCCTCGGCCTCGGCGCGGGCGGGCTGTGGGACGAGGCGGCCCGGATGGGCGTCGAGCGGCTGACGCCGGGCCAGGCCGTGCGCGCGTTCGAGGAGGCGTTCCAGGTCGTCCGGGCGCTGTCGGGCGGCGGCGGACCGGTCACCTTCGAGGGCGAGTTCTACCAGGTCAGGGGGTTGGAACCGGCCGCCGCCCCGGCCCCGCCGATCTGGACCGGCTCCAACGGCCCGCGCTCGCTGGCCGTCACCGGCCGCCGGGCGGACGGCTGGATCCCCGGGCACGCCGCCGACTGGCTGAGCGAGCGGTACCGCTGGTCCCGGCCGATCATCGACGAGGCCGCCGCGGCCGTGGGGCGCGACCCGTCCGAGATCCGCACGATCTACAACCTGCCGGGCCGGATCACCGATCGCCCGCTCGCCGCGACCCGCGACGCCGAGGGCCGCTGGATCGGCGGCTCGCCCGCGCAGTGGGCGGAGGAGCTGACGGGCGCGGTGCTGGAGCACGGCGCGGCCGGGTTCACCTACTTCGGCGACGAGCCGGACGCCTGGGCGCGCGAGGTCGTCCCCGCCGTCCGGGAGGCGGTCGCGGCGGCGCGCTCCGCAGCGTCCGGGTGATGGCCGTCGGCGGTGGCCGCGGCGTCGGCGAGGTGGCGCAGGAGGGCGGCGGTGGCGGGCG
>NZ_QURH01000819.1 GCF_003428695.1 Actinomadura logoneensis
CCGGCAGCCCGCCGTGCGCCAGCAGCTCCACGTCCCGGCGGATCGTCCGGGGGCTGACGCCCAGGCGCGCCGCCAGCTCCCGCGGCTCGACCGCCTCCGGCGCGGCCCGCCGCAGCTCGGCCACCAGCATCAGCAGCCGGTCGACCCGGTCCAGGTCGGCCGCACGGTCACCACCGCGACCGGCCGCCCGGCCGGCAGCGCCGTCGCCAGCGTCAGCGTCAGCGGTAGCGGTGCCGGTATCGGTAGCGGCGTCGGCCGGGCCGTCGGCGGCGCGCCGGACCGGGTCCTCGCGCACTCCTCGGTCGTCTCCCACCCACTCATCGTGACCGCAGACAGCGATCCCATGCCGCCCAGTGACAGCCATGTCCCGCTCCCGCCACCCACCCGAATCCCCCACCCCACCCAGACCCGGCGTTGCGGACCCGGCACGCGGCTCCCCGCAGACCGGCGCGGACGGCGCGCGACGCGGGGGACCGGGGCGGGGCAGGGGAGGGTCAGCGCCGCTCCAGGCGGCTGCCGTGCGGGACGGTGACGGTCATGATGCTGCTCGGGACGTCCAGCTCGATGCGGTGCCAGCGTCCGCGAGGGACGATGACCGCCGTCCCGGCCGACAGCCTCACCACCTCGTCGGCACCGGCAGGCTCGGCGGCTTCCGCGGGGGCGGCAGCGCGTCCGGGGGACTCCGGGCGCAGGCAGAGCCGGAACTTGCCGACGAGGCACGACACGACCTCGTCGGCGTCCGGATGCACCTCCCAGTGGTCGGAGCGGACGTCGGCGGCGGTCTTGGCGTGGAAGACCCTCACCCGCCACTCGCCCGACCCCGAGCCCGGCCCCGAGCCCGGCCCTGCCGCTGCGCCCGGTCCTGATCCCTCGGCGCCGCGCTCGGCGCGGATCCCTCCGCCCCGGCCGAGACACAGGGAGGAGACGCCCAGCTCGATCGGGACGAGGGTCACGCCGCCCCCGAGCGGGGAGTCTTCATCGGCGCCTCCGTCATCACGCCAGGGCGTCCCGCAGGAACGCGGTGATGTCGGTCCGCGCGGCGTGGGCCTGGGGCATCAGCCCGGGCAGGCTCAGGAACGCGTGACCCGCTCCGGCGTACTCGGTGACCAGCGTGGACGTTCCCGCTTTCCGCAGCCGGTCGGCGTAGCGGCGGCCCTGGTCGGCGAGCGGGTCGTCGGTGGGGATCACCACCAGCGCGGGCGCCAGCCCGGCGAGGTCGTCGGCGTACATCGGGGACAGCGCCCGGGGGTCGGCGCCCGGCGGGGTCGCGAGCCGCTGGAACAGCCGCAGCACCCCCAAGGGCAGCGTCGGGGCCTGCGGGAACCGGGAGAACGAGTCGTAGTCGAACATCGTGCCGGACAGGTCGGTGGCGGGGTTGACCAGCACCTGGGCCCGCAGCGCCAGGCCGGCGTCGCGGGCGCGGAGCGCGGCGATCGCGCTGATCAGCCCGCCGCAGCTCTCACCGAGCAGCGCGACGCGCGCCGGGTCCGCGCCCCACCGCGCGGCGTCGCCGACCAGGTGCCGCAGGACGTCCCAGCCGTCGTCGACCGCGGCCGACAGGGGAGTGTCCGGCGCGAGCAGCCGGTGCTCGACCGACACGACCAGGGCGGGCAGGTCGGCGGCGAGGTGGCTGTTGATCCAGTCGCTCTGCGGCGCCGTCCCCACGAACGCGCCGCCGTGCACGTGGACCACCAGCGGCCGCGCCGCCCCGTCCCGGCCGTCGCCGGGTCCGCCGGTGGACGGCCGGTAGACCCGGACGGGCAGGTCGCGGCCGGGCAGCGCGACCTGCTCCCAGTCGATCGTGACGCCTGGCGCGGGCTCGCCGAGGGCCGCCCGCGCCGCGCCGGACGCCCGGAAGCGGTTCTCCGCGTCCCGGTACGCGGCCAGCTCGTCGTCGGTGATCGTGTCCCAGTCCGGCTCGGCCGGCCGTCCCGCGAACGTGGTTCCCCGCATCTCCGCCTCCAGAGTTTCGCGACCTCAGGTATCGAAACTTAAGGTAGCGAAATGACGGTAGGATGGGGGTATGACGTCGACCACACCCGCGAGGCAGCCCGGACGTCCGCGCGCCGGGGTCAACGACGTGGTCTTCGCCGCCACGCTCGACACCGTCCGGGACCTCGGCTACGCCCGCGCCACCGTCGACCGCATCGCCGCCCGGGCCGGCGTGGCGAAGACGACGGTCTACCGACGCTGGCCCACCAAGGGCGCGCTGATCGTGGACTGCCTGCTGGACGCCTTCGGCCCCGCGCCCCTGGAGGGCGCCGACCGCGGCGAGCTCATCGCCGGCACCGTCCGCTGGATCGCCGCGAAGATCGCCGAGCCCGGGGTGGGCGACGCGTTCGCCGGCGTGTTCAGCGACGCCGTCAGCGACCCGGCCCTGCGCGAGATCCTGTCCACCCGGCTCCAGGACCCCTACCGGCTCGCCCTCCAGGACGCCCTCGGCGAACCCGAGCACCGCGTCCTGTTCCTGATCGACGCCGTCGTCGGCATCCTGCTGCACCGCATGGGCATGACCGGCGAACCCATGGTCGACGCCGACGTCGACGCGCTCGTCGAGATGATCCTGACCCACTTCGGCGCCGCGCCCCCGCCGCCCCCGCACGAGGAGGCCGCGAGGACCGGAACCGCTTGCGGGTGAGGTGACCCGCCGGACGCCGACGTCACGCCCGCTCCGACGTCTGCCGCCATCGGCGGGGGACTCAGGGAGTCGAGGGCCGCGGGTGCAGGCGGCCGTCGTGGATCTCGACGACCCGGTCGGCGGCGGCGAGGTGGGCGCGGTCGTGGGTGACCAGGACGGTCGCGGTGGCCCGCTGGTGGGTGAGGCGGGTGATCAGGTCGATGACGGCGGCGCCGCGTTCGTGGTCCAGGGCGCTGGTGGGCTCGTCGACCAGCAGGACGGTGGGGTCGTTCATCAAGGCGCGGGCGATGTTGACGCGTTGGCGCTGGCCGCCCGACAGCTGGTGGGGGCGGCGGTCGGCCTGCTCGGCCAGGCCGACCGCGGCGAGCAGCTCCCGCGCCCGGTCCCGGGCGGTGCGGGGCTTGCGGCCGTCGATCCGCGCCATCACCTGGAGCTGTTCGACGGCGGTCAGGGACGCCAGCAGGTTGGGCTGCTGGAAGACGATGCCGATCTTGTGGCGGCGCAGCTCGGCGAGTTCACCGCGCCCCAGACCGGCGGTGGAGACGCCGTCGATGGTGACGGTCCCGGCGTCGGGGGCGATGAGCGTGGCCGCGACCGCCAGCAGGCTGGACTTGCCCGAGCCGGACGGCCCGACCACCGCGACAAGGCCGCCCTTCGGCACCCGGAGGCCGACCCGGTCCAGAGCCGTCAGGCGGGTGCCGCCGTCGGGATAGGTGAGGGTGACGTCGGTCAGGTCCAGACTCATCGGGCGCTCCCCAGGGCGGTCAGCGGGTCGACGGACGTGATGCGGCGGATGGACAGGGCGGCGCCCAGCACCCCGAGAACGATGATCACCGCCGCCGGGACCAGCACGGTGGCCGGGGTGAGCAGGAACGGGACGCTCGAGCCGGTCGCCAACGCGCCCAGGACGACGGCCAGGCCGGTGCCGACCAGGGTGCCGCCGGTCAGCAGGACCAGGGCCTGGCCCAGCGCGTCCCCGAGCAGGCTGGCGGTGGAGGCGCCCAGGGCTTTGAGGACGGCGACGTCCCCGCTGCGCTGGATGGTCCACACGGCGAAGAACGCCCCGATGACCAGCGCGGAGATCGCGAACAGGAAACCGCGCATCAACTGCAGCGAGCCGTTCTCGGAGGTGTAGGAGCCGATCGCCGACACCGAGTCGCCGAGGGAGACCGTCCTGGTCCCGGCCCGGCGGTCGACGGCGGCCGTGTCCGCCTCGGAGGTGGTGCTCAGGGCGATGACGGTCGCGGTCGGGCCGGTGCCCGCCCCGGTCGGGGGCGCGATCGCCCGCCAGGTGTCCAGACTGGTCCAGATCACCGGCGTGTGGCTGAAGTAGGCGTCGCCCGCCACGGCGGCCACCGTCAGCCGCCGGCCCGCCACGGTGAGGGAGCCGCCGGCCTCGACGCCGAGGGCGACGGCGGCGGCGCCCGACAGCACCACGGCACCAGTGGCGACCCGGTCGCCGTCCGGCGCCAGGCGCGAGCCGGGCACCACGCCGAACGCCGAGACGGCGGTGCTCGTGCGGCCCGCCGTGGCCTTGGTCGTGGTGATCCCCAGCGGCTCGGCGCTCCGCACGCCCGGGGCCCGGGACCACGCGCCCCACTGCGCCTGCGTGACGGTGGAGTCGGTGAAGGACGGCTTCTGGCCGCCGCCGGGGGCCTGGAAGGCGATCCGGTCGGCGGGCAGTCCCGTGATAGCCGAGATGTTCTGCTGCCCCAGCCCGGCCGTCAGCCCCGACAGCAGCCCGACCAGCAGGGTGATCAACACGATGACGGCGCCCATCAGGGCGAAACGCCCTTTGGCGAACCTCAGATCTCTCCAGGCGATGAACACGGCCCTGACCTGTCCTTTCCAGGGGCGGAGGCGGTACGACCCCAGCCTCGCCGCCGCCGCGCGGCGCGTGCATCTGGCGCAGGAGCGCACTTGGCGAGCCGAAAGACGCCATACGGATTCCAACTTTCGATGGAAGTCACCGTGCGTGGCGCCTCGTAGCCTGGTAGCCACTGTGAACACCGCCGCACCCACCCTGACCCCGACCACCCGCGCCCTGGCCCGGTGCCTGCACCTGCTGGTCATCGGGCTGCTCGCGCTGGCCGTCGGCCGGGCCGTGGCCGACGGCCGTCCGCACGCCGCCGCGATCGCGGCCACCGCGACGGCCTGCGCCCTGGTCTACGCCGCCGGGCCGCTGCTGCCCGCCGTCCGCCGGTCCCG
>NZ_QURH01000825.1 GCF_003428695.1 Actinomadura logoneensis
GCCGGTCGCGCGGGCCGGTCGCGCGGGCCGGTCGCGCGGGCCGGGCGGGATCCGGTCGGGGGTCGGGCGCGGTCAGTCCGGGAGCGCGGCGGTGAGGTGGCCGGCGACGGCGTCCGCGACGAGGGTCGCGAGGGTGTCGACGTCCATCGAGGCCAGCGGCTCGATGCCGAGCAGGTAGCGGCAGTAGACGACGCCGAGGCTCTGGCTCAGCAGCAGCGCGGCGCGCTCGCGCACGTGCGGGTCGTCCGGGCGGACGGCCCGCACCGCCGGGACGATCTCTTGGTCGAAGATCTCCTGCACCCGGGCCGCCGCGTCCGGGCGGGTGGGCGCGGCGCGCAGCAGGACGGCCTCGGCGGCGTTGCGGCCGCCCTCCCAGCGGTCGAGCATCGCGCGCACGTACGAGGCGGCGGCGTCCTCCGGGTCGTCCGCCAGCACCGGGACGGCCAGGTCGATCGTGGACGCGGCGGTGTAGAGCGCGGCCTTGCTGCCGAAGTAGCGGATCACCATGGACGGGTCGATGCCGGCGTCCGCCGCGATCGAGCGGATGGTGGCCCGCTCGTAGCCCTCGGCGGCGAAGGCCCGCTGGGCGGCGGCGAGGATCTCGGCCCGGGTCCGCGCCGAGCGTTCGGTGAAAGCCATGCGGACAACTGTAGGTCAACAACTGTTGGCAAACGCGCCCAAGTTTGCCACCATGTGTTGGCCACCAAGTGTTGGCGAACAGCCATGGGCAACCCTGGGAGACCCCCGTGAACGCTCTTCCCACCGCCGCCGAGGTGCTCGTCGCCGGAGCCGGACCCGCCGGACTCGCCCTCACCGCGTCGCTGCGCGACCGGGGGGTGGACGCCGTCCTCGTGGATCGCCTCACGGCGGGCCTGAACACCTCGCGGGCCGCCGTCGTGCACGCCCGGACGCTGGAGGTGCTGCGCGAGCTGAAGATCGCCGACGAGCTCGTCGCGGCCGGGATCACCGCGCCCAGGTTCACCGTCCGCGAGCGCGACCGCGTGCTGCTGACGATCGACTTCGGCGACCTGCCGACCGACTTCCCCTACGCGCTGCTGGTCCCGCAGAACGTCACCGAGGAGCTGCTGCTGCGGCGGCTGGAGGAGCTCGGCGGCGCCGTCCTGCGCCCGCACGAGCTGACCGCCGTCCGGCAGGACGCGGACGGCGTCACCGGCGTCCTCGCGGGCGGCCACGAGATCCGCGCCCGGTACGCGGTCGGGACGGACGGCATGCACAGCGTCGTCCGCGAGCAGATCGGCGTCCCGTTCGAGGGCGACACCTACGCCGAGTCGTTCGTCCTCGCCGACGTGCGGCTGGACTGGGCGTCGTCCGCGCCCGAGGTCATGCTGTTCTTCTCCCGCGAGGGCGTCACGGTCGTCGCGCCGCTGCCGGGCGGGCGGCACCGCGTCGTCGCGACCGTCGCCGAGGCCCCCGAGCACCCGACCGCCGCCGACGTCCAGGCGATCCTCGACGCGCGCGGCCCGCGCGAGCACCCCGCCCGCGTCACCGAGGTGGTGTGGAGCAGCCGGTTCCGCGTCCACCACCGGCTCGCCGCCCGCTATCGCGAGGGCCGGGTGTTCCTCGCCGGGGACGCCGCGCACGTGCACAGCCCGGCGGGCGGCCAGGGCATGAACACCGGCATCCAGGACGCCGTGGACCTCGGCCACCGCCTCGCCGCCGTGCTCCGCGACGGCGCGTCCCCGGACACCCTGGACGGCTACGAGGCCGCCCGCCGCCCGGTCGCCGAGGAGGTCGTCTCGCTCACCGACCGGATGACCCGCGTCGCGACCGTCGGCAACCCGGCGCTGCGCAACCTCCGCAACACCTTCCTGCGCACCCTCGACTGGCTGCCGCCCGTCCACCGCGCCATGGCCATGCGCATCTCGGAGCTCGCCACCCGGGAGTGACCGGCTCGTCCGGCGGACGGTCCCGTGAGAAGATCACGCCACTCACACCCCCCGCCCCTCACGGGGCCGTCCCGAAGGCACTTCCTTGCCCAACCCCCTGAAGGCGACCCTGGTCGCCGCGACGGCCCTCGCGGCCGTCGTCGCGGTGCCGGCGTCCGCCGACGCCGCCACCCACGCCTGGCGCATCGCGCTCAACCTCCACCCCACCTCGCGCACCGAGATGGACGCGCTGACCGTCGCGTCCAAGAAGGACGGGTGGGCGTTCGGAAACGCGTACCACCCGAAGGCCAATCCCGCGATGGTGCCGTTCTCGTACCACTGGAACGGCAGGACCTGGAAGTACGTCGCCCTGCCCAAGGGCCTGGACGGCCAGGTCCGGGGCGCGTCCAGCGTGTCGCCCTCGGACGCGTGGGCCGTCAGCACCCCCGGCGAATCCCCCGGCAAGGGACCGAACGCGGTCCTGCACTGGAACGGCAAGCGCTGGTCGGTCGTGAAGCGGCTGCCGGGGCGCCCGTCGTCCGTCCAGGCGTTCAGCGCGAAGAACGTCTGGGTCTTCGGCGCGGGCATGGCCGCCCCGGGCTCCGACACGTGGCACTACAACGGCCGCACCTGGACGCGCGTGAAGACCGGCACGTTCACCCCGAACAAGGTCAGCGCGACGTCGTCCACCAACATGTGGACGTTCGGCCGCGACACCGCGCCCGGCAAGGACTTCAAGACCGTCGGACGCTTCGACGGACGCCGGTGGACGACCACGAACGTCGGGGTCGACGTCAGCGCCGTCCTCGCCGTCTCGTCCACCAGCGTGTGGGCGACCGGCTGCCAGTACGGGGCCAAGAAGCCGAACTACCTGCTGCACTGGAACGGCAAGGGCTGGAAGAAGTCCGCCGCGCCCGGCACGGCATGCCTGGACGGCATCGCCCTCGACGGCTACGGCGGCGCCTGGTTCTCGTCGCGGGACGCCGGGGTGTTCCTGCACCGCTCGAAGACCGGCAAGTGGAGCACGGTCCGCATCCCGCGCCCGTCCGGCACACCGCGTCCCGTCCAGCTCGCCCACGTCCCCGGCACGGGCGTCACCTTCGCCGTCTCGACGAGCGTCGTCGGCTCGTGGAAGAGCTCGTCCGGCCAGCTCCTGAAGTTCTCCTGACCGGCGAAAGCGCGGTGGGAGGCCCGTAAACGGGCTGATCACGCGGATGGTCCCGTGAGAAGATCGCGGCACTCACCCCCCTTCGCCCCTTTTTTCGGGGCCATCCGCAGGAGCACTCCTTGCTCAACCCCCTGAAGGCGCCCGCCCCCCTGAAGGCGATCTTCGTCGCCGCGACGGCCCTCGCGGCCGTCGTCGCGGTGCCGGTGTCCGCCGACGCGGCGAGCCATGCCTGGCGCATCGCGCTCAACGTCCACCCGACCTCGCTGTCCGACATGAACACCGTGACCATCGCGTCCAAGAAGGACGGCTGGGCGTTCGGGTCCGGCTACCGCCCGAACACCAAGCCCGCGGTCGTTCCGTTCTCGTACCACTGGAACGGGAAGACCTGGAAGTACGTCGCCCTGCCCAAGGGCCTGGACGGCAACGTGTGGGACGCCTCCATCGTGTCCCCCTCGAACGCCTGGGCCGTCAGCAGCCCCGGCGAAGGGCCGGGCGACGGCCCGAACGCGGTCCTGCACTGGAACGGCAAGCGCTGGTCGGTCGTGAAGCGCGACCTGCCGGGACACCCCGGTTCCGTCAAGGCGTTCAGCTCCAAGAACGTCTGGGTCTTCGGCGCGGGCGTGGCCGCGCCCGGCTCCGGCACGTGGCACTACGACGGCCGCACATGGAAGCCCGTGAAGACCGGCACGTTCATGCCCGACGGTGTCAGCGCGACATCGGCCACGAACATGTGGACCTACGGGCGCGACGCCGCACCCGGCAAGGACTTCAAGACGGTCGGACGGTTCGACGGTCGCAGGTGGACCTACACCAACGTCGGGGTGATGGTCTTCGGGCTCCTCGCCGTTTCCCCCCGCAGCGTGTGGGGCCTCGGCTGCAAGTACGGGGCCAAGAACCCGAACTACCTGCTGCACTGGAACGGCAAGGGCTGGAAGAAGTCCGCCGCCCCCGGCACCCGGTGCCTGAGCAGGCTGTCGCTCGACGGCTACGGCGGCCTCTGGGCGGTGTCCGAGGACGCCAAGGGCAACGGCGTGTTCGTCCACCGCTCGAAGACGGGCAAGTGGAGCACGGTCCGGCCTCCGCACCCGACGGGGCGGCCCTTCCTGACCATGCTGGCGCACGTCCCGGGGACCGGCGTCACGTTCGCCACCTCGATCACGTCCGTGATCGGCAAGTCCGGCGGAACGACCAGCTCGTCCGGCCAGTTGCTGAAGTTCTCCTGACCGATGGGACCGCGGGGAGCCCGGATCGTCGCCGGTGCGCTGCTGGCCTGCCTGTGCGGGCTGTACGCGGCGACGGCGGTCGGGCGGCCCGTCGCGGTCCTCGCCGCCTCGGGCGTGCTGTGCGCCGGGGTCCTCGCCGTCTGGCTGCGTTCGCTCGAACGCGGCTGGACGGTCCGGGACCTCGGCGTTCTGGCGTTCTGCGGCTACGCGTGCACGGTCCCCGGCTGGGTCTCGGTCGGGCTCGTCGGGATGGTCGGCGGGGCGCTGGTCGTCGCGGGCCGGACGTGGCTCGCCACGGCCGTCGGGCTGAGCGCGTTCGCGCTGGCCGCCCTGCGCGGCGGACCGCCCGCGCACGTCGTGGACGTCGCGCTCACGGCCGTGCTGAGCGCGGTGATCGTCGCCGGGCTCGCGCGGCTGGTCGCGCGGATCGACGGGCGCGCCGCGGCGCGGATGACGTTGGCGCTGGCGGCGGTCGAGGAGGAGCGGCTGCGGGTGGCGGCCGAGCTGAACGCGGGCCTCGGCAAGAGCCTGGACGCCGTCGCCGGCGCCCGGCCGGACGGGCTCGGCGCGGTGCTCGCGAC
>NZ_QURH01000824.1 GCF_003428695.1 Actinomadura logoneensis
CGCGCCGACGACGCGTCCGGCGACCGCCAGCGGCAGGCACGAGCACGGGCCGGGTGGACGCGCGGCACCGCCGGCCAGCACCAGGTCCGGCGGTCCGGCCGTCCACAGCGCCGCGCCGTCCCGGACCGCGCGGACCATGCCGATCCCGTCGTGCGGCGGGATACGCGCCCAGCCGCTGACCACGCGGGCGGGCAGGCCGTGCGCCCCGGCCAACCGCAGCGCGCCGTCCGGCTCCAGCGCGGTGAGCAGGACCGTCTCGGCGCCCAGCCGCGCGAACGCCTCCTCGGCCAGCCGCCGCGCCAGCTCGACACCGGAGCGGGCGTCGCCGAGCGAGGCCGCGGCCGGGTACCGCGCCGCGGCCGGAGGCGCGGACGACGGCTCGGACCGCGGTCCGGACCACGGTTCGGACCGGGATTCGGTCCGCGGCCCGCCGGGCGAGGGAGGGCAGGGGACCGGGTCGGACACCGGAACGGACCGTGCGGCAGGCCCGGGGCCCGGCCCGGGAACGGAGGCGGGACCGGGAACGGAGGCGGGATCGAGGGCGCCGGTTCCCGGCGGCTCGGACGGGTCCGCGCTCTGCGGCTGAGGCGTCACGGGAACTCCCGGCGCGGTCAGACCCGGCCGCGCCGGTGCGCCGGAGGCGTCCCCGCGCGACATCGTGCCCGGACCCCTGCGATCCTGGACCGGTATCCGGACATGGCATGGCTGTGTCGGAGCATGTACAGAATGTAACAGGACCGTTTCCAAGGGAGGGGGGAAGCGGGGTCCCCGTGCCGCGCCCCCGCGCGCACGAGACCCGGCGACCAGCATGAACACGGATGTGACAAGGGCGTTGTATCCGCGCGAGCGCGTCGCGACGGTCCAGGAGGCGACCGCGAAGGCGGGCCTCGCGGCGCTGCTGCTGACGCCCGGACCGGACCTGCGGTACGTCAGCGGCTACGACGCGCTGCCGCTGGAGCGGCTGACCTGCCTGGCGGTGCCCGCCGACGGCGAGCCCTTCCTGGTGGTGCCGCGGCTGGAGCTGCCCGCCGCGCAGGAGTCCCCGGCGGGCTCGCTCGGCGTGGAGCTGGTCCCGTGGGACGAGACCGACGACCCGTACGCGCTGGTCGCGCGGCGGCTCGGCGCGTCCGGCGGGAAGGTCGGGCTCGCCGACCGGATGTGGGCGATGATGACGCTGCGGTTCCGGGACGCGATGCCGGGCGTCGAGCAGGTCCTCGCCGGGACGGTGCTGCGCGAGCTGCGGATGCGCAAGAGCCCCGCCGAGGTCGCCGCGCTGCGCGAGGCGGGCGAGGCGATCGACCGCGTGCACCGGCGGGTCCCGGAGTTCCTGCGGCCGGGCCGCACCGAGCGGGAGGTCGGCCGCGACATCCACGACGCGATCCTGGCGGAGGGCCACACCACCGTCGACTTCGTGATCGTCGGGTCGGGGCCGAACGGCGCGAACCCGCACGCGGAGCTGTCGGACCGGGTCATCGGCGAGGGCGAGCCGGTCGTGGTGGACATCGGCGGGCAGATGCCCAGCGGCTACTGCTCCGACTCCACGCGCAACTACTGCGTGGGCGAGCCGCCCGCCGAGTACCGGACGTACTTCGCGGTGCTGGAGGAGGCGCAGCGCGCGTCCTGCGAGGCGGTCCGTCCGGGCGTCACCCCGGAGGCGGTCGACGCCGCCGCCCGCGACCGGATCGCCGCCGCCGGGTACGGCGAGTACTTCATCCACCGCACCGGGCACGGCATCGGCATCGAGACGCACGAGGAGCCGTACATCGTCGCGGGCAACACCGAGCCGCTGGAGCCGGGCATGGCCTTCTCGGTCGAGCCGGGCATCTACACCGGGCCGCACGGCGCGCGCATCGAGGACATCGTCGTGTGCACCGAGGACGGCTACGAGGCGATGAACAGGACCGGGCACGGCCTGGTCGTCATCGACTGACCCACGAGGACCGGCGCACGAGGTAGGGCGCGCGAGGTACGGCGCACCACGTCGTTCGCGGTCGTTACGCAACGGCCGGTCCACACCGCTCCGCAACGGGGGCGGGCCCGCACGGCGGGTCCGCCCCCGTTGCGTTCACGGGGTTATAACGATCTCCATACCAAAGCGAGCCCCGCGTGGCGCGGCTGTTGCGCACTCCTGGCGTCGCCCTGTACCACCTTGAGCATCCGGCGGGGTTTTACAGCGAAGTAACACGAAACGCCGGGCCGTTCCGGCCCGCAGAGGGAGGAGGGACCGTGGCAGAGGTCGCCCTGCGCGGGGTCGGGAAGGTGTATCCCGACGGAACCCGTGCCGTGACCGACCTGAACCTCGGCATAGCGGACGGCGAGTTCCTGGTGCTGGTCGGGCCGTCCGGGTGCGGCAAGACCACCGCCCTGCGGATGCTCGCGGGCCTGGAGGAGATCTCCGAGGGCGAGATCGCGATCGGGGACCGCGTCGTCAACCGGGTTCCGGCGCGCGACCGCGACGTGGCGATGGTGTTCCAGAGCTACGCGCTCTACCCGCACCTCTCGGTGCGCGACAACATCGGCTTCGGGCTGTCGCTGCGCAAGGTGCCCAAGGACGAGATCCGGCGCGAGGTGGACCGCGCCGCGCAGATCCTCGGGCTGGCCGAGTACCTCGACAAGAAGCCGCGCAACCTGTCCGGCGGGCAGCGCCAGCGGGTGGCGATGGGACGCGCGATCGTCCGCAAGCCGCAGGCGTTCCTGATGGACGAGCCGCTGTCGAACCTGGACGCCAAGCTGCGCGTCCAGATGCGCGCCGAGATCGCCCGCATCCAGCGCGACCTGGGCGTCACGACCGTCTACGTCACCCACGACCAGACCGAGGCGATGACCCTCGGCGACCGGGTCGCGGTGATGAAGAAGGGCGTGCTCCAGCAGGTCGCGCCGCCGCAGGAACTGTACGACCGGCCCGTGAACCTGTTCGTCGCGGGCTTCATCGGCTCCCCGGCGATGAACCTGCTGCAGGGCGCGCTGTCGGGGGACGAGGCGTCCCCGCGGCTGACCGTCGGCGGGCAGACCCTCGACCTGCCCGCCGCGGTGTTCACCGAGCGGCCCGCGCTGCGCGGGTACCTCGGCCGGGACGTCGTGGTCGGCATCCGGCCCGAGGACATGGAGGACGCCGACCTGGTCACGGCGGCGGGCGGCGGCACGCTCACCTCCACCGCCGACCTGGTGGAGGCGATGGGCTCGGACGTCCTGGTGCACTTCACCGTCCAGGCGGCCCGGGTGGTCACCGAGGACACCCGGGAGCTGGCGCGGGACGCCGGCACCGACGTCCTCGGCGCGCTCGAGGACCAGCACACCGACCTGGTCGCGCGGTTCAGCCCGCGCACCACGGTCAAGGCCGGCGACCCGGTGACCGTGCACGTGGACACCGGGCGCCTGCACTTCTTCGATATCGAATCCGGCGCCGCGATCTGGGGCGCGGACGCCGGTTCGCCCAGGGAGGATGAGGAATGAGGACTGGCATGCGGTTCATCGGCGCGTCCGTCGCCGTGGGCCTGGCGCTCTCGGCGGCCGCGTGCGGCGGCGGCGACGACAAGAAGGGCGACGGCGGCGGCTCGGCCCAGGGCGGCGAGCTCAAGGGCGTCAAGATCGAGGTCGCGGCCAAGTGGACGGGCACGGAGGAGCAGAACTTCCGGCAGGTCCTGAAGGCGTTCGAGAAGCAGACCGGCGCGACGGTCTCCTACGCGTCCACCGGTGAGAACACCGACGCCTACCTCGGCCCCCGCATCGCGGCCAAGAACCCGCCGGACGTGGCGATCCTGCCGCAGCCCGGCCTGCTCCAGCAGTACGCCGCGAAGGGGCAGCTCAAGCCGCTCACGCCGGACGTCACCGCCGAGCTCGACAAGAACTTCTCGCCGTACTGGAAGAACCTGGCCTCGGCCAAGGGCCAGACCTACGGCGTGCTCGCCAAGGCCGCCTACAAGTCGATCATCTGGTACCGGCCGAAGGTGCTGCAGGACGCGGGCGTGAACCCGCCGCAGACCTTCGACGAGCTGGTCAAGGCCGCCGGGACGCTGCAGGACGCCGGGCAGACGCCGTTCACCGTCGCGGGCGCGTCGTCCGACTCCTGGACCCTGACCGACTGGTTCGAGAACGTCTACCTGTCGCAGGCCGGGCCGGACAACTACGACAAGCTGGCCAAGCACGAGATCAAGTGGACCGATCCGTCGGTGGCCACGGCCCTCCAGACCCTCGCGAAGATCTGGGGCAAGCCGGAGTGGCTGGCGGGCGGCCTGGCCGGCGCGACCAAGACCAAGTTCGACGAGTCGGTCACCCAGGTCTTCGGCCAGGAGAAGGCCGCCATGGTCTACGGCGGCGACTTCGCCGCCGCGAACATCTCCACCACCAAGGCCAAGGTCGGCACCGACGCGCAGGTCTTCCCGTTCCCCAAGGCGGGCAGCACCGCCCCGGCCGTCCTCGGCGGCGACGTCGCGGTCGCGCTGAAGGACGGCAAGGGCGCGATGGCGCTGATGAAGTTCCTGGCCTCGCCGGACGCGGGCAAGACCTGGGCCAAGCTCGGCGGGTACCTGTCGCCGAACAAGAACGTCGGCCCGGACGCCTACTCCGACCCGATCGCCAAGCAGCTCGTCGACGCCATGCAGAAGGCCGGCGACTCCGCGCGCTACGACATGTCCGACCTCGCCCCGGCCGCCTTCGGCGGCACCCCCGGCTCCGGCGAGTGGGAGGCGCTGCGCGGCTTCCTGCAGAAGCCGTCCGACGTCAAGGGCGCCCAGGACAAGCTCGAGTCCCAGGCCGCGAAGGCCTTCAAGAGCTAGGACGGTTCCCCCATGACGGCTCCTAAGGACACGGCGCCCGGCGAGGACGGGACGCCCTCCGAGGACCAGACGCCGCATGGGCGGGAGCCGTCGCCCGCGGCCGCGGAC
>NZ_QURH01000828.1 GCF_003428695.1 Actinomadura logoneensis
CGCCCGCTTCCGGGCCCGTCCCCCGGGCCGAACCGGCGGACCCGCCGCAGGACGGCGAGGCCGCGGCGGCGGGCGAGCGGTGAGCGCGGTGAGCGCCCGCCTCTCCGCGCTCGCGGTCGGCGACTCCGGGGAGCCGCTGGTCCGCTGGGACTGGATCGGCCGCAACTCCGACATCATCATCCGGCACCTCAACGACCACCTGGTCCTGTCGATCGTGCCGGTGCTGCTCGGGCTCGCGGTGGCGCTGCCGGTCGGCCTGCTCTGCGCCCGGCACCGCTGGCTGTACGGGCCGGTCGTCGGGCTGACCAGCGTGCTCTACGCCATCCCGGCGATCGCGCTGTTCGTCGTGCTGGTCGCCTTCACCGGCCTGACCCGCACCACCGTGATCATCCCGCTGACGCTCTACACCCTGTCGGTGCTGGTCCCGGCCGTCGTGGACGGCATGGACTCGGTGCCCGAGCACGTCCGGCAGGCGGCCACCGCGATGGGCTTCGGCACGCTGCGGCGGCTCGTCCAGGTCGAGCTGCCGATCGCCGTGCCGGTGGTGATGGCGGGCCTGCGGGTCGCGACCGTCTCCAACATCAGCCTCGTCTCGGTCGGCGCGCTGATCGGCGTCGGCGGCCTCGGCGACCTGTTCACCGACGGCTTCAACCGCGACTTCACCACCCCGATCGTGGTCGGCATCGCGCTGATCATCGCGCTCGCGCTCGTCGCGGACGCCCTGCTGCTGCTCGTCCAGCGGCTGCTGACGCCGTGGGCCAGGGCGGGCAGCGGTCAACGCGCGGCCCGCCGCGCCGCCCGCGCCCAGCTCGCCCAGCCCGAGGAGGCCGCCCTGTGAACGCCATCCTCAACGCGATCAAGTGGTTCTTCCACGGCCAGCAGTGGCACGGCGCCGACGGCATCCCGCACCGGCTCGCCGAGCACCTCTGGTACTCCGGCGTCGCCTTCGCGATCACCGTCGCGATCGCGCTGCCGCTGGGGCTGCTGCTCGGGCACGTCCGGCGCGGGAGGACCGCCTCGTTCTTCGGCTTCTCGGTCATCGCGTCCGCCAACGGCGCGCGGGCGCTGCCGACCCTCGGCCTGCTGATCCTGGCCGTGCTGGTCACCTCGTCCAGCCTGGTGCCGACGCTCGTCCCGCTGATCGTGCTGGCGATCCCGCCCGTCCTGGTGAACGCCTACACCGGCGTCCAGCAGGTCGAGCCGCAGCTCCGGGACGCGGCGGAGGGCATGGGCATGACCGGCACCCAGGTGCTGTGGCGGGTGGAGGCCCCGGTGGCGCTGCCGCTGGTGCTGCTCGGGCTGCGGACCGCCGCGATCCAGATCGTCTCCACCGCGACCATCGCGGCCTACGTCGGGCTCGGCGGGCTCGGCCGGTTCATCGTGGACGGCCTCAAGCGGCAGGAGTACCCGAGCACCGCGGGCGGCGCGATCCTGGTCATCCTGCTCGCCTTCCTCATCCAGTTCGTGTTCGCCCTGCTGCGCCGGCTCGCGGTCTCGCCGGGCCTGCGGCGCCCCTCCTGACCTCACTCCCTGAGTTCCTGCCGAAAGGACTGTTTGAGATGTTCTCCAAGATGCGCGGTGCCGCCGTGCTGCTCGTGGGCGCGCTGGCGCTGTCGGCCTGCGGTGGCGGCGGCGACAAGGACCCGCTCGGCGGCTCGTCCGGCGGCGGTGGCGGTGGCGGCGGCACGCTGGTCGTCGGCACCGCCGACTTCCCGGAGAGCCAGGCCCTCGGCGAGGTCTACGCCCAGGCGCTCAGCGCCAAGGGCATCAAGGCCGAGACCAAGGTGGCGGGCACGCGCGAGGCGTACTTCAAGGCCATCGAGTCCGGCCAGCTCGCGATCGTCCCCGAGTACAACGGCAACCTGCTGCTGCACGTGGACCCGAAGGCGACCGCCGCCACCACGGCGGACGTGAACTCGGCCCTCGGCCAGAAGCTGCCGTCCTCGCTCGGCGTCCTCGACTCGGCCAAGGCCGAGGACAAGGACTCGGTCGTGGTCACCAAGGAGACGGCCGACAAGAACCACCTGAAGACGATCGCCGACCTCAAGCCGATCGCCGGGACGATCGTCTTCGGCGGCCCGTCGGAGTTCAAGACCCGCGTCTCCGGCCTGGTCGGCATCAAGCAGAAGTACGGCCTGGAGTTCAAGGAGTTCAAGTCCCTGGACACCGCCGGTCCGATCACCGTAGCGCGCCTGAAGCAGGGCCAGATCCAGGCTGCGAACCTTTTCTCCACCGACGCCGCGATCACCAAGAACAATTTCGTCGCCCTGGAAGACCCGAAGAACGTCTTCCCTGCTCAGAACGTCACTCCGCTGATCTACCGCGCCAAGGTCAACGCGGACGCCCAGGGCGTTCTCAACGCGATCGCGGCCAAGCTCACCACCCAGGACCTCCTCGACATGAACAGCAAGATGTCCGTGGACAAGGCCGAGCCGCGCGACGTCGCCAAGGACTGGCTGAAGAAGGCCGGAATCACCTCCTGAGAACGCGCCTCCCCGCCCGTGCGGGGATGATCGAACGAAGCCCGGCCGCCTGCCTGACAGGCGGCCGGGCTTCGTCTTCCTCGGTCGTCAGGGGGAGCGGCCTCCGAGGCGGGTGGTGAGGTCGGCGGCGGTGCGGCGGACCTCGGCGGCGAGGTCGGGCCAGGTGTCGTCCGGACGGGTTTCGCGGCGGAACGTGACGGTGATCGCGGCCGTGGGATGGCCGGTGTGGTCGAACGAGCAGGCGGCGATGGACGCGAACCCCTCGGTGACCTGGCCGTCCTCGGCGGACCAGCCGCGTCGGGCGTCCGCGGCCAGGACGCGGCGCAGCTCGCGCAGGGACGCCGGGCCGCGGCCGGTGCGGTCCACGAGCGGGCCGGGGAACAGGGCGCGGACCTGGGCGGCGGGCAGGTGCGCGAGCATCGACAGGCCGCTGGCGGTGAGCTGGGCGGGCAGCCGGACGCCGACGTCGGTGACCAGCGGCGCCTGGACCCGGGCGGGCTGCTCCTTCAGCAGGTAGAGGACCTCGGCGCCGTGCAGGACGCCGAGCTGGGCGACGTCGCCGGTGCGGTCGACCAGGCGGCGCAGCAGGGGGCGGGCGAGGCGTTCGAGGGGACCGTGCCGGAGGTAGGCCGAGCCGATCTCGAACGCCGCGACGCCGAGGCCCCAGCGGCGGTCCTCCGGGACGTAGGAGACGAAGCCGTCCTCGGCCATGGCCGTGAGCAGGTGGTAGGTGGACGACCGGGGCAGCCCGAGGCGTCCGGCGATGGCGGAGGCGGGCAGCGGCCCCGCCGACTCGGCGAGCAGCCGGAGCACCGCGAGCGCCCGGCGCGCCGCCGGAACCTGCCCGCCCCCCGCGCCCGCGCCCGCGTTCGTGGTCATCCGCTCATTGTCTCGTATCCGAGACAGTAGGCGGCCCGCGCGGGTCGCCGGGGGACGATCCGGGCGCTGCAATGGGGGTATGAGTTTCGGCATGGGGGACACACAGATCCAGGTCGGACCGGAACCGCTGACCTTCGCGGAGGTCGTGGCGGTCGCCCGGGACGGCGCGCGCGTCGCACTGACCGACGAGGCGCTGAAGGCGATCACCGAGTCGCGGGCCGCGATCGAGGAGCTGGCCTCCCGTCCGACGCCGGTCTACGGGGTGTCCACCGGGTTCGGGGCGCTCGCCACCCGGCACATCGCGCCGGAGCTGCGCGCGCAGCTCCAGCTCAACATCGTGCGCTCGCACGCGGCCGGGTCCGGTCCGGAGGTCGAGCGGGAGGTCGTCCGGGCGCTGATGCTGCTGCGCCTGCACACCCTCGCGACCGGCCGGACGGGCGTGCAGCCCGAGACCGCCAGGGCGTTCGCGGCGCTGCTGAACGCGGGGATCACCCCGGTCGTCCACGAGCACGGCAGCCTGGGCTGCTCCGGCGACCTGGCCCCGCTGGCGCACTGCGCGCTGGCGTTGATCGGCGAGGGCCCGGTCCGGGACGCCGGGGGCGAGCTGCGGGACGCCGCCGACGCGCTGGCCGAGGCCGGGATCCGGCCGGTCACGCTCGGCGCGAAGGAGGGCCTGGCCCTGCTGAACGGCACCGACGGCATGCTCGGGATGCTGGTCATGGCCATCCACGACCTGCGGAGGCTGTTCACCGCCGCCGACCTCGCCGCCGCGATGACCGTCGAGGCGCTGCTCGGCACCGACCGGGTGTTCGCCGCCGACCTCCAGGCGCTCCGGCCGCATCCGGGCCAGGGGTTCTCGGCCGCGAACCTGCGGTCGCTGCTCGCCGACTCGGCGATCATGGCGTCGCACCGCGGCCCGGACTGCACCCGCGTCCAGGACGCCTACTCGCTGCGCTGCGCCCCGCAGGTGCACGGCGCGGCGCGCGACACCCTCGCGCACGCCGAGCTGGTCGCGTCCCGCGAGCTGGCCTCGGCCGTGGACAACCCGGTCGTGCTGCCGGACGGGCGCGTGGAGTCCAACGGCAACTTCCACGGCGCGCCGATCGCGTACGTGCTGGACTTCCTGGCCGTCCCGACCGCCGACGTCGCGTCGATGTCGGAGCGGCGCACCGACCGGCTGCTCGACAAGGCCCGCTCGTTCGGGCTGCCGGCGTTCCTCGCCGACGACCCGGGCGTGGACTCCGGCCTCATGATCGCCCAGTACACGCAGGCGGCGATCGTCAGCGAGCTCAAGCGGCACGCGGTGCCGTCCTCGGCCGACTCGATCCCGAGCTCGGCGATGCAGGAGGACCACGTGTCGATGGGCTGGAACGCCGCGCGCAAGCTGCGCAAGGCGGTGGACGGCCTGACCCAGGTCGTCGCCATCGAGATCATGGCGGCGGCCCGGGCGCTGGAGCTGCGGTCGCCGCTGCGGCCGGGCCCGGCGACGGGCGCGGTCGTCGCGAGGCTGCGCGAGCGGGTGCCCGGCC
>NZ_QURH01000826.1 GCF_003428695.1 Actinomadura logoneensis
GAGGCTCGCGCGCGAACTGCTGCGCGGACCGACGGCGGCCGAGCGGTCCGCCGCGTCCGCCGCCGAGGTCGCGGGACGCTGGCGCGCCTGGCCCACCGGACGGATCTTCCCGGAAGCCCTGCGCTACGGCCTCGACCAGGGCGCGCCCGAGCGGGCCTCCCGCGTCGGGGTCTCCCCGGACACCGCCTGCGCGGACGCCGTGGACCCGCCGCTCGCCGCTTCCCTCGTCGTGCGCGGCTGCCGGGCCGTCCTGCGCGCCACCTACCTCGACCAGCTCCAGGGCATCGCGGTGACGCTGGGCGTCGCGGCGTTCCCGGACGAGCCGTCCGCGCGCGCCGCCGTCCCCTGGTTCCCCGGCCGGGGCGAGGTCGCGCCCGGGCTGCGCGCGCTCGGCTTCCCGGACTCGGTCGTCGCGCGGTTCGGCGACGCGTCCCGGCAGGTGGCGTCGCTCGCCCAGCGCGGCCCGTACCTGGTCGCCGCCACCGTGGGATACGCCGACGGACGGCCGCGGCTCCCCGCCGGGCGGCAGCAGGACGAGCTCGCCGAACTCGGCCCGCAGCTCGTCGAGGGCGTCCTGCGGCCCCTCGCCGCGCCCGCCGCCGTCCGCTGCGGAGAGCGGGAGTGGGTGTGCTGACGTCCGCCGTATCGCGGCGGGCGTCGCTGCTCCTTGCTTTTCTGCTGGCGGCGGGCTGCCTGGCGACCGCCGAACCCGCCCGCGCGGATGACGTCCGCGACGCGGTGACGCCCGTCCTGGAGTCGCTTCGGGTGCCGCGCGCGTGGGACGCGTCGCGCGGGCGCGGCGTGACCGTCGCCGTCCTCGACTCCGGCGTGGACGGGGCGCACGCCGACCTCGCCGGGAGCGTCGTCACCGGCCCGGACCACACCGCCGGCGCCGCGCCGTCCGGAACCGCGCCCAAGCGCCTGCACGGCACCGAGATGGCGTCCATCATCGCAGGTCACGGGCATGGTCCCGCGAACTCCGAAGGCGTCGTGGGGGTCGCGCCGGAGGCCCGCGTCCTGTCGCTCCGGGTCGTCCTGGAGCGGGACGAGCCCGGCTACGCCGCGTTCAACGGCGACAGGCGCTTCGAGGGGACGATCGCGCGCGGCATCCGGTACGCCGTCGACCATGGCGCGGACGTCATCAACCTGTCACTCGGCCGCTCGTATCCCGTCCCCGCCGAGCGGGACGCGATCGCCTACGCGATCAGCCGGGGCGTCGTGGTCGTCGCGGCGGCGGGCAACGGCGGCACCGACGCGGACCGCTTTGTCTATCCCGCGTCCTATCCCGGCGTGATCGCGGTCGCCGCCGTGGACGCCGACGGACGCCACGCGGGCTTCTCGAACCGGAGCTCCGCCGTCGTGGTGTCCGCGCCCGGCGTCGGGATCATGGGGGCCGCCCCCGGCGACCGGTACCGGTTCGGCGACGGCACGAGCCCCGCGACCGCCTTCGTGTCCGGGATCGCCGCGCTGATCCGGTCCCGGCATCCCGGAATGGCCCCGGCGCTGGTCGCGCGCTCGCTGACGGAGAGCGTCCGGCGCCGTCCCCCGGGCGGCTACGACCTGGGCGTCGGCTTCGGCCGGGTGGACGCCGCCGCCGCACTCACCACGTCCGACTCCCTCGCCCCCACCCGAACCACCCTCGCCCCCACAACCGCCCTAGCCACTCCACCCCGAATCCCCGTCGTCCGGCATCCGCCCTACCTGATCCCAGGCTGCGCGACCGCATGCGCCCTTGCCCTGACAGCACTACTCGCGTCCCTACGCCGCCTCAGACGCCACCCCGCCCCCCAACTTGACCACGCCAAGGCCTGACACCTGCCCTGTAGAGCTTGCGGGCACGTCCGTTGCCTCTTCGACGCCGTTCCTCGCGCAGTAGGCGGCGTTGGCTACCGTCGCCGCTCAGTCAACCTGCCAATGCGCACACGCCTCACCCTCCAGCACCGCCAGTGCGCTGTCTGCCGCCACCCACTGCCGAGATCGGGATGCGGCTACGTGCTGGCCAGATGGGTCTGAAGGTCGTGTCCCTGCCTTCTGAGTGCCGGAAGACAGGTACCGCCATGGACAGCACACGACCCATCTGACTGGTGCCCGCTGATGGTGACCGTCCGCTGGCAGTAGCGGGAGGTGGTCGGACAGGCGGTGGTGTGCCTGCTGTCAGATCCTGTGGGGCCACATGGTGTGAACGCCACGGCGAGTGGATGCGTCTGATGGTCATGGGAAAGGCGGGGAGGGGCGGCGCCCTCGGGGAGGCCGAAGGTAGGACGGGGCGTTGGCGCGCCGGGCAGGCGGTACTGATGATCGGCGGCATCGCGGTGGCTGCGATGGTGTTGTGGGTGCTGGGGCCTGGAGCCAAGTGGTGGCTGGTGCACGTCGACGGGGTCAAGGTCGGTGGGCAGGGCGGTCTTGGGGGAAAAGACCTGGCTGAGGCGCTGGACCGGGTGCGGGGCAGGGCCATGGCGGTGGGCACCGGGCTGCTGGCCGTGGTGGCGATCTACTACACCGCCTCCAACGCCGCTTCGGCCCGTCGTTCCGCCCAGGCGGCGATCGACAGCGTTGAAGCGGCTCGCCGCACGGCCGAGACGACCGAGGCCGCCCAGCGGCGCACCTTCGAGCTCACCGAACAGGGACAGCACCGCAGCCACGAGCTGACCGAGCTGGGGCAGCGCACCGATCGCTTCACCGCCGCCGTCGAGCAACTCGGCAGTTCCTCACCCGCGATCAGGCTCGGCGGCGTTTATGCCTTGGCCGGTTTGGCCGACGATTCCCCGACCCCGGAGTTTCGGCAGACCTGCATTGATGTGCTGTGCGCCTTTCTGCGCCTGCCTTACGACCGCCACCCCGGCGTCGGCCGCGAACACGAACAGGCCCGCAAGGAGTTTCGAGCTGCGCGAGAGGTCCGTCACACCGTCCTCCGCATCATCGGCGACCATCTGCGCGACGACGCCGCCGTCTCCTGGCGAGGCCACAACCTCGACTTCACCGACGTCGTCTTCGACGGCGGAGACTTCCGCCAAGCCGTCTTCGATGGCGGAAACGTGTCCTTCCGCGAGGCCTCCTTCCTCTATGGCACCACCCTCTTCACACACGCGCGTTTCGTGAACGGTTCGGTCACCTTCGAGGGGGCGCGGTTCGGGGGCGGCAGGGTGGACTTCCAGGGAGTGCGGTTCGACAGCGACGTGGTCAGCTTCGAGGGCGCGGAATTCGGCGACGGCGTGGTCGACTTCGCAGGCGCAGCCGGAAGACGGCCAGAGGGCCTGCCGGACGAACTTGCTCCGCAACTGCTTCCGGCCGGATAGTCCTGCTGCCCTAGGCCAGGATGCGTTGGATGTCCCAGGCGTGGTGGACAGCGTCGTGGGCGTT
Source organism: Actinomadura logoneensis (assembly GCF_003428695.1). Classification (GTDB taxonomy): domain Bacteria; phylum Actinomycetota; class Actinomycetes; order Streptosporangiales; family Streptosporangiaceae; genus Spirillospora; species Spirillospora logoneensis. The sequence continues at coordinate 3,361 of NZ_QURH01000826.1, forward strand.
GTTGCGGGCGACGTCCTCGGCGCGCTGGGGACCGCGTCCGGCGTGTTCGAGAACGGTTCCGTCCTCTAGGGCCAGGGACATCGACTCCGTCCATGCCTCCGCTGCTCCGCGCAGCGACCACAGCGCTCCTGCCAGCGAGATCTCGTTGTAGCTGCGGGCGCGCGCAAGGAGATCCGCGTCGTACCCCGGCACGCTGCGCACATCGGTCAGGCGTGCGCCGACGAGGCGTTCAGCCCAATTGCGCAGGTTGTCGGTGACGTGGCTGACATAGGCGGCCACGTTCCAGGCGAGGTCCGGATGACCTTCGTCGCCCCGCCGCCCTTCCACGAGCCGTTCGTACCGCGCGGGTAGGTCCCGCACGAGCGCCACCGCGTCATCGGGGCTCAAGGACCAGTCGAATTCACACTGCCGGCACGGGTCCCCATAAAGCCGTGCCCCCCACAACTCCATCCACGAACCCTAGAACTGCGCCGGGCCGGTCGGGTCGGGCTTCGGTCGCGGTGGGGTGGTGGGGCGCGGGAGGATCGGGGGGTGATGTCGGAACCTGACGAGTACGCGGAGCTCGTGCTCGACACCGTTGAGCGCATTCCGCCCGGACGGGTGCTCGCCTATGGGGACGTCGCCGAGTTGCTCGGCGTCGGCGGGCCGCGGCAGGTCGGGCGGGTGATGTCGCTGTTCGGCGGGGGTGTGCCGTGGTGGCGGGTGGTGCGCGCCGACGGCAGTCCGCCGTCCGGGCACGAGGTGCGCGCGATGGAGGAGTACCGCGTGGAGGGCACGCCGCTGCGGCCCGACGGCCGCCGCGTGGACATGCGCCGCGCCCGCTGGGACGGCCCTGCGCCGGACGGCGGCCTCGCGGACTAGAGGGCGACGAAGGTCAGGCCCCGCTTCTTCAGCTCCGGCAGGACGGTGCGCAGGGCGTCGATCGTCTGGCGCCGGTCGCCGCCGCCGTCGTGGCACAGCAGGACGTCCCCGGCCTTCGCGGCGAGCATCGAGCGGCGGATGTGCGCGGTGCCCGGACGGGACCAGTCGCGCGGGTCGATGTTCCACGCGATCGGCATCATGCCCTCGGCGCGGCACAGGTCGAAGATGTACCGGCTCCAGTCGCCGCCGGGGGAGCGGAAGAACTTCGGCGAGTAGCCGGCGGCGTTCTCGATCCGCTCCTTGGCCTCCAGGATCTCGCGGCGGATGCGGTCCCGGCCGATCAGCGCGAACGGGCTCGGGTGGGTCTGCGAGTGGTTGGAGATCTGGTGCCCGGCCGCCGCGATCCGCTCCACGAGCTTCGGGTGCGCCCTGACCTGCGACCCGATCAGCGAGAACGTCGCCTTGACGCCGTTCTCGGCGAGCACGTCCAGCATCATCGGCGTGTAGACCGGGTGCGGGCCGTCGTCGATGGTCAGCGCGACGGCGGACGGGGGCGGCGCGGGGGTGAGCTCGCGGAGGTCGAACAGCGGCGTGCGGGCGGACGTCAGCGGCGCGGACGTCCAGCTCGCCGGGGGCGCGGAGCGCGGCGGGGGCGCCTTGGGGTGCGGTTCGGCGAGCCCGGCGGCGCGTCCGGCC
>NZ_QURH01000830.1 GCF_003428695.1 Actinomadura logoneensis
CCGTTCAGTCCCCGCGCGCTGCGCCGCCTGGTCGAGCAGGCGGTCGCCGCCCGCGACGCCCGGACGGCCGGGCCCGACGCGTCCGCGCCCGACCTCACCGACCGCGAACGCGAGGTGCTGGCGCTGGTCGCCGCGGGCCTCGCGAACGCCGAGATCGCCGCGCGCCTGCACCTCGGCGTCACGACGGTCAAGACGCACCTGGCGAGTCTGCTGACCAAGACGGGCTGCCAGAACCGCGTGCAGCTCGCCGTCCACGCGGCGCGCAACGACCTCGTGGACGTCCTCCCGGACGACCGGTGACCGGCTTTCGCCACGGCCGGTTCTTGCCGTGGCGCTTGTTCGAATGGGAGAGTCCGGCTGTTCGAGGGTGAATCTGATTTTTGGGCATTGAGCTGTGTTGATCTCCGCGATACGTTCATGCCGCGGTAAAGCTGCCGCGGACCGTTCGGCGCGTGCGGGGGATCACGATGGGCTTTGCGGGACCGTGCAAAGTGGTGGTCGTCGTCGGTGCGGGACTCGGCGGCACCGCCACCGCCATCCGCCTGCTGCGATTCGCCAGGGAACCGCTGCGGGTCGTGGTGGTCGAGCGGCGGCCCGAGTACCGCGGCGCCGGCGTCGCCTACCACCGGACGGGCAACCACTGGCACCACGTCTTCAACATCCAGGCCGGGCGGATGTCGATGTTCCGCGAGGACGTCGACGACTTCGTCGGCTGGGCCAACCGCGAGGCCGACCGGACGGGCTGGCCCGCCGAGTGGAGCGGCTTCACCTTCACCGAGTCCGGCCCGGCGCCCCGCCGGATCTACGCCGACTACCTCGCCGCCCGGCTCGCCGAGGCCGCGCGCGAGGCGTCCTTCGGCGTGACGCTGGAGGAGGTGGACGGCGAGGCGGTCGCCCTGGAGGTCGCCGACGACCACGTGGACGTCGTCCTCGACGAACGCCTCCCGGCGGATTCCGGCGGGTCGGGGACGGCCCGCAGGTCGCTCCGCGCCGACCACGTCGTGCTGGCGACCGGACTGGAGGAGCGGGAGCTGCCTTTCGCGGCCGAGGTGAGCGACCATCCGGCGTTCGTGCGGCACCCGTACTCCGAGGAGGGGATCGAGCGGATCCTCGGTGTCCGGAAGGACGCCGAGGTCGCGATCGTCGGGACGCTGCTCAGCGCCTACGACTCGGCGTCGCTGCTCCTGCGGCACGGCCACACCGGCACGATCCACATGATCTCGCGGTCCGGGCTGACGCTCCGGACCTACCCCGCCGACCACCGCCACCGCGTCCTCTCCCTGCCGGAGCCGCGGCTGCGGGCGAACGGCCACGAGGACCGCGACGCGCTCGTCCGGCGGCTCGTGGACGAGTGGGAACGCGTGTGCGCCCTCGTCGTCCGCGAGCACCCCGGTGTCGATCCCGCGGTGGTGAGCGAGCACGTCGCCAAGTCGTGGGAGGCCCATCTGCCCGAGGTCCTGGCCGACGTCCCCTCCTCCGACCTGCGGGCTCTGCTCGACCGGCACGGGAGCCTGCTCGCGACGCTGCGGGTGTGCGCCGTCCCCTACATCACCGAGCTCGTCGCCCCCGCGCTGGCCGAGGGCGACCAGGTCGTCCTCACGAAGGGACGCGTCACCGAGGTCGCCGACACCGGCGCCGGGACGCTGCGGGTGACGGTGACGGGACCGGACTCCACCCGGACGATCGACGCCGACCTGGTGATCTCGAACTTCGGCCGCGAGACCGACTACGAGCGCGTCGGGTCGCCGCTGTGGCGGAACCTGCTGCGCGCGGGCACCGCCCTGCCGCACCGCCGCACCGGCCGCGGCGTCCAGGTGGACGAGAACGGCCTGCTGACCGGGCCGGACGGCACCCCGTCCGGCCCGGTGTCGGTGGTGGGCTGCCCGCGCGAGGGCGACGAGATCGTCCGGTACGGACGGCTGGGCGCGTTCGCGTTCAACCTCGCCGCGATCAAGAACCACTCGGTGGGCGTCGCCGCGACGGTGCTGCGCCGCCTGGAGTCGTGCTTCGCCGAACCGGCCGACGAGGTGGCGGAGGCGGTCGCCCGCGCGGCCGGACGCGAGGCGGGCGAGCGGTTCGAGCGTTCGGTCGCGCTCGACGTGCACCGGATGGCCACCCGGCGGCGGCGCGACCGCGAGCTGCTGGCGGTCCGGCTGGAGGAGTCCCTCGAGGACCTGCGGCGCGCGCTGGCCGCCGTCCCCGGGACCGCCGTCTCCGACCGCGCGCTGCGGCACATCGTCAACAGGACGGCCATGACCAGGCTCAACGACCTGTCGGTGACACCGCGGGACCTCCGCGCCCGGCTGGGCCTGGACGACCCCGCGGCGTAGCGGAGCGGACCAGCCGAGTAACACCGGCGTTGGCGCAGTGGCACGGGCGTGAACACATCGTGGCATTCGGGAAGGTGCACAGGCGTCCCGGCGGCTGCCAGCCTCTAACCATGTTCCGCGCGCGCTCGGGTGGAGCGCCGACGCCGTCGGTACTCGGAGAGAGGACGCTCTTGAGCCCTCGCGAAATCCCAGGGGTCATGCTCGTCGGTTCCCGGCAGCGCGCCGTCCGGGGAGCCTGCAACCGCACCGGGAAGCCGGTCGACGGGGCCGTCCTGGTGGTCGACACGCTCACCCCCGAACGCTACGAGGCCATCCTCTCCAGCGCCGCGGTGATCTGCGCGCGGGGCGGCCGGACGGGCCACATGCAGTCGCTCTGCCGGTCGCGCGGCATCCCCGTCCTGCGTGTCGACCCGTCCGAGCTGGACGCGCTCACGGGCGAGGTCACCCTCCTGCCCGACCGCGGCACGGTCGTCCTCGGCGACGTGGAGCCCGCGCCGGGGCCCTCCGAGCCGGCCGCCGCGTCCCTCGGTGACATCGAGTCGATCTGCGTCGTCATCGCCGACGCGACCGACATCCGCTCGACCAACGCGCTCGGCCCGCGCGTCCGCCGGGCGACCTCCTGGTTCATCCGCGAGGAGTTCCTCTGCTTCTCCGCCGGGCTGAGCCCGATCGACGCGCTGCGGGCGGGTCCCGGCGAGGCCGAGGCGTACGGCGCCCGGGTCGCCGACGAGCTGTGCGCGATGGCTGAGGAGCTGCGGCCCGGCCAGCGGCTGGTCATGCGGCTGCTCGACCTGCGCTCGGACGACGCCGCGAAGATCACCACGCGGGTCCGCGTGGACGCCGAGCCCAACCCGGAGCTCGGCCGGCACGGCGCGCGGTGGCTGCTCGGCGAGGACCGCTACCCGCGCGCCTTCCGGACGCTGCGCGCCCGCCTCCACCGACGGCTGGGCCCGGACGCGGACCGGGTGAGCTTCGCCGTGCCGTTCATCAACGACCCCGACGAGTTCCTGCGGCTGCGGCGCCACCTCGGCCTGGGGGACGGCACGCCGCTCGGCGTGTTCGTCGAGACCCCGGCCGCCGTCCACTCCGCCGCCGGGTTCTGCGCCGCCGGCGCCGCCGAGCTGTTCGTCGGCACCAAGGACCTGATCCAGTTCTACCTGGCCGCCGACCGCGGCAACCACCTGGTCTCCTCGGTCTACCAGACCCGGCATCCGGCCGTCCTGGCGGCGCTGCGCGAGGCCGTCGAGTCCGGCCACGCGGCCGGGGTCCCGGTGCACGTCTTCGCGCTGGGCGCCGACCTCGACCACTACCTGCGGCACCTGCCGACCCGCAGGCTCATGATGTGCACCGCCGAACTCCAGCACCTCGCCACCAGGACGGCGGCCTGACACCGGCCACGTCCGTCGGGCGGGCGGGCGGGGGTCAGACGGTGCGGAGGCGTTCGGCGGCGTCCTCGGGCCGGACGTCGTTGAGGAACGCGCCCGTCCCCGTCTCGACGGACGCCAGGTACTTGAGCTTGTCGGCCGTCCGCTGCGGCGTGTACACCTCCACCCACAGATGGGCGCGGTCGCGGGCGGCGGCGGGCGGGGCCTGGTGCCAGCCCGCCATGTACGGGACGTCCTTGTCGTAGAGCCGGCCGAAGCGTCCGAGGACGTCCGCGTACAGGCCCATCAGCTCCGTGGCCGCGTCCTCGCCGAGCGCGGTGATGTCCGGGACGTGCTCGCGCGGGACGATCTGGGCCTGGTACGGCCACCGCGCCGCGTACGGGACGAACGCGATGAAGTTCGCGGTCTCGGCGATGACCCGCTCCCCGTCCGCCTCGCGCTTCACCACCTCGCAGAACACGCACCGGTCGTGCGCGAGGGCCCGCCGGGTGCGCGGCGTCAGATAGGGGAAGGCGTAGATCTGCCCGTGCGGATGGGACAGCGTCGCGCCGATCTCCGCGCCGCGGTTCTCGAAGACGAACACCTCCTCGACGTCCGGGCGCGCGCCGAGCTCGCGGGTGCGGTCGGCGAAGGCGCGGGCGACGGTCGCGAGCCGGGCGGGCGGCAGGCCGGCGAAGGTCGCGTCGTGGTCGTCGGTGAAGCACACGACCTCGCAGCGTCCGCCCGCCGGGCCGCCGAGCGACGGGAACCGGTTCTCGAAGATCGCGACGTGGTAGCCGTCCGCCGGGACCTCGCTCTCCGCGTGCCCCGGGCAGAGCGGGCACGCGGCCCGCGCGGCGGCGTCCGCGGTCGGCAGGAACGTGCGCGTCTGCCGGTGCGCGGCGATGACGATGTGCTCGCCGGTGACCGGGTCGAACCGGACCTCCGGCCGCGGGTCGGACGGCGGCAGGACGCGCCGGTCGGGAGCGGTCCGGTCCAGCCACGGCGCGTCGTCGAAGTAGATCAGCTCGCGGCCGTCGGCGAGCGTCACCGAGGTGCGGGCGGTGTCCGCCATGGGTGCTCCATCAGGGGGTCGGTGCGGTGGACGGGTCAGGAGGGCCGGACGCGGGCGACGTCCCCGGCGGACGCCGCGCCGTGGATGTCCTGCGAGACCTCGGCGTGCCCGGCGTCCGCCTCCCGCGCCGCCGCCGTCGGCCGGACGGGCCGCGGCGGGACCGCCCGGTGGACGGTCACGCCCGCCTCGGCC
>NZ_QURH01000827.1 GCF_003428695.1 Actinomadura logoneensis
CGGGGTCGGCGCCGCCGCCGACGGGGGCGGGACGGGCGCCGGGCCGGACGCGTGGGCGGGGGCCGCCTGGAGCGTTCCGAGGGTGAGGGCGACGGCGGGCAGCGCCGCCGTGCGCACGAATCGTCGCAAGGGTCGGTGAACCTTTCGGGGGACGGCCGCCGACCGGACGGCGGCCCTGACGACGGTCGATCCTAAGGACTGACCGGAGATCTGACCCTTGAAATGTGATCATTTACCGAGAATCATCTCTCCTGGACCGGGAGACCAGGAGGCGCGCGATGGGCGGACGGGGAATCGGCTGCCTCGCGGGAGCGGTGCTCCTGGCGCTCGGCGGGGGCGGCTATGAGGCGTGGGCGCTGACCGGCCGGGACGCGGGCGGGCCGGAGAAGACGGCCGAGGCCTACTTCGAGGCGTGGAGCCGCGGCGACCTGGGACGGATGCGCGGCCTGGTCGCCGACCCGCCCGGGGACTTCGCCGCGCGGCACCGGCAGCTGACCGCCGGCCTGTCGGTGACGTCGATCGCGCTGGAGCCGAAGCCCGTCGTCCGGACGGGGCCGGACGCCGCGCGCGCCGACTTCACCGTCACGCGGAACCTCGCGGGCCACGGCGACTGGACGTTCCGCTCCACGCTCGTCCTGGGCAGGCGCGGCGGCCGCTGGCGCGTCCGGTGGGCGCCCGGCACCCTCTACCCGGGCCTGAAGCCCCTCCCGACCACGTGGTCCCTGCCGGCCGTCCACCAGCCGCCCGCGGCCTTCGTCGCCGCCGACGGCAGGCCGCTGCCCGACGGCGGCTCCCTCGACCCCTACGTGAGCTCGCTGGACGACGCCTACGGCGACACCGGCGACGACGACCCGGACGGCGACCCGGACGGCGACCCGGACGGCGGAGGCACCGCCTGGGCCGTCGAGGTGCAGCAGGGGAACGCGCCGGCGCAACGGCTCAAGCTGCTCGGCGGACACCCGACGAAGAAGATCCGCACGACGGTGGACCGGCACGTGCAGGACGCCGCCGAACGGGCCGTGGCGTCCGCGCCGTCCGGGCGGGCGGCGGCGATCGTGGCGATCAGGCCGTCCACCGGGGAGATCCTGGCCGTCGCGGACCGCATCGGCGGGCGCGGCGCGTTCGTCTCCAGCTATCCGCCGGGCTCCACGTTCAAGGTCGTCACGGCGGCGGCGCTGCTCGACAAGGGCCTGTCCCCGTCGTCGGCCGCCGACTGCCCCGCCGTCGTCGTCACCGCGCAGCGGACGATCCGCAACCACGAGGGTTCCGCGGTCGGCTCCGCCACCCTCGCCGACGCGTTCGCCCAGTCGTGCAACACCACCTTCGCCAAGCTGGCCGTGGACCGTCTCGGACCCGCCGGACTGGCGGACGCCGCGAAGTCCTACGGCTTCGGCGCGCCCGTGTTCACCGGCGCGGGCGGCGCGTACAAGGACTTCCCCGACGTGAAACCGGGCGCCGACCTGGCCGAATCGGCCATCGGGCAGGGCCGCGTCCAGGCGACGCCGCTGCTCATGGCGACGGTCGCCGCCGCCGTGGCGGACGGCACGTGGCGCTCGCCGCGGCTGCTGCGCGCGTCCGTGCTCAAGCCGCCGGCCGAGTCCCGGCCGCCCGCGCCGCACGACGTGCCGTCCGCCGGGGCCCTCCGCGACATGATGCGCCGGGCCGTCACCGACGGCACCGCCTCGTCCGCGGGCCTGCCCGCCGGGACGGCCGGGAAGACCGGGACCGCCGAGTACACCGACGCCGGCGACTCCCACGCCTGGTTCATCGGCTTCAAGGGCGACCTGGCCTTCTCCGTCTTCGTCCTGGAGGGCGGCTCGGGCCCCAAGGTGGCCGCCCCGATGGCCGCCACCTTCCTCCGCGCCCTCTGACGCCCCTGTTCGGCCCGGCCCCGCTCCCGGTGCGCCCCTGCTCCCACCCTGTTTTGGTGCGGCGCCGCTCTAGGTGCGCGCCCCTGCTCCTGGCGGCCCCTCTCCCGGTGCGGCCCCTCTCCCGGTGAGGCCACGGTCCCGGTGAGGCCACGGTCCCGGTCCGGCCCCGTTCCCGGTGCGGCCACGGTCCCGGTCTAGCCTCGGGCACGGTTATCCACAGGGCGGGCGCGGCACGGGCGGCGCGGTCGGACGGTCCGTAGGCTGGGGCACATGAACATCGTGATCGCGGGAGGACACGGCCAGATCGCCCTGCGGCTGGCCCGGCTGCTCAGCGCACGGGGAGATGCGGTGCTCAGCCTGATCCGCAACCCCGAGCAGGTGGACGACGTGCGCGAGACCGGCGCGGGGCCGGTCATCGCCGACCTGGAGTATCTGGCGCCCGACGACCTGGTCGACCAGCTCACCGGCGCGGACGCCGTGGTGTTCGCGGCGGGCGCGGGCCCGGGCAGCGGCGCCGAGCGCAAGGACACCGTCGACCGCGGCGCCTCGGCGCTGATGGCGGACGCGGCCGAGCGGGCGGGGGTCCGGCGCTTCGTCCAGATCTCGTCCATGGGCGCGGGCAGGCCGCCGTCGGGCGGCGACGAGACCTGGGCCGCCTACATCAACGCCAAGACCGCCGCCGAGGACGACCTGCGCGCCCGCGGCCTCGACTGGGTGATCCTGCGTCCGGGCCGCCTGACCGACGACCCCGGCACCGGCCGGGTGACCCTGGCCGAGCCCGAGGTCGGCCGCGGCGACGTCACCCGCGACGACGTGGCCGCCGTCATCGCCGCGCTGCTGTCCGAACCGAAGGTCAACCGCACCACCCTCGAAGTCGTCAACGGCGACGTCCCCATAGACGAAGCCATAGCCAACCTCACCTGACCCCGCCCACGCCCGCCGCCCGACTCACGCGGCCGACCGAAAGGCCGCCTCCACGCGGAAGCGGTCGCTCGCCCGCGCGCCGGAGAGAGCCTTCCGGAGCGGGGCACAGGGATGGAAAAGAAGCCGGGGCGGCTCCTCGTTTCCGTGACCTGGGGGGAGCCTCACGGATCGGGGCATGGAGGTGGATGCCGGGCGGGAGCGGTCGCTCGCCCGCGCGCCCGGAGGGACCGTCACCGGACGGGAGTGGCTGCTCGCGTCCGTGGGGCGCGTGGGCGATGCTGCGGCGGACGCGGGGCGGGAGTGGCTGCGGGCGTCCGTGAGCCGCAGCAGCGCTGAAGAGCGGGATAGGAGAGGCGGATAGGGCGGCGGGGAGGGTGCGGGATCAGGAGTAGAGGGCTTCGATGTCGTCGGCGAACTCGGCGGTGACGACGTGGCGGCGGACCTTGAGGCTCGGGGTGAGGTGGCCGGCCGCCTCGGTCAGGGGCCGGTCGAGGACGCGGTACTTCTTGACCGCCTCGGCGTGCGAGACGGTCGCGTTCGCCTCCGCGACGGCCGCGTCCAGCGCGGCCCGCACCTCCGGGTCGTTCCCGATCGCGGCGAGGTGCAGGGCCTCGCCGCCGGAGCCGCCGCGGGGGACGGGACGGCCGTGGGAGGCGAGCCAGGCCGGGAGGGCCTCCTCGTCCAGGGTGAGGAGGGCGCCGACGAACTTGCGGCCGTCGCCCACCACCACGGCCTGGTCGATGAGCGGGTGGGCGCGCAGCAGGTCCTCGAGCGGGCCGGGGGCGACGTTCTTGCCTCCGGCCGTGACGAGGATGTCCTTCTTGCGTCCGGTGATCGTGAGGTAGCCGTCGTCGTCGAGCTCGCCCAGGTCGCCGGTTCGGAACCAGCCGCCGTCCATCGCCCGCGCGGTGGCCTCGGGGTCGTTCCAGTAGCCGTGGAAGACGCTGACGCCGCGCGCCAGGATCTCGCCGTCGTCGGCGATCCGCAGGCCGGTGCCGGGGAACGGGCGGCCGACGGTCCCGATGCGGTTGCCGCGCGGGGTGAAGCGGTTGCCGACGATCGGGGCGGTCGTCTCGGTGAGTCCGTAGCCCTCGATGATCGAGACGCCGACGCCGCGGAAGAAGTGGCCGAGCCGCGCGTTCAGCGCCGCGCCGCCCGACATCGCGTACCGGAGGCGTCCGCCGACGGCGGCGCGCAGCCTGCGGTACACCAGCACGTCGAACACGCGGTGCCGGGCCCGGAGCGCGACCGGCACGCGTCCGGTGTCCAGGGCCTTGCTGTAGGCGACGGCGGTGTCCGCGGCGGCGGCGAAGATCTTGCCCTTGCCGTCCGCCTCGGCCCGCTGCGCCGCGCCGTTGTAGACCTTCTCGAAGACCCGGGGGACCGCGAGCAGGAAGGTCGGGCGGAACGTTCCAAGGTCGTCCTGCAGCGTGCCGGGAGTGCCGTGCGCGAGCACCATCCCGCACTCGACGCAGCCCACCTGCACCAGCCGCGCGAACACGTGCGCGAGCGGGAGGAACAGCAGCGTGGACGCGCCATCCCCGGCGATCTCCGGCACCCCGGCGAGCACGACGTTCCGCGCGGTGGCGAGGAAGTTCGCGTGGGTCAGCTCGCACCCGCGCGGCCGTCCGGTCGTGCCCGAGGTGTAGACGATCGTCGCCAGGTCCGCGGCCCGCCGGCTGCGGCGCCGGGCGGTCAGCTCCTCGTCGGTGACCGCCGCACCCCAGGCGGCGAGCCGGTCCAGGTCGTCCTTCTCCAGGCCGCAGACGTGCGCGAGGTCGGGCAGCGAGCCGCGGACGGCGGCGACCGCCGACCGGTTCCCGGCGCTCTCCACGAAGATCCCGCGCGCGCCCGAGTCACGGAGGATCCAGGCGACCTGCTCCTGCGAGGACGTCTCGTACACCGGGACGGTGACGGCGCCCGCCGCCCAGATCGCGTAGTCCAGGACCGTCCACTCGTACCGGGTCCGCGCCATCAGCGCGATCCGGTCGCCGGGCTCGATCCCGACCGCGATCAGCCCCTTGGCCAGCCGCGCGATCTCGGCCGCGAACTCCCCGGCCGTCACCGCACTCCAGGCGTCCCGGCCCACCGCACTCCAGACCGACGCGCCACCACCCGCACCCCGACCCGCCGCGCTGCTGACGGCCGCCGCGCTGCCAGCCGCTGCGCCGCCGGCGGCTGCTGCGCCGCCGCCGATCGTGC
>NZ_QURH01000831.1 GCF_003428695.1 Actinomadura logoneensis
CGGCGCTCGCCGAGGTCGGCCTCGGCGACCGGGGCCGGCACCGGCCGCGCGAGCTGTCCGGCGGCCAGCAGCAGCGCGTCGCGATCGCCCGCGCCCTGGTGACCCGTCCGGCCGTGCTGTTCGCCGACGAGCCGACCGGCGCGCTCGACTCCCGCTCCGCCCGCACCGTCCTGGACCTGATGCGCCGCCTCGTCGCCGGGGACGGAGGAGCCGGGCACGGAGGCACCGGGCACGGAGGCACCGGGCACGGAGGCACCGGGCACGGAGGCACCGGGCACGGGGGTGCCGGGCACGGGGGCGCCCAGGACACGGGCGGCGAGGGCGCGCCGCAGTGCGTCGTCATGGTCACCCACGACCCGGTCGCCGCGGCGGCGGCCGACGCGGTCGTGTTCCTGCGCGACGGACGCCTGGTGGACCGGCTCGTCGGGGCGTCCGCCCGCGAGGTCGCCGACCGGCTCGCGACGCTGGAGGGCTGACCGGTGTGGCGGATGTCGTGGAGCACCTTCCGCGAGCGCTGGACGCTGTTCGCGGGCGCGCTGCTGACCGTGGTGTTCGGGGTGGGGCTCGTCCAGGCGTCGATGATGGTGGTGGTCGGGGCCGCGCACCCGAGGATCCCGGCGGGCGCGTCCCCGCGCGAGGGGCAGCGCATCCGGGACGCCTACGAGGGCGCCGGGTCGCTGCTCGGCATGACGGCGATGCTGGCGTGCTTCCTCGCGGTGTTCATCGTCGGCTCGACCTTCGCGTTCACCGTCGCGCAGCGCCGCGCCGACCTGGCGCTGCTGCGCACCCTCGGGGCCAGCCGCCCGCAGGTGATGACGCTGCTGTTCGGTGAGGCGCTGCTGCTCGGGCTGCTCGGCTCGGCGGGCGGGATCGTGCTGGGCGTCCCGCTGATGTGGGCGCAGTCCTCCCTGCTGACCTGGACGGACATCCTGCCCGGCTCCTTCACGCCCGAGTGGGACAACGGCGTGCTGATCGGATCGGTGTGCGCGGGCGTCGGGATGGCGCTCAGCGGCTCGGTCGCCGCGACCGTCCGGGCCGCCCGCGTCCGCCCGCTGGAGGCGCTGCGCGACATCGGCGGCGCCGCGCGGGTCATGACGCTCGGCCGCTGGGCCTGGGGCGTCACGATGCTCGCGCTGACGGCCGTCCTGGTCGCCGCCGAGGGCCAGGCCGACTTCCTCGGCGCGATGCTGATCGCGCTGGGCGTGTCGTTCAGCGGCGCGATCGGCCTGAGCGCGCTGAGCCCCCTGGTCGTCCCGCTCGCCGGGCACCTGCTGCGGCCGTTCACCCGGTTCGGCCCGCTGGCCGAGCTCGCCCAGGCCAACCTGCGGGACGGCCGCCGCCGCGCCGCCGCGACGGCCGCGCCGATGATCGTGCTGACGGCGCTCGTCGTCGGGCTCACCGCGATGCTCGGCACCCAGGCCAAGGCGGGCGGCGCGGACGTCCAGCGCAAGATCATCGGCGAGTACGTGGTGACGTCCACCGGCGCGGACGCGGCCCGGATCGCCTCGGTGCCGGGCGTCGAGGCGGCGTCCACGAGCGTCGCCGCCGACATCGCGATCACCGTCACCCACCACCTGGGCGGCGGCTCGACCTCCCGGCCGACCACGCGCTCGGGGATCATCGCGATCGACCCCGCCGCCTACCGGCGCACCCACACCTCCAAGCCGGTCTCCGGGACGCTCGACGCGCTGCGCGGCAACGCCGTCGTCGCGGGGCCCGGCTCCGCCGAGGACGGCATCCGGCGCGGCTCGACCGCTGTCGCCGACATCGGCGGACGCAAGGTGAGGCTCAAGGTCGTCGCCAGGATGCCCGCCACCCTGGAGAACGACGCCGACGCGTTCTTCGTCCCGTTCTCCCTGCTCCCGGCCGACATGCTCGCCAAGGGCGAGGCCGAGACGACCGTGAAGGTAAAGCCGGGCACGCCGCCGGAGCAGGTCGCGGACCGGCTGCGCGCGCTGCGGATCGGCGAGGTCCGGACGGTCGCGGCGTGGGCGGACGCGCGCGTCGCCCGGCAGATGGAGGAGAACGACCGGGTGATGACGGTGCTGATGGGCCTGTCCGCGCTCTACGCCGTCGTCGCGATCATCAACGCCATGATCATCGCCGGGACGGAGCGCCGCCGCGAGTTCGCCGTCGCCCGGCTGACCGGGCTGTCGCGCCGCCAGGTCGTCCGGGCCGCGCTGCTGGAGGCGTCCGGGGTGACGGCCATCGGCGTCGGGCTCGGCCTGCTGGTCGCGGTGGCCGCGCTCGGCGGGTTCCTGTTCGGGCCGTCCGGGACGGAGATCCTCGCCTTCCCGTGGACGCTCGTCGGGACGCTGGTCGCCGGGGCGTTCGCGATCTCCAGCCTGACCAGCGTGCTCACCACCCGCGCCGCGACCCGTCCCGCGCCCGTGACCCTGGCCGCCGCCCGCGAGTGACGCGCGCGGACGCGCCGCCGGGGCCTGCGGTCACCGCGTCCGAAAGCCCCCGGCGGCGCGGGGACGGGTTCAAGGGCGGCGGGACGGGACCTCCTGGATGAGCCAGCCGTTGCCGTCCGGGTCCTGGAACGACAGGTAGGTGCCGAAGTCGACGCGCTCCGGGTGGTGGCCCGTCGTCTGGGAGCCGTCCGGGCCGTGGAAGTAGGGCTCGCTCACGTCCACCCCGCCCTTGACCAGGGTCTCGCGGGCCGCGTCGATGTCCGGGACGACGATGTGCAGCCCCTGGACCGCGCCCGCCCGGGCCTCCTCGCGCATCAGCGTGATCGAGCATGCGGACCCGGGCGGCGTGAGCTGGACGATCCGGAAGTCACCGCCGTTCGAGAAGTCCACGTCCACGGCGAACCCGCAGCCCTCCGAGTAGAACGCCTTGGCGCGGTCCACGTCGGCCACCGGGACCACGATCGTCTCCAGCTTCCAGTCCATGATCATCCTCCTGGGTGACGGATCTCCCCGGACCGACTCCCGGACGACCCTGAACTCATCGGCGCCTAGCATGAACGGGTGGAGATCCTCGGGACCGGCGAGTGGCGGGCGCGCGCCGACGCGCACCGCCGGCGCGTCGAGGCCTGGATCGGGCCGCACCTGGAGCGGCGCCGCCGCGGCGAGAAGCACCCCGTCGAGGACTTCCTGTTCACCTACTACAGCCACCGGCCGAACCGGCTCCAGCAGTGGCATCCGGGCGCCTTCGTGGAGCTCGTGGGCGCCCGTGGCCACGGCCGCGACTACCTGGACACCGAGCGCGGCGCGACCGTGGACGCGGCCGGCCTGGTGGAGCGGCGGCGCGCCTCGATCGAGTGGACGGCCGCCCTGCTCGCCCGGACCGCGTCCCGCCCGGCCCAGTTCGGCTGCTTCGGCCTGCACGAGTGGGCCATGGTCTACCGGACGGCCGAGGTGCGGCACGCGGCCTGGCCGATGCGGCTGCCCGCCGACGAGATCGCCGCGATCGTCGAGGCGCGCGGCGTGCGGTGCAGCCACTTCGACGCCTTCCGGTTCTTCACCGAGGCGGCGCGTCCGCTGAACGTGCTCCAGCCGACCCGCGAGACCCAGCACGAGCTGGAGCAGCCCGGCTGCCTGCACGCCAACATGGACCTCTACAAGTGGGCGTACAAGCTGTCGCCGCTCGTCCCGTCCGAGCTGGTCGCGGACTGCTTCGAGCTGGCCCGCGACATCCGCGCCGTGGACATGCGGGCCAGCCCCTACGACCTGGCGGACCTCGGCTACCCGCCCGTCCGGATCGAGACGGCGGAGGGCCGCGCGGAGTACGCGGCCCTCCAGCGGGACTTCGCCCGCCGCGCCGAGCCCCTGCGCCGCCGCCTGCTGGCGGCGTGCGAGGGGCTGCTGGCGGTCCCCGTCCAGCCGGTCCCGGTCCAGCCGGTCGAGGTGTAGTCCGGTCGAGGTGAGCCGGGTCCGGTCGAGGTGAGCCGGGTCTAGTCGCGGGCGGCGAGGGTCCTGGTCGGGTCGGCGCGGAGCGCGGCGCGGGCGGGCAGCGCGGTCGCGGCGAGCGCGAGCAGGGTCGCCGCCGCGAGGATCGCGAGCAGGCCCGGCAGCGGGACGTGCGGCGTCGCGTCGCCGGTCATGCCCGCGCTGTAGGAGGTCAGCGTCCAGAAGGTGATCACCGTCCCGAGGACGGAGCCGATCAGCGCGACGGCCAGGGTCTCCCAGCGCAGCATCCGCAGCACCTGGCGGCGGGTCGCGCCCGCCAGCCGCAGCAGCGCCAGCTCGCGGGAGCGACCGGCGACGGCCATGGCGAGCGTGTTGACCATCGCGATCCCGGCGAACGCGACGACCAGGCCGAGCGCCAGGTAGTTAACGGCGGACGCGTTGTCCGTCCCCCGGTTCGCCTCGGCCCGCGTGGCGAGCGAGACGCCGGGCGGCAGGACGCGGCGCAGCGTGTCGGCCGGGACGCGGGGCGCGGACACCAGCACCGTCCCCAGCGGGGAGTCGGAGTGCGCGGCGACCAGGTCGTACGGCAGCGTCAGGTCGCCGAAGCCCAGGCCGCGCCCGTAGACGGCGACGACCTTCTCGGTGACGCGCGTGCCGTCCGCGAGCGCGAACGCGACGCTGTCGCCGACCTTCATGCCGATCCCGTCGCGGACGGCCACCGTGCCGGGGCCGAGGCGGTCGAGCGAGCCGTCCCGGACGTCCAGGTCCATGGTCTCCCGCAGGCCGCCCGGGGTGACGCCCTGCACGCTGTAGGGGCTGTCCACGGCGCGGACGCGGCTGTGGACGACCTGGGTGACCGCCCGCACGCCCGGCACCCGGCGCAGCGCGTCCGCCGTCGCGGCGGGCACGGCCGGGCCGACCCGGTAGTCGGCGGCCGTCCCGGCCCTGACCTGCGCCTCGGCCGCGCCGGTCAGCGTGGACTGGGCGAACAGCAGCGTCCCGGTCATCGCGATCATGAGGGTGAGCGGCGTGACCACCGAGGCGAGCCGGCGCGCGGACGTCCGCAGGTTCGCGGCGGCGAGCTCGCCCGTCCCGCGGGACGCCCGCAGCGGGACGGCGACGACCGCGATCGCGGCGCGCGCCAGCGGCGGCCC
>NZ_QURH01000836.1 GCF_003428695.1 Actinomadura logoneensis
GCCGCGCCGCCGAGGTCCGGGGCGCGCGGATCCGCCGCGCGGGCGGCCCGGACTGGCGGCACCTGACGTTCAACGCCGCCGCGCCCGCGCTGGCGGACGTGCGGGTGCGGCGCGCGCTGTTCATGGCGGTGGACCGCGAGGTGATCGTCCGGTCCGACCTGGCCGGGCTGGGCCGTCCGCCGCGTCCGCTGGGGAACCACTTCTACGTCGACACCCAGGCCGGGTACCAGGACGACTCGGGCGAGCTGGGGCACTACCATCCGGACCGGGCCGGACGGCTGCTGGACGAGGCGGGCTGGCTCCGGCACGGCGCCTACCGCGCGAAGGACGGCCGGACGCTCGCGCTGCGCTTCGTCGTGCCGTCCGGCGTGGCCGCGAGCCGGCGCGAGGGCGAGCTGACCCGGGCGCTGCTCGCGCGCGTGGGCGTCCGCGTGGACATCGTGCCCGTCCCCACCGACGACCTGTTCGACCAGTACGTCACGCCCGGGAACTTCGACATCGTGCCGTTCTCGTGGCTCGGCACGGCGTTCCCGCTCTCCCCGCTGCGGTCGGTCTTCGCCCGTCCGCAGGGCGAGCACATCCAGCAGAACTACGCGCGCGCCGGGTCGGCGGAGATCGACACGGCCATGGACCGGGCCATCGCCGAGGTGGACACGGCCCGCGCGCGGCGGCTCATCAACCGCGCCGACAGGCTCGTCTGGCGGGAGGCGACGGTGCTGCCGCTCTACCAGCGGCCCCAGGTCGTCGCGGTCCGGGCGGGGCTCGCCAACCTGGGCGCGTGCGGCTTCTGGGAACCGGCCTTCGAGGACATCGGCTTCATCGGCCGGAGCTAGCGGCCGGAGCCGCTGGTCGGAGAGGGGGCGGCACGGCCGGAGGCAAGCGCGTGTCCCGGTTTGTTCGTCCGGGGGAAGACCCGTTTGTCAGAAAGTGAGTAGGGGTGGGGCTCAGCGGGTGAGCAACGACGAGGCGGGACGGCCGCGCAGCGACGCGTCCAGTACCTCGGCCGTGTGCGCGACCGGCAGCGGCGTGCCCCGCCGCTCCAGGGCCTGCGCGATCTGGAGGGAGCAGCCGGGGTTCGCGGCGACGAGCAGGTCCGCGCCGGTCGCGGCCACGGTGGCGGCCTTGCGGTCTCCGAGGTCGGCCGCCGCCTCCGGCTGGAGCAGGTTGTAGGTGCCCGCGGAGCCGCAGCAGATCTCCGGGTCCGCGATCTCCCGCACGTCCATCCCGGGAATGCCCGCGAGCAGCGCGCGCGGCTGCGACCGCACCCCCTGCGCGTGCGCGAGGTGGCAGGCGTCGTGGTAGGCGACGGTCACCGGCAGCGGGTGCCGCTCCGCGCGCGGCCCCAGCTCGGCCAGGTACTCGGCGAGGTCGCGGGTCTTCGCCGAGAGCGTGCGCGCACGAGCCGCCCAGGCGGGATCGTCCGCGAGCAGGGTCTCGTACTCCTTCATCGCCGAACCGCAGCCCGCGGAGTTGACCACGATGACGTCCACGCCCTCGAAGGTCTCGACCGTCCGGCGGGCGAAGGCGCGGGCCTCCGCGGCGCGTCCGGAGTGCAGGGACAGCGCTCCGCAGCAGCCCTGCCGCCTCGGGATCAGGACGTCGCAGCCCTCCAGGGCCAGCACGCGCGCGGTCGCCGCGTTCACGCCGGGGAAGAACTCGCGCTGGACGCATCCGGTGAGCATCCCGACCGTCGCCCGGCGTCCGCCGCGCGCGGCGACCCGCTCGGGCAGCCGGGGAGCCTTCCGGGTGGGCGGCGCGAGGCGTTCCATCGCGGCGAGCGTCGGGGAGAGCCGTTCGAGGACGCCACTCCGCCTGACCAGCGCAGGCAACCCGGAGCGCTGATACGCCCGCAGCGGGCCGCGCAGTGCCCGAAGCCTGCCCGGATAGGGGAAGAGCCGGAAAATCGCCTCACGGACGGCTCGCTCGGGAAGCGACCGCGGGTGCTCCGCCTCGACCTCCGCCCGGGTGATCTCGATGAGCCGGTCGTACCGCACGCCGGACGGGCAGGAGGTCACGCACGCCATGCAGCCCAGGCAGGCGTCGAAGTGCTGCACCATCGCGTCGTCCAGCGGAGCGCCCTCCTGGTGCTGCGCCATGAGGTGGATGCGCCCGCGCGGCGAGTCCATCTCCTCGCCCCACAGCACGTAGGTCGGACAGGTCGGAAGGCAGAAGCCGCAGTGGACGCAGTCGTCCAGCAGGGCGGGCAGCTCGTCGGCCCGGGCGTCACGTGACTCGTCCGCGTGCGCGCCCGCAGAGTAGTCCGTGTGCGCGCCCGGAGACTCGTCCGCGTGCGCGTCACGGGACTCGTCCGGCTGGGCGGCGGGGAACTCGTCCGGCTGGGGCACGCGGTCACACTCCTTCGGCGAACCGGCCGGGCGAGAGCCGGTGCTCGGGGTCGAACTGGTCCTTCACACGCCGCATGAGCGGGAGGGTGGGCATGGGACCCCAGACGTCCACGGACTCGCGGACGGACTGAGGCGCGCGCACGAGGACGACCCGCGCGCCGATCGGTTCCAGCGCCTCCCGAAGCTCCTCGACGTCCTCGGGCGTCGTGTGAAGGCGGCCGGAGCCGGCGGAACCGCGCAGCGGCAGTCCCTTGGTGGCCGCCATGACGTCGGGCAGCCGCGCCGGCAGGGTGCGGATCTCCGCCAGGATCTCGCCCTCGGGCAGCGTGTTCCACCAGCCGGGGTCGGGCGCGGGCGTGCCGCCGAGGAGTTCGCGCAGGTGGGCGGCGGTCTCGTCCGGCGTCTCCGTCTCCGCCTCCACGGCGACCGTCGTCTCGTCCGAGCCCGCCGGACGGTCGATCTCCAGCGCGCGTGGGACGGCCTGCGAGTGCAGCACGGCCTGGACGGCCCGGCCGGGATCGGGCACGGTCGCCGCGACGCGGACGGTCCGCGCCGCCGGATGCATCCGGAACGTCGCGTCCACGATCAGGCCGAGCGTGCCGAGCGACCCCGTGTAGAGCTTGCCCAGGTCGTACCCGGCGACGTTCTTGACGACCCTGCCGCCGGACCGCGTGACCGTCCCGTCGGCCCGCACGACCGTGATCCCGATCAGCAGGTCGCGGGCGGACCCGTACAGCAGCCTGTCCGGCCCCGCCGTGTCCGCGGCGATCGCGCCGCCGACCGTCCCGTCCTCCGGGGGAGCGAGCGCGAGGTGCTGCCCCCACCCGCCGGCCTCGGCGTCCCGCAGCGCGCCGAACGTCAGCCCGGCCTCGACGTGCAGGGTCAGGTCGCCGGGGGAGTGCCGGATGATCCGGTCGAGCCGCCGGGTGCCCACGAGCACGTCGCAGCGTTCCACCGGACGGCCGCGGTCGAGCTTGCTCCCGCCGCCGGACGGGACGACGGCCAGCCCGTGCCCGGCCGCCGTCCGCATCACCGCCGACGCCTCGTCCAGACTGGCGGGCAGGGCCACGACCCGCGGGACGATGCCGTCCACGCGGTCGGTGTCGCTGCCGGGGCGGACATCGGCGCAGACCTTGGCGAACGCGTCCAGAACGTGCGTCGGAGCGGGCATCAGAACAGGTCCGCCCTTCCCTCGGCGACCAGCGGGTGCGGACCTTTGCGGACGCCCGGGACCTCCCCGCACAGGCGCGGCGTCGGGAAGACCTTGCCCGGGTTGCACAGGCCGCCCGGGTCGAAGCCGCAGCGGACCATCTGCATGGTGTCCAGGTCGTCGTCGCTGAACATGCGCGTCATGTGGCGGGCCTTGTCCACGCCCACGCCGTGCTCGCCCGTGATGGACCCGCCGTGCTCGACGCACAGGTCGAGGATCGCGCCGGACACGGTCTCGGCCCGCTCCTGCGCGCCCGGCTCGGCGTCGTCGAAGAGCACCAGCGGGTGCAGGTTGCCGTCCCCGGCGTGGAACACGTTCGCCACCCGCACGCCCGACTCGCGGCTGAGCGCGTCGATGCGTCCGAGCACCTCGCCGAGCGCCGTGCGGGGGATGACGCCGTCCTGGACGATGTAGGCGGGGCTGATGCGGCCCATCGCGGCGAACGCGGACTTGCGGCCCTTCCAGATCAGCGCCCGCTCGGCGTCGTCGGCCGCGACCCGGATCTCGAACGCGCCCGCCTCCCGGCACAGCCGCCGCACCTCGGCGAACCGGTGCGCGACGGTCGCCTCCGGGCCGTCCAGCTCGACCACCAGCACCGCGCCCGCGCCGTCCGGATAGCCGCAGGCCACCGCCGCCTCCGCCGCCTCGATCGACAGCGCGTCCATCATCTCGATCGCGGCGGGCACGACCCCGGCCGCGATGATCGCCGACACCGCCCGGCCGCCCCGCTCGATCGTGTCGAAGGCGGCGAGCAGCGTCCGGACGGTCTCCGGCAGCCGGGTCAGCCGCACGGTGATCTTCGTGGTGATGCCGAGCGTGCCCTCCGAGCCGACGAACACGCCCAGCAGGTCGAAGCCCGGATCGTCCCGGGACAGCTCCACGATCTCGCCGTCCGGCGTGACGATCTCGCAGGCCAGGACGTGGTGCGCGGTGAACCCGTACTTCAGGCAGTGCGCGCCGCCCGAGTTCTCCGCGACGTTCCCCCCGACCGAGCAGACCTGCTGGCTGGACGGGTCGGGCGCGAAGTAGTACCCGTGCGGGCGCGCCGCGCGCGTCACGTCCAGGTTGGTGACGCCCGGCTCGACGGTCGCGCGCCGGTTCGGCACGTCGACGTCGAGGACGCGGCGCATCCTCGCCGTCACGATGAGCACGCCGTCCGTCCGGGGGAGCGCCCCGCCGGACAGGCCCGTCCCCGACCCCCGCGCCACGTAGGGGACGCCCGCCGCCGCGCACGCGCGCACCACGGCGGCGATCTGCTCGGCGCTCTCGGGCAGGACGACCAGGCCGGGACGGGCGCGGTGGGACGTCAGCCCGTCGCACTCGTACGTGCGCAGGCGCACGGGATCGGTGATGACCGCGTCCGGGCCGAGCAGCCGGGTGCAGCGCTCGGCCAGGGCCCGGAGGGTGTCCGCCATGCCGTCTCCCTTGGGCGGCGGGCGCGGCGGCCCCGCCTGGAGGCC
>NZ_QURH01000829.1 GCF_003428695.1 Actinomadura logoneensis
AGTGGAGGTGCTGCGGCCCGGGTCGTCCTGGTCGGCGCGCGGCGCGGCCGGGCGGGCGGCGGGGCCGTCGCCGTACCCGTCCATGCGGGTGTCGGCGCGGTCGTCGGCGCCGTAGCCGGCGGCGTCGGGCTGGTCGTACTGGTCGTCGAACGCGGGCATCGGGCCGGTGTCGCCGCGGCGCAGGTTTCCGGGCCGTCCGTCGAAGCGGGTGCCGTTGTCGCCGAAGCGCGGGTCGCCGCCGCCCGGACGCGATGCGTTCGGGTCGTCGTAGCCGGCGCCGGGACGGTCCTCGACGAGCGTCGCGGTCGGCGCGGCGAGCGCCGGGGCGGGCGCGCCCTCGAGCTGGGCGGCGCTGCCGCCGCGGGTGCCGACGGAAGCGTTGTCGACGGGGCTGACGACGTGGTCGGGCAGCATGACGAACGCGGTGAGGCCGCCGCCCTGCGCGCTGCGCAGCTCCACCCGGATGCCGTGCCGGATGGCGAGGCGGCCGACCACGAACAGGCCCATGCGGCGCGCCGCGGAGAAGTCGATGACGGGCGGGTTCGCCAGGCGCCAGTTGGCCTGCTCGAGCTCCTCGGGCGTCATGCCCACGCCGTTGTCGGTGATCTGCAGCATCGCGCCGCCGCCGCTCAGCCGCTGGCCGGAGACGGTGACCCGGGTGCGGCCGTCGGAGAAGACGGTGGCGTTCTCGACCAGCTCGGCGAGCAGGTGGACGAGGTCGTTGACGACGGGGCCGGCGACGGTCATGTCGCCGTGCACCCGGACCTCGACGCGCTCGTACTGCTCGACCTCCGACAGCGAGGCGCGGACGACGTCGATGAAGGGGACCGGCTGGTTCCACCGGCGGGCCTGGTCCTGGCCGCCGAGGACCAGCAGGTTCTCGTTGTTGCGGCGCATGCGGGTGGCGAGGTGGTCCAGGCGGAACAGGTTCGCCAGCTGCTCCTCGTCGCGCTCGCTCTGCTCCAGCTCCTCGATGAGCTGCAGCTGGCGCTCGATGAGGGTCTGGCTGCGCCGCGACAGGTTGACGAACATCGCGTTGATGTTGCCTCGCAGGACGGCCTCGTCGGCCGCCAGCCGGACCGCCTCCCGGTGGACCTCGTCGAACGCCCGGGCCACCTGGCCGATCTCGTCGGTGGAGCTGACGTTGATCGGTTCGACCTCGATGCCCTGGGCGGCGGCCTCCGGGTCGCGGAGCCGGTCGACCAGGCCGGGCAGCCGGGTGCCGGCGATCTCCAGCGCGCCGTCCTTCAGGCGGCGCAGCGGGCGGACCAGCGAGCGGGCGACGCCGAGGGTGAAGATCAGGACCAGGACGATGACGCCGGCGACGACCGCGCCCTGCTCCATCACCGACTGCTGCGCGTCGCTCTTGCGCTTCCCGGCGGTGGCGATGATGTCGTCCACCATGGTGCGCTGGACGATGTACATCTTGTCGACGGTGCTGGTCATGGCCTTGCGCCACGCCGCGCTGTCGCCGCCGCCGCGGATCAGCCGCAGCTTGGAGCCGCGCAGGCTCTCGGTGAGCGCGCGCTCGCGGTACTCGGCGGCGCGGTCGACGTCCGGGCCGATGACGGTGTCGTCGTAGAGCTGCCGCTGGGACAGGTGGGCCGCGGTGCGGAAGGTGGCCAGGTCGCCGTCCATCTGGGCGCGGGCGTCGAGGAGGCTCCGCAGGCCGTCGGTGTTGAGGCGGCCGGTGCCGAGGCCGGTGAGCAGGATCGCGCGCTGCAGGGACGCCTGCTCGGCGGCGCGGCTCAGGGCGGCGAGCGCGCGGGTGTCGGTGGTGAGCCCGGCGTCGTTGGTCGCCGTGGCGATGCCGTCGAGGTAGCCGATGACCTCGCCGAGCATCTCGCTGTACTTGGTGGTCACCGTGTCGGCGGGGACGCGCGCCGACGTCAGCTGGCGCAGCGCGGCGAGCCCGTCGAGGCGGGTGACCAGGGCGCGGACCTCGAGGTCGCCGTCGGCCGACACGACCTTGTCGACGTTCTTGCGCACCTGGGCGGCGATCCGGTCGACCTTGGCGTACTGCTGGCTGATCGTCGCCTTGTCCGCGGCGGGCCGTCCGGCGGCGATGTAGCCGACCGAGAGGTCGCGCTCGGCGCCCAGCTCGTGGGCCAGGTTGGTGACGCTGCCGCCCAGGTTGGCCATCCGCTCGACCTTGGCGTAGTCCCTGGCGTCCTGGTCGGCGCCGGCGACCCGCAGTCCACCCAGGACGACCGCGACCGCGGTCGGGATGAGGATCAGGGCGACCAGGCGGACCGGCACGCGCCAGTTCGACGGCCGGAGCCTTCCACCGCTACGGGGGGCCGAGGGAGCCGGGACGCCCGCGGCGCCGGCCTGGCTCTCAGTAGCCGCCCCCGAGTCGGCCCCGTTGACGGGTCGCTCACCGGGCACGGCTCGGGAGCCACCGGCCCGGGGACCATCGTCCGGCCGGGCCTCCGTCGCCGGGTCGCCCGCTCGATTGCGCACTTGGCGTTTACACCCTCTCACTAACTGTGCCGTTCACGGCCGTCCCTCCGCGGACGCCGGGGTCTTGGCGCCGCGTGGCGGACGAGACCGAGGGACCGGGCGCATTTGACGCGCGCCACCGCAGGACGCCCTCCGCTGCGCCCGACATTGCAGCACATTAGGGGAATCACCGCAAAGAGAAGGACGACTTGGTGATCTTCGTGCTCTGACCTCGGGAAACGTGCGCACTATGTCCGGTTTCTACCTCAATGTCCCCCGACAAAGGCCCCGAACAAGACCATACCGAGCGCCCCGACACCGTTACTCCGCGTAGAATGACACCCCCGTCCCGCCCCTCCACCGACCGCCCGCACCCCCCAATGCACGCCCCCGCAAACCCTGTCCCTTACGGCTTTCGGACGCATTCCCGCACACCTTGCGGACATCCCGGAAGGCACAGTTCGAACAATTGTTCGATCACTTCCGGCGAGAAGAGGAAGATTGCGGCGATACAGACCGGTTTGCGATATGGTCCGACCGCTGTCGATCAAGTAGAACCCTCCTGGTCGATGCACGGCGCCGGTGCCCACCTCCCTTTGGTCGCACCGCACGCCGCCCCTCCGAGTTACCGAAGGAACGCGATGAATCGGTCGAGGCGTGATGACGCCGGAACCGGCCCCGAGACCAGCAGTGCGGGCATCTGCACCGCCGCTGAACTGGTCCGACACGTAGCCGGACCGCCCACGGAGGCCGTCTCGGCGAGGACGGCGGACCGATGACGGCCGCCTCGGATCTCTCCTCGGCCGACACCGCCCCCGCCGCCCCCGCACCCGCTCCCGCGGCCCGCCGCCGCACCCGCTCCCGTGGAAACCGCGGGATGACGCGCCGCGGCAAGGTCTTCCGCGGACTCGTCGGAGTCCTTGTCACGGTGGGCGCGCTGGAGGCTCTCGGGCGCGCGCATCTCACCAGCGAGGACAATTTCCCGCCGGCTTCCAAGGTCCTCTCGCGCGCCTTCGAACTCGCCGGAGACCACGACTTCGTCTTCGTCCAGCTGAAGGCGACGCTGGAGGCGTGGGGCCTCGGAATGCTGCTCGCGATCGTCATCGCCGTCCCGCTGGGCCTGCTGCTCGGCAGCGTGCCGATCGCGAACACGGCGGCCCGCGCGATCGTCGAGTTCCTCCGGCCGATCCCCTCGGTGGCGCTGATCCCCCTGGTCGGGCTGATCCTCGGCGCGGGCCTGGAGATGAAGGTCACGCTGATCGTCTACGCCGCCATGTGGCCGCTCCTGTTCAACACCCTCTACGGGCTGCGCGACGTGGACCCGCTCGCCAAGGAGACGCTGCGCGCGTTCGGGTTCGGCCCGTTCGCGGTGCTCCGGCGCGCGGTGCTGCCCGCCGCCGCGCCCTTCATCTACACCGGCGTCCGGCTGGCCGCCGCCATCGCCCTGATCCTCGCGGTCGGCACCGAGGTGCTGTCCGGGTTCGGCGAGGGGCTCGGCAACTTCATCGGCAACGCGGCGATCGCGTTGGGCGGCACCAAGGACGTCCTCGCCGGGACGGTCTGGGCCGGGTGCCTCGGCCTCGTCGTGAACGTCCTGCTCGTCGCGGGCGAGCGGCGCCTGTTCCGCTGGCACTTCCGGGAGGGCCGGTCATGACCGCCATCGCAACCGGACGCCGCCGCCGCGGCCTCGCCTGGCGGGCGCTGCGCGCGGTCCTCGACCGCTGGCTCGTGTTCGCCCTCGCGGTCGGCGCCTGGGAATGGGGCGCGCGCGCCGCGCACGACACCTTCTTCCCCCCGCCGTCCGAGATCGTCGGGCGGATGCACCAGCTGTGGTTCTCCGCCGGGGCCGACCGGTTCTTCCTCACCAAGACGGCCACCGGGAACATCTTCCCGAGCCTCGGCCGGATGGCCGTCGCGTTCGCGCTGTCGGCGATCACCGGTGTGCTGCTCGGAATGCTGCTCGGACGCTCCGAGCGGGTGTACGCCTACGTGGACCCGGTGTTCCAGTTCGCCCGCGCGATCCCGCCGCCCGCGATCGTCCCGCTGTTCATGGTCCTGATGCACATCGGCTCGTCGATGCAGATCACCTCGATCGTGTTCAGCGCCGTGTGGCCCGTGCTCATCAACACCGCCGACGGCGCCCGCGCGGTGGACCCGCTGCAGGTCGAGTCGGCCCGGGTGTTCCGGCTGTCCCCGATGGCCCGGCTGCGCAGGCTGATCCTCCCGTCGGCGCTGCCGAAGATCTTCGCGGGCCTGCGGCTGTCGCTGTCGCTGTCGCTGATCCTGATGGTCTTCTCGGAGCTGTTGCCCGGCACCGAGAACGGCCTCGGCTTCCAGCTGACCGACGCGCAGAGCCGCACCGACCTGCCCACGGTGTGGGCGATCGTGGTCCTGCTCGGCATCCTCGGCTACGTCCTCAACACGGTGCTCACCGCCGTCGAGCGGCGCGCGCTGGCCTGGCACCTGGCCGCCCGCCGCGTCGAGATCTGAGCCACCGCGTCACCCCCGAGAGGCGGGGGTCCGGGCCGTTCCCTCCCCCTCCGGTCCGCCCGCCCCGCCTCCCGCCCCCCGATCACGTCCCCCC
>NZ_QURH01000832.1 GCF_003428695.1 Actinomadura logoneensis
CCAGGCCGCGAACGGCCTCTGGCGGGCCGCCGCGGGCAGCGCGCTGGCCCGCACGGCCACGGGGCTGGCCGGGCAGGTCGCCGACCGGGCCCTGGCCCTGGCGGTCGAGACGGTCGTGCGCGAGCTGATGCGCGAGGCGTTGAAGGCGGCGCTGAAGGAGTCCCTGCGCGGCCTGATGAGCGACGTGGCGCGGGACATGGTGGTCGAGTCGCTCCGGACGGGATGGGCCGCGGCCACCCGGCCCGCCCCGGACCCCGAGGCGTCCCGGCCCGGCCCGGACCCGAATCTGAGAGATCGATGAGAATCCGCTGGTCACGGCGTTGACCGCGGAGCCGGCGGCTACCGTGGGCGCATGGAGTCGGGTGCCGCGCGCGGACGCGTCCTGGTCGTCGACGACGAGCCGGCCGTCCGGGAGTCGCTGACCAGCAGCCTGGAGTTCGAGGGGTACGAGGTCGGTACCGCGGCCGACGGGCTGCTCGCGCTGGACGCCGTCGAGCGCGAGCGCCCGGACCTGGTCGTGCTGGACGTCCTGATGCCCCGGATGGACGGGCTGACCGCGTGCCGCCGGATGCGGGCGCGGGGCGCGACGATGCCGGTGCTGATGCTGACCGCGCGGGACATGGTCGGCGACCGGGTGACCGGCCTGGACGCGGGCGCCGACGACTACCTGGTCAAGCCGTTCGAGCTGGACGAGCTGCTGGCGCGGGTGCGGGCGCTGCTGCGCCGGGCGGCGGACTACGGCCCGGCGTCCCGCCCGGACGGCGAGGCGCTCGCCTTCGGGGACCTGCGGATGGATCCGCGGACCCGCGAGGTGCTGCGGGCGGGGTGCCCGCTGGAGCTGACCCGCACCGAGTTCATGCTGCTGGAGCTGTTCCTGCGGCATCCGCGGCAGGTGCTGACGCGCGAGCGGATCCTGGAGGCGGTGTGGGGGTTCGACTTCGAGCCGGCGTCCAACTCCCTGGAGGTCTACGTGATGTACCTGCGCCGCAAGACCGAGGTGAACGGCCTGCCCCGGCTGATCCACACGGTCCGCGGCGTCGGGTACGTGCTGCGGGGCTCCCCGTGACCGCCGTGCCCGGCCCGGCCGGGGTCCGCGGCGGCTCGGGCGTCCCGCGAGCGGAGGGAGCCGGGCCGTGCGGCGGCTGGTGACCAGGCTGCCGCTGCGGGGACGGCTCGCGCTGCTCACGGCGCTCGCCGTCGCCGTCGCCGTGGCGGCGTGCGCGACCGTGAGCTGGTTCCTGGTGCGCGGCCAGCTGTACCGCGAACTGGACGGACGGCTGCGCGCCATGAGCGGCCCCCCTCCGGTCGCGGACCTGCCCGCCCCCCGGCCACGGGGCTGGCCGGAGGTCCGGGACGCCCTGGCCGACTGCCGGTCCACGCCGGTCGCCGGGACCCGGTACGGCGGCCCGTACTTCATCCAGCAGGCGGTCACCGCCGACGGGCGGGCGTGCGTGATCCCCGACCGGGGCGCGCTGACGGTGAGCAGGGCGGACGCGGAGGTCGCCGCCGGGACGCGGACGAGTGTGCGGCACGACGGAAAGGGCGTCGACGGGCAGGGCGACGGCGTCCGGGTGCGGATCATGACCGTCGGCTACACGGCGGACGCGGACGGCGCACCGGTGCGCTTCGCGGTCTCCACGGCGATCCCGCTGGACGAGGTGGAAGGGCCGCTCGGCAACCTGGCGCTGCTGCTGGTCGCGGTGTCGGCGGCCGGGGTGCTGCTGGCGGCGGGCGCCGGCCTGATGATCGCGCGCGCGTCGCTGCGCCCGGTGGAGCGGCTGACCGACGCCGCCGAGCACATCGCGCGGACCGAGGACCTCGGCACCCGCATCCCCGAGCACGGCCACGACGAGATCACCCGGCTGAGCCAGGCGTTCAACACGATGACGGGCGCGCTGGCGGCGTCCCGGGACCGGCAGCAGCAGCTGATCGCGGACGCCGGGCACGAGCTGCGCACGCCGCTGACGTCGCTGCGCACCAACATCGACCTGCTGCTGCGGTCGCAGGACAGCGGCCGGGAGCTGCCCCCGGACACGCGGCGGCGGCTGCTGGCGAGCGTGAAGGCGCAGATGGTGGAGCTGTCGAGCCTGGTCGGCGACCTGCTGGAGCTGGCCCGTCCGGTGGAGGGGCAGCCCGCGCGGGAGACCGTGGCGCTGCACGAGGCGGTGCAGCGGGCCGTCGAGCGGGCGCGGCTGCGCGGCCCGGGCCTGGTGGTGGAGGCGGAGACGTCCCCGTGGTTCGTGCGGGGCGACCCGGGCCAGCTGGAGCGGGCCGTGGTGAACCTGCTGGACAACGCGGTGAAGTTCAGCCCGCCGGGCGGGCGGGTGCGGGTCCGGCTGGACGGTGGGGAGCTGACCGTCCGGGACGAGGGGCCGGGAGTCGCGCCGGAGGACCTGCCGCACGTGTTCGAGCGGTTCTGGCGGTCGCCGTCCGCGCGGAGCCTGCCCGGGTCGGGCCTGGGCCTGTCGATCGTGGCTCGGGTCGTCGGCGAGGGCGGCGGGCGGGTGAGCCTGGAGCCGGCCGAGGGCGGCGGGACGCTGGCCCGCGTGGTGCTGCCGGGCAGCCCCGTCCCTCCCGACTGAGGGGCTTCTCGCCGGGCGAGCGGCGGCCACCGCGCCCCTGCGGTCGGCGTTCGCCGGGCGGCCGGGGCAGGTTTCTCATCGAGGGTTAAGGCTGGGCTCAGCGGTCTCCCACACGGGTTTCCGACGGTGGTCGCATGAGTCACCTGGTCACCACGCGGAGCACGGCCGTCCCGGCCGCCCCGTCCGGCCCGAGGCGTCCCGAGGGGGAGCCGGGCGGACGGGGGCGGCTGGTCGAGGTCGTGATCCCCGCGTACAACGAGGAGCGCGTGCTGGCCGCCAGTGTGCGGCGGCTGCACGCCTATCTGAGCGACACCTTCCCCTACCTCTGGCGGATCACCGTCGCCGACAACGCCAGCACCGACGCGACCTGGCGCGTCGCCGAGGAGCTGGCGGCCGAACTGCCGCGGGTCCGGGCGGTGCACCTGGACGAGAAGGGCCGCGGCCGGGCGCTGCGCCGGGTGTGGTCCGGATCGGACGCCGACGTGGTCGCCTACATGGACGTGGACCTGTCGACCGACCTGGACGCGTTCCTGCCGCTGGTCGCGCCGCTGATCTCCGGGCACAGCGACCTGGCGATCGGGTCGCGGCTGTCGCGCGGGTCGGCGGTGGTGCGCGGGCCGCGCCGGGAGGTGATCTCCCGCTGCTACAACCTGCTGCTGCGGACGGCGATGGCGGCGCGGTTCTCCGACGCGCAGTGCGGCTTCAAGGCGGGCCGGACCGAGATCGTGCAGGCGCTGCTCCCGGCGGTGGAGGACCAGGAGTGGTTCTTCGACACCGAGCTGCTGCTGCTGGCCGAGCGGACCGGGCTGCGCATCCACGAGGTGCCGGTGGACTGGGTGGACGATCCCGACAGCCGGGTGGACGTGTGGCGCACGGCGCTGGACGACCTGAGGGGGATGGCGCGCGTGGGACGTCGGATGCTGACCGGCGGGTTCGGGGCCCCGGTGGCCGGACGGTCCGGAGCGCGCGACCGCGGCGCCGGACCTTCCCGTGCGGGCGGTGAGCTGCCGGCGGGGATGCGGCGGCAGCTCCCGGTCTTCGCGGTGATCGGCCTGGTGAGCACGGTGGCGCAGCTGGTGCTGTTCGTGCTGCTGCGGCTGGTCATGGGCCCGCTGATGGCCAACGCGCTGTCGCTGGTGGCGACCACGGTCGCCAACACCGCCGCCAACCGCCGGTTCACCTTCGGGGTGACCGGGTCGCACCGGGCGCTGCGGCACCAGATCGAGGGCGGGCTGACGTTCCTGCTCGGGCTCGGGCTCAGCACCGGCGGGCTGGCGCTGCTGCACGCGACCGTCGCGGCCCCGTCCCGCTGGGTGGAGGTCGCGGCGATGGTGGCGGCGAACGCGGTCGCGACGCTGGCGAGGTTCCTGCTGATGCGCGCGTGGATCTTCCATCCGCGCAGGTTGCGCGGCCCGCGCCGTCCCGACGCCGCGGAGCGGGCGGATGCCGCTCCCGTGCAGGCGGGCGCTGCTCCCGCGCAGGGCGGCGCTGCTACTGAGGAGGCGGGTCGATGAGCGCGACGGTGACGACGGGCTCGCCGGAGGGCGCCACGCGGCCGTCCGGGGTGCGGCGGGGCCGGGTGGGCCGGTTCCTGCTGGGGCCGGAGAGCGACCCGGTCTGGGCGCGTCCGGCGTTGTGGGCGGTCCTGGCTCTGGCGGCCGTCCTGTACGCGTGGGGCCTGAGCAGGAGCGGGTACGCCAACACGTACTACTCGGCGGCGGTGAAGAGCGGTACGCAGAGCTGGAAGGCGTTCTTCTTCGGGTCGCTGGACGCGGGCTCGTTCATCACGGTGGACAAGCCGCCGATGGCGCTGTGGGTGATGGGCCTGTTCGCCCGGGTGATCGAGTTCGGTTCGTGGAGCCTGCTGCTGCCGCAGGTGGTCGAGGGCGTCGCGGCCGTCGCGCTGCTGTACGCGACGGTGCGGCGCGCGTTCGGTCCGGCGGCGGGGCTGCTCGCGGCCGTGGTGCTGACGCTGACGCCGATCACGGTGGCGATCAACCGGGACGACAACCCGGACACGCTGCTGGTGCTGCTGCTGGTCGCGGCGGCCTGGGCGACCGTGCGGGCCATCGGCGACGGACGGCTGCGCTGGCTCCTGCTGGCGGCGTTCTTCGTCGGCTGCGGCTTCAACACCAAGATGCTCCAGGCGTTCGTCGCGCTTCCCGCGCTGGCCCTGGCGTACCTGCTGTTCGGGCCGCCGAAGCTCGGACGGCGGGTGCTGCAACTGCTCGCGGCGGGCGCGGTGCTGCTGGTGTCGGCGGGCTGGTGGATGACGGTCGTGGACCTCATCCCGGCGTCCAGGCGGCCCTACATCGGCGGCAGCACCGACGGAACGGTCTGGGACCTGGTGATCGGCTACAACGGTCTGGGCCGGGTGTTCGGGCAGGACGGGCCCGGCGGCGGCCGTCGCGGCGCCGGCGCGGGCGGCGACGCGTTCCGCGAGTTCGCGCGGCGGGCCGGCGA
>NZ_QURH01000834.1 GCF_003428695.1 Actinomadura logoneensis
CCCCGGGCGGCTCCGGCGGCGGGGCGGGCGGCTCCGGCGGCGGGGCGGGCGGCGGAGGCGGGCAGAAGCCGATCGACCGCTGCGCCGCGCCCATGCTGGACGCGTCCCTCAAGGCGTACAGCCCCGCGGCGGGCAACCGCTACGCGCGCCTGACCCTGACCAACATCTCGGGCCACGCCTGCAAGTTGTTCGGGTTCCCGGGCATCGGCCTCGCCAACCCGCAGAACCCGACCATTCCGGCGTCCACCCGCCGGGGCGGCACTCCCCGCCCGTTCGTGGTGTATCCGGGCGGGCACGCCTACACCATGCTGCACTGGGGCGTCACCCCGGGCATGGGCGAGCCCGACAACGGTCCCTGCGAGCCGACCCCGACCGCCCTGCACGTGACGCCGCCGGACGAGCGGAGCTGGACGCGCGCGTCCTGGACGTTCGGCCCGGTCTGCCTGCACGGCGTGTTCGACGTCCAGCCCCTCTCCCCCAACATCCCCCAGCCGCAGTGACCCACTTTCACGCGGCGCTGCGGTGAACCCGCCGCGTACTGACAGGCCAGGCCCCGGGTGCGGCATCCTGCCGCGCCCCTGACGGTCCACCGCACTTCACCCGGAACCGCCGCGCGTCGCTCCCGCGCGCGACGGCACTTCCGGTGAGCCACCGCCCGCCCCGCCGAGCGCCAGCGCCGGGGCGGGCACGCTGGGCCACGACGCGCCGCCCCGCTCCCAGAGCGGCACGAGCGTTGCCCTTGCCGTGATCAGAGGGCGGCCAGGGTTTTGGCTCGCGTGAAGAGGGTGTCGAGCATGTCCTCGGTGACGCGGCCGGTGAAGGTGTTCTGCTGGCTCGGGTGGTAGCAGCCCAGGAGCGTCACGGACGTGTCGTCGGGCCCCGCGAGCCGAACCTCGGCGCCGTGGCCGAACTTGGGACGGGGACGCGGCACCTCGTATCCGGCCTGGTCGAGGACGGGCCACACCGCCTGCCAGGCGAATCCGCCCAGACAGACGATGCAGCGGACGGTCGGGGCCACGTCGTCGATCTCGCGAGCCAGCCAGGGGCGGCAGGTGTCGCGTTCGGCGGGTGTCGGCTTGTTGTCGGGCGGGGCGCAGCGGACGGTGGCGGCCATCCGGGTGCCGATGAGGCGCAGCCCGTCGTCGGCGCTGACGCTGGTCGGCTGGTTGGCCAGGCCGACGCGGTGCAGGGACGCGAAGAGCCAGTCGCCGGAGCGGTCGCCGGTGAAGATGCGGCCGGTGCGGTTGCCGCCGTGCGCGGCGGGGGCCAGCCCGACGACCATGATCCTGGGCTCGGGGTCGCCCCAGCCGGGGACGGGCCGTCCCCAGTAGGGCTCGGCGGCGAACATGCGGCGGCGTTCGACCGCGACCTTCTCGCGCCAGGCGACGAGCCGGTCGCAGGCGCGGCAGACGGACTGGCGGGCGAGCAGCTCGTGCAGCGAGGGCGCGGACGCGGCGAGCCCGGCGACGTCGGCGGCGTCGTGCGCGACGGGCGTGTCCGGGGCGGCGGGGTCGTCCGGCCAACCGGTGCCGGGCAGGACGTAAGGCGCGTTGGCGGCGTCGCTCATGGTGCGATCCTCGCACGCCGGACCGGCCGCACGTGGCCGCCACCGCGTACCGACGCATTAGGACAAAGCGCACATCTCGGGCAGGCTCCGTCGGTACGATGCGTCCACGCCGGAGGGGGCCGCCCAGTCACGCTCGGAGCCCGCGCGACCAAGCGGGGAGCGGTGGCGGAACTCGGGGCCCGGGCCGCCCGTTCCGCATGCGCCGTCCACGGATCTGTGGACGGGGTTCGCGCGCCGGCGGTGGGCGTGGTGCTGGTGGCGGTGGTGTGGGACCGGGGCGCGGGGGTCGCGCGGAGCGGAGGGCGAGGGGATGACCCGACCCGGCTGGTATCCCGACCCGTTGGGTGAGAGCAAGCTGCGCTGGTGGGACGGCGAGGCGTGGACGGAGGCGCTCAACCCGCAGCCGGCCCGGCCGTCCCGGGTCGCCGCCGCCCAGCGGCCCGAGGGCTCGGCGCTCACCGCCGAGGTGCGCGGCCTGCGGCTCTACGCCGACGACGGGGGCATCGCCTTCGGCAGCAGCGGCCTGGCCTGGGCGGACGTCGAGTGGACGGCCTACTGGAAGACCGCGCTCCCGACCCAGTGGATCTTCCGCGTCGGCCGCCGTCCCTTCTTCGCGGGACCGCGCGTCGAGATCGCGCTCGACCCGTCCGCCCACGACGACGCGCAGGGCCTCTGGACGCGCCTCGTCGAGATCTGCCGGGAGCGCGCCGAGTCGCGGCTCGTCGCGGCGATCGCGGCCCGCGTCCGCGCCGGCGGCGCCGTGGAGGTCACCCAGGGACTGACCGTGCACCCCGGCGGCCTGCACGGAGGCGGCGCCTCGCTGTCCTGGCCGATGGTCGCCGACGCCGTCGTCGAGAAGGGACGCGTCTGGATCCGTCCGGCGGGCGGCGGCCCGGCCGTCCTCTACGTCCCCCAGCAGAGCCCCAACGCCGTGATCATCCCAGCCCTGGTCGCAGCCCTCCGAAACGGAACCTAGCGAGACCCGGACCGCCAGCGCTCAAAGCCCCTCCTGCCGCCCCGCACGCAAACGCACCACCTGCCGCCCGCACGCGATTGCACCACTTGCACCACGCACGCGCCACCTGCACCACACGCGCGAACGCACTACCTGCCGCCCCCCCGCGAATGCGCTACCTGCGCCACGCGGACTCGCGCCACCTGAACCACGCACGCGAACGCGCTACCTGCACGGCGGAGCGAAGCCGAAGGCGAGCGGAGCCGGGCAGATCGCGAAGCGATGCCGCGTTCGCCCAGGCACGGTCACGCAGCGAGCCCCTGGGCGAGCGCAGTGGGCCGGGACTGCGATCAACACAGCCGCTAGGCGAGCGCAGTGGGCCGGGACTGCGATCAACACAGCCGCCAGGAAGCCTGTGATCAGGGAGAACACCTCCAGCACCGTGCCGGGGGAAGGCCGGTGGGCGCGAGGACGACCAGGGCGTGGTCGAGGACGCGCAGGGTGTTCGGGCCGACGGTGCGGCGAGCGGGAAGGGCTGCGGGAAGCCAGGGGTGGGCGAGCGCCGCAGGCCCGCCCGGATGCGGTCCGGCTCGCGGGGCACGGCGTGCTCTTCGTGCGGCTCAGCGACGTGGCCGCCGACGGGAGCTCACGCAACGTCTGCGACGGCGTGGCCAGGACGGGAGGGGGCGAGGTCGTCATCCGGCTCGGCGCGGTCGGGCACCGGTTCGACGCGGGGCACCGGCTCCGCGTGATCGTCGGCGGGCCGCCCGCGCCCCGGTACCCGGCGGACGGCGGGGCCGGGGTTCACCGTGGCCGCGCCGCCCGAAGTGCTCGTCCGGGAGGACCGCTAACCCGCGAGGGACCAGGCGATGCCGTCCAGGATGTCGTGCTCGCTGACGACGACCGCGCCGAAGCCGTACTCGCGCATGATCCGGTCGATGATGAGGGAGCCCGCGCCGATGACGTCCACCCGGCCGGGGTGCATGACGCCGATCGCGGCGCGCTCGGCGCGGGTGGCGTGCAGCAGGTTGCGGGTCACGTCGTGGACCTGGGCGGCCATGATCCGGGAGAGGTGGGTCCGGGACGAGTCGTACTCGGGCAGGCCGAGCGCGATCCCGGCGACCGTGGTGACCGAGCCCGCGAGCCCCACCAGGGTGCGCGCCTCGTCCACCGCGACGGTCTCCCGGACGGTCGCGAGCGCGGCGTCGATGTCGGTGATCGTCGCCGCGATCTGCTCGGGGGTCGGCGGGTCGGCGTCCTTGAGGTGGCGCTCGGTCAGCCGGACGCAGCCGATGTCCATCGACACCGCCGACTCCACGCCGGACGCGCCGAGCACGAACTCGGTGGAGCCGCCGCCGATGTCCACCACCAGGTAGGGGCGGGCCGGACGCAGGGCCGCCAGCTCGCGGGTCGCGCCGGTGAAGGAGAGCCGCGCCTCCTCGTCGCCGGTGACGACCTCCGGCACCACGCCGAAGATGTCCACGACCCCGGCCACGAAGTCGGCCCGGTTCTCGGCGTCGCGGGTCGCGCTGGTCGCGACGACGCGGACCTTCTCCGCGCCGTGCGCGCGGATCATCCCGGCGTACTCGCGCATCGCGGTGAAGGTGCGCTCCAGGGCCTCGGGGGCGAGCCGCCCGGTCCGGTCGACGCCCTGGCCGAGCCGGACGATCCGCATCTCCCGCTCGACGTCGGTGAGCGTGTCGCCCTCCACGTCGGCGATGAGGAGCCGGACCGAATTGGTACCGCAGTCGATGGCGGCGACGCGTGTCACCGTTCCCCCTCCCGGTCCGGCGCGGCGCCGGACCCGTCGTCGGACTCCTCGGCCGTGGACGGGCACACGCACGGCCCCGCGCGCCACCACTCGGGCAGCTCGGCGAGGGCCTCGCGGCCGAACGGGTTGATCCCGGGCACGGCCAGCTCGTGGGCGATCAGCGCGTGCAGGCACTTGACGCGCTCGGGCATGCCGCCCGCGCTCTGCATCCCGGCGGGCAGAGGCTCGACGCCCTCCTCCTTGGTCGCCTCGTCGCGGCGCCGCAGGTAGTCGGCGTGCGCGGCCTCGTAGGCGGCCCGCAGCTCCGGGTCGTCCGCCAGCCGGGCCTGCATCCCGCGCATCATCCCGCCGCCCTCCAGCGTCCCGATCGCGGACGCCAGCTTCGGGCAGGTCAGGTAGAACAGCGTCGGGAACGGCGTGCCGTCCGGCAGCCGGGGCGCCGTCTCGATCACGGCCGGGTTGCCGCAGGGGCAGCGGTAGGCCACCCGGCGGACGCCGCGCGGCTCCCGTCCGAGCTGGGCGGCGATGGCCGCCGTGTCGTGTTCGTCGATCATGTCCCGTCCCCACCCGCGGACCACGCGCGGATCCGCGTCGCCGCCTCCCCGCGGCACCTTGCTCGGCGTCCCGCCGCGCGGGACACCGTCCTCCCCTGGCGTCCCGGAGGACGCCCCGTCCGCCGGGCGCCGTCACCCCGCGGGCGGACGACCCGCGGGCTCCACACCCGCCCGGACGCCCGGCCCCGCCGGCGCGACCACCCGCCGGGCGG
>NZ_QURH01000833.1 GCF_003428695.1 Actinomadura logoneensis
GCGCGCTCCGAACCCCCGCGGCGGCCGTCCGCACGCCGCCTCACCCACACGAAGACGACCGCCACGAGGCATCGGCCCGTGGCGGCCTGACAGACTCGCGCGCCGGTCGGGGGACCGGGGCGCGGGGCACCCGGGAGCGGTGCGGCGGACGCGCGTCCGCCCGCGCCGCGGCAGGGTGCCGAACCGGGGGGCGTGGCGAAGGGTGGGGAGTCCCGGAGCCGCGCGGTGCGGCGGTCCTACGGGGCGACCCCACGTTCCGAGGACGGTCCCGCCGAAGCCTTCGCCTCGGCGAGGCCCGGTGCCCCCGCCGGGCCGTCAGAGGTAGAAGCCGGTCGCGGTGCCGGGGGCATCCGGGCCGACGGTGGGGCGCGGCTCTCCCTTGCGGAGAGCCGCCAGCTCCGCCAGCGTCGCGCCGTCCGGGCCGATCGCGCGCGCCGCCTCGGCCGCCTCGTCGCCCAGCCACGCGACCGCCTCGGCCCTGGAGAGCCGGCCGATCTCGATCTGCGCCAGGCAGCGCCCCGGCCGGACGACCGCCGGGTGCAGCCGCGCCAGGTCCTCGTTGGTGGTGATCGCGACCAGCACGTCCCGGCCCTGCCCGAGCATCCCGTCGGTCAGGTTCAGCAGCCGGGACAGGCCCTGCCCGGCCGTCTGCTTGGCCTCGCCGCGGATCAGCTCGTCGCAGTCCTCCAGGATGAGCAGCCGCCAGCCGCGGTCCTCGTCGTCCTCCTCGCCCATGGTCGCCTGGAACAGGTAGCCGGGCGAGGAGAACAGGACCTCCGGGTCGAGCACGCAGTCCGACCGGCACCACTCGCTCCACTCGCGGGCGAGCGCCCGCAGCGCCGTGGTCTTCCCGGTGCCCGGCGGCCCGTGCAGCAGCAGGATGCGCCCGCCCACGTCATCCGGTCTGAGCGCCATGACGCGGTCGAGCGCCTCGGCCACCCCCGCGCTGTAGTTGCGCCGGACCCCGCTCCACGGGTCGGCCGTGATCGAGCGCTCGCTGTGCTGCGGGCCGTGCTTCCCGAAGTGCCAGAACCCCATCTCGATGTGGGTCTCGCCCGGCTTCGGCTGGTCGGTCGCGTCCTTCACGGTCTCGTCCAGGACGGACTGGGCGAGCTCGTCGTCCACCGCCGTGACCATCACGTACGCGGTGCCGTGCGTCCACCGGTTCACCAGCAGCGTCCAGCCCTCGCCCCGGGCGAGGACCGACTTCTTCTCCTTCTCGTGCGCGACGCGCAGCACCCGCGCCCCCTCCGGCAGCAGCGGCGCGTCCTTGCGGACGTCCTCCAGCCGCGTGGAGCGGGACCACGGCTGCTCCCCGGACGCGAACGGACGCAGCGAGAGCAGGTCCATCACGTCGGCCGGGGAGTCCCCGTCGCTCAGGTTCAGCACCACGGGCAGCGTCAGGTCCTCACCGGAGGCCGTGGCGACCTCCGGGACCTCGACCAGGTGCAGGAACTCCCCGCGTCCCTCTCGCGATGCCGTCATGCTTCCGATGATCGGTAGCGGGTGGCGTCCGCGTCCAGTGAATTACTCGTCCTCCGTCTTCGGCTCGGTCTTCGGCTCGGCCTTCGGGGCGGGCTCGTCCTTCGGCTCAGCCTCGGCCTTCGGAGCGGGCTCGTCCTTGGGAGCGGCCTCGACCTTGGGGGCGGCGGCCTGCTCGGCGGCGGCGCGGGCCTCGCGGCGGGCGCGGCGCTCCTCGGCCTCCCGGGCGTCCAGCTCCTCGGCCTCCTCCGGCGTGGGCGCGGAGCCGCCGAGGTAGGCGGGCTGCCACCACGACTCGGACTCGGCCGGGATGTCGGGGTACTCGCGCTGCGCCTTCTCCAGCAGCTCCGACATCCGGGCGCGCAGGTCCTTGGTGACCTGCTCGTAGTCGTCGCCGCGCTTGGGGTACATCGGCTCGCCGATGAGGATCGTGACCGGGATGTTCCGCTGGAACAGCCGCTTCTTGCGGCCCTTGGTCCACATCCGCTGCGGGCCCCAGATCGCGATCGGGATCAGCGGGACCTTGCCCGCGACCGCCATCCGCACGGCGCCGCTCTTGATGTCCTTGACGGTGAACGAGCGGCTGATCGTCGCCTCGGCGAAGACGCCGACGATCTCGCCGCCCTTCAGCGCGGTCAGCGCCGCCTTGAACGACGCGGCGCCCGCCTCCCGGTCCACCGGGATGTGGTGCATGCCGCGCATCAGCGGCCCGGCGATCCGGTGGTCGAAGATCTCGCTCTTGGCCATGAACCGGGCGAGCCGCCCGGCCGGGTGGACCGCCAGCCCCGCGAAGATGAAGTCGAGGTAGCTGACGTGGTTGCTGACCAGAACCGCGCCGCCGGTGGGCGGGATGTGCTCGGTCCCCTCCAGGCGGATCTTCAGGTTCAGGGCTCTGAACAGGCCGAGAGCCGCCTTGATCACTGGCGGGTACACGTATTCCGACATGCCTGCAACCTACCTTGCCCCCCGCCCTCGCCTGGCAAGATCACCTTCCGTCTGCCGGATGGATCGCGCGGGAGGGGCCGACTCTGAGAAGCTGTGTGGGACAGCGGTGGGCTCCGGGGAAGGGGGGTTGCGAGATGGAACCAGAGGCGACTGGCGGCGGCAGGCCGGGCGGCGGCCCGCGCGACGCGGCGTCCGACGTGCACGCCCTGATCCGCGACCTGCTGCCGGTGCTCGCCCCCAGCGCCTGGCTGGACGCCGCGACCTCGGAGATGGTGCTCACGATCGGGCACTCCCAGGCGCGCGCGTCCACCGCGACCGTCCTGGAGCGCTGCGCCGACCAGCCCCGCACCCGCTGGCCCAGCCTGGTGGACGAGTGGGTCCGCGAGGTCGGCGACCGCGCGTCCCGGGCCGTCGGCGAGATGGAGCTGTTCGGCGACGTCCGCGAGCTGCTGCGGCTGCGGATCGTTCCGAAGCTCACCCCGGGCGACCGCGAGGGCCTGGTCGTCGTCCCCGCCGGGGACCACTTCGACGCCGTCGTGGTGATCGACCACCCGCGCTACGGCGGCCCGCTGACCCGCGACCGGGCCGGGCTGCTCGGCCTGCGCCGGCTCGGCTTCGTGATGACCAACACCCACGACCGCGAGCTGGCCGACGTCGAGGTCCGCGACCAGCCGCTGCTGCCCGGCCGCGACGTCCGCGTGGTGACCAAGCCGGGCAGCCGGTACGTGTCGGCGCTGCTGTCCGAGGTGCACCAGTTCCTGCCGTCCCCGAACGAGCACGGCGCGCTGGTCGGCGCCCCCAGCCACAGCACCCTGCTGATCTACCCGATCACCAGCCGCGCGGTCGAGGAGGTCCTGCCGGTCTTCGCGGACGTGGTCGCCGAGATGCACGCCGCCGCCGACGACCCGTGCGCGTCCGGCGTCTACTGGTCGCACGGCGAGCGCCGGCTGACCCCCGTCCTGCAGAGCCCGGACGGCCCCGCCAACGCCGAGTTCAACGACCTGCTCAAGATCCTCCCCGACGCGGAGGACTAGGACCGGCGGCCTGCGGTGCCGCGCGCCGCGTCGTCGGCCCGGTGCGCTCAGCGGCCCCGCACGCCGGCGGGTCGGCGGGTCAGGGGATCTTCCAGTCGACGGGGGAGGCGCCCTGCTCGGCGAGGAGCCGGTTGGCGCGGCTGAACGGGCGGGATCCGAAGAAGCCGCCGTTGGCCGACATCGGCGACGGGTGGGCGGACTCGATGCACGGGACGCCGTCGAGCAGCGGGCGCAGGTTGCGGGCGTCGCGGCCCCACAGGATCGCCACGAGCGGACGGCCCCGGGCGGCCAGGGCGCGGATGGCCTGCTCGGTGACCTCCTCCCAGCCCTTGCCGCGGTGCGAGGCGGGCTTGCCGGGGCGCACGGTGAGGGCCCGGTTGAGCAGCAGGACGCCCTGCTGCGTCCAGGGGGTGAGGTCGCCGTTGGACGGCTCCGGCAGGCCGAGGTCGTCCCGCAGCTCGCGGAAGATGTTGACCAGCGAGCTGGGCAGCGGCCGGACGTCCGGGGCGACCGAGAACGACAGCCCGACCGGGTGGCCCGGGGTCGGGTAGGGGTCCTGGCCGACGATCAGCACCCGGACCTCGTCGAAGGGCTGCTGGAAGGCGCGCAGGATGTGGTGCCCGGCGGGCAGGTACCGGCGGCCCGCCGCGACCTCGGCGCGCAGGAACCCGCCCATGGCGGCGATGCGGGGGGCGACGGGCTCCAGGGCTCGCGCCCAGCCCGCCTCGACGGTCTCCGCGAGTGGTCGTGCGCTCATGGCGCACCAGCTTAGCCAGGGCCGGATGTGTCCACATGCGGACGCCGAAACCGGGTTATCTTCCCACGCGCCGCGCGAAGGTCCCCACGTGAATTGGGTGAAACGTCCCGTTAAGTCGGGGTTACTTTCCGCCCTCCCGCGTTGACCGGACCCGTCCGGACCGCATAACTCCTTGAGTCGGGGCATCGCACCGACGACGGCGCCCCGGACCGCGGACCGACCACCCCCGCAGGGCCCGGCACACGATCCAGCGACGAGAGCGGGACACCCCCCAGATGACCCAGCACACCACTCCGCACACGCCCCAGGACACCACTCCGCAGACCACCCAGCTGACCACCCTGGACGCGACGTTCCTCAACGCCGAGACGCGCAGCACGCACGCGCACATCGCGGGCCTCGGGATCCTCGACCCGAGCGCGCTGCCGGACGGCCGGATCACCACGGCCGCGGCCGTGGAGCTCATCCGCGAGCGCGCGCACCTGGCGGCCCGGCCGCTGCGGCGGCGGCTCGCCGGGGTCCCGTTCGGGCTCGACCACCCGTACTGGGAGGACGACCCCGCGTTCGACCCCGTCCAGCACGTGTCGGAGGTGACGCTGCCCGCCCCCGGCACGGACGAGCAGCTCGCCGAGGTGGTCGCCGCGCTGCACGCCCGCCCCCTCGACCGCAGCCGGCCGCTGTGGGAGCTGGTGCTCGTGCAGGGGCTGGAGGGCGGCCGGGCGGCGGTGTACGTCAAGGCGCACCACGCCGCCGTGGACGGCGTGCTCGCCGCCGAGACCCTCGCCGCGCTGCTCGACATCGCGCCCGAGCCGCGCGAGCTGCCCGCCGACGACGCCGCGCCGCTGCGCGCCCCC
>NZ_QURH01000835.1 GCF_003428695.1 Actinomadura logoneensis
CGCCTCGGCCGCCTCGGCCGCCTCGGCCGCCTCGGCCGCGCCGGTCCGACGCGGCCCCGGCCGTCCTCGCGCGGTGGTTGTCAGCCGCCGGAACGGGCGATGCGCTCGGCGGCGAGGCGGTCGCGGAGGTCGGCGCGCAGCGCCTTCTTGTCGAGCTTGCCGATGCTCGTCCGCGGCAGCTCGGACACGACCACCAGGCGCTCGGGGAGCTTGTAGGGCGCGACCTCCGCGCGCTCCATCTCGGCGCGGATCTCCGCCAGCTCCACGTGCGCGCCCGGCCGCAGGACGGCGTACAGGCAGACGCGCTCGCCGAGGTCGGGGTCGGGCATCGCGACGGCCGCGGCGAGCGCGACGGCGGGCACCCGGTAGGCGAGGTTCTCCACCTCCTCGGCGGAGATCTTCTCGCCCGCCCGGTTGATCATGTCCTTGTCCCGGCCCTCCACCACCAGGTTCCCGTCCGGGCGGCGGCGGACGATGTCGCCGGTGCGGTACCAGCCGTCCCCGGTGAACGCGACCTGGTTGTGCCCGTCCGCCCGGTAGTAGCCGCGCGGCGTGTACGGGCCGCGCGTCAGCAGCACGCCGGGCGTGCCGTCCGGCACCGGGCGGCCGTCCTGGTCCAGCACGGCGATCTCGTCGTCCGGGCTGATCGGGCGCCCCTGGGTGTGGCAGACGACCTCGTCGGGGTCGTCCAGGCGGGTGAAGTTGAGCAGGCCCTCGGCCATCCCGAACACCTGCTGG
Source organism: Actinomadura logoneensis (assembly GCF_003428695.1). Taxonomy (GTDB): domain Bacteria; phylum Actinomycetota; class Actinomycetes; order Streptosporangiales; family Streptosporangiaceae; genus Spirillospora; species Spirillospora logoneensis. Next base: position 739 of record NZ_QURH01000835.1, read on the forward strand.
AGCCGGCAGCCGAGGACGGGCCGCACCGTCACCGCGACCTCGTCGGCCAGCCGCGAGCCGCCGACCTGCAGCACCTCCAGCGAGCCGAGGTCGTGGCCGGGGCCGCTCTCCTGGTAGGCCAGCCAGCTCTGCGCGATGGCGGGCACCGCGGCCGTCACCGTGACCCGCTCGCGCTCGATCAGGTCGAACACCCGCTTGGGCGCGGGCGACGGCGCGACCACGACCCGGCCGCCCGCCAGCAGCGCGCCCAGGATGCCCGGGCACGCGAGCGGGAAGTTGTGCGCCAGCGGCAGCGCCGCGAGGTACACCGTGTCCGGGCCGAACCCGGAGACCTCGGCGCTGCGCCGCGCGTTGTAGGAGTAGTCGTCGTGCGTCCGCGCGATGAGCTTCGGCAGGCCGGTGGTGCCGCCGGAGAGCAGGAACAGCGCCACGTCCCGCGAGTGCGGCGCGGCGGCGTCCAGCGCGCGGCGGGCCGCGTCCGGGTCGTCCGCCGGACGGCACAGGTCCCGCAGGTCCACGGTGTCGTCGGCGGGACGGTCGCCCGCCGCGAGCACGTGCTCCACGCCCGGGTGCTCCGCGCGGATGCGGCGGGCGAGGGCCTGGTGGTCGAACCGGGCGCTCTCGGCGGGCACCGCGATGGCGCGCGCCTCGGCGTGCCCCGCGATGTGCGAGATCTCCCGGTGGCGGTGCGCGGGCAGCGCCATCACCGGCAGGATCCCGGCGCGCAGGCACGCCAGGGTCAGGACGACGAACTCCCACCGGTTGTCCAGCTGCACGACGATCCGGTCGTCCGGCCGCAGCCCGAGGCCGAGCAGCCGCAGCGCGGCGCCGTCCGCGCGCCGCGCCAGCTCCCGGTACGTCATCCGGACGTTCCCGCTGACCAGCGCCTCGGCGTCCGGCCGGGCGTCGGCGACCGCGAGCACCTGCTCGCCGAGCGGCCGTCCGATCCAGTACCCGGCGGCCTCGTACCGTGCGGCCGTCTCCGGCGGCCAGGGCGTGACGCCGTCCCGGCTGGGCCTGCTCCGCTCTCCCGTCACAGCCTCCCCCTCGCGGGTCCCGCTCGCCGGACGGACCGCGCCGTCCGCTTTCCCCGACTATCGCCGCGCCCGCCGCCCGGCGGCATCTCCGCGAATGCCACCGCCGGAGCACGCGGGAAGAGGCCCGGGAGAGGGCCCGGAGACAGCGAACCGCCCCGCGCCGGCGAGCGGCGCGGGGCGGTCGGAGAGCCGCGGTCAGGCGGACTTGTCGCGCAGGTCGGTGTAGTAGCCGACCAGGTCGTCGAACGACGGGCCGTCGTCCGCCGACCCGGAGGCCGGCCTGCCGGCCTCGCGGTCGAGCAGGTCCTCCATCTTGTCCAGGGCGAGGTGGAACCCGGCCGCGCTGTACGGCATGTGGTCCGGGTCGCCCATCTCGTTCTCCAGGACGACCCGGGAGCCGTCCCCGTCCGGGGTGATCGTCCAGCGGTACACGTCACCGCGCCCGGTGTAGGCGAACCGGTGCGGCTCGTCCACCTCCAGGACGCGGCCCTCCTCCACCATGTCGGGGGAGAAGGTCACCGAGAAGCGCCCGTCCTTGACGGGCTCGATGACCACCGGGAAGCCGAACCACTCGGAGTGCCGCTCGCCGTCGGTGACGGCCCGCCACACCCGCTCGGGCGCGTGCCCGTAGTCGTGCTCGAAGCGCAGCGCCGGGGTGCCGCCGTCGGCGGTGCCCAGCGTGGCCCGGGTGCGGAACGTTCGGGGGTCCATCGGTCTGGCCTCCTGTCGTCGCGTGTCCTGGCCCCGCCGGGGACCGCGGCCGGGTGTTCAGCCGTGGCAGGACGCGCCGCCCGGATCGTCGTACCGGTCGTGGTGCCGGATCCAGGCCATCGTGTCCTCCATCCCGTCCTCCTGACGGCCCAGCGGTGTCAGGTCGAGATAGTTGTAGGTGTTGTTCAGGATGTCACTGCCTCGCCCGTGGGTCGAGTAACCGTAGAGGACCCGTCCGTCGTCGTCCTTGAGGAAGGCGCTGACGCCGGGCAGCTCGGTCTGGCCGCCGCCCAGGTCGAGGGAGAAGTCGGTGTAGAAGTCGTCCCCGCGCGTGGTGTACCACGGGATGTCCCAGCCCATCCGCTTCCGGAACGGCTGGATGTCGGACTGCGGCGCGGCGCACGCGATCACCAGGGCGGTGTCGCGGGCGCGCAGGTGCGCCAGGTGGCCGATGTTGTCGATGAACAGCGAGCAGACCGGGCACCAGTCGTGCCCCTCGAGCGGCCACATGAAGTGGTAGACGAGCAGCTGCCGCCGGTCCCCGAACAGGTCGGGGAGGCGGCGCTCGCCCTCCGGGCCCTCGAACACGTACTCCTTGTCCACCACGAGCATCGGCAGCCGCCGGCGCTCGGCGTTGAGCGCGTCGCGGGCGCGGGTCACCTCCTTCTCGCGTTCCAGGAACGCCCTGCGGGCGGTGATCCACTCCGTCCGCTCGACGATGCGCGGACCGGTCATCGGTACTTCCTCTCTGCCCGCGCGTCCGCCCGCGCGGCCGGACCGGGGCCGGGCCGCGCGGTCGGGCCGTGCGGGCGTGTCATTGCGGCGTGTCGTGCGGGCGTGCCGTGCGGTGTGCCGGGCGGGCGTGTCGTGCGGACGTGCCGGGCGGTCGGGTCAGCGCAGGCTCGCGCCGCCGTCGGGCAGGGCCGCGAGGAAGCCCCCGCGCCCGATCTCGGCGGCGACGGCCTCGATCTCGTCGGTCATGAAGCGGTCCTCGGCGAGGAACGGCGCGATCGAGCGGACCCGCTCGTAGGTGGCCCGCCCCGCCGGGCTGAGCTGCTCCTTCACGTCCCGCAGGTCCACCGCCTGAGCCGCCGCCAGGAACTCGACGGCGAGGATCAGCCGGTTGTTGTCCAGGACGCGCCGGGCGTTGCGCGCGGCGATCAGCCCCATGCTGACGATGTCCTGGTTGTCGCTGTTGGACGGGATGCTCTGCGTGCTGGCCGGGCCGATCGTCCGGTTCTCGGCGACCAGCGCCGTCGCGGGGTACTGCGCGCCGGTGAACCCGCTGTGCAGGCCGGGCTCGCCCGCCACCAGGTACTCCGGCAGCCCGCCGCTGAGGTGCCGGTTCAGCAGCCGGTTCAGCCGCCGCTCCGACATCACGCCGAGCTGGGTGAGGGCGATCGTGAGGAAGTCCATCGCGAACGCGACCGGCTGGCCGTGGAAGTTCGCGCCGTGGAAGACCTCCTTGCCCTCGAAGAACAGCGGGTTGTCGTTGGAGGAGTTCAGCTCGGTCCCCACGACGGTGGTGGCGTGCGTGAGGGTGTCCCGGATCGCGCCGACGACCTGCGGGATCGCGCGCAGCGTGTACGGCTTCTGCAGGTAGATCTCGCCGCGCTGGACGAGCGCGTCGCCGTCCTTCTGCGCCTCGACCTGCTCGCGGATCTCGGCGTGCGAGAACGCCAGGCCGCTGTCCGCCAGCAGCGTCCGCAGGTTCGCGGCGGTGTCGATCTGGCCGGGGTGCGGACGGGCCAGGTCGTGGCCCTCGGGCGCGAACGCGCCGGTCGAGGCGCGCATCGTCTCCAGCACCAGGCCGGTCACGACCTCCGCCTGCCGGACCTGCGCCCACGACCGTCCGACCAGCAGCGCCGCCAGCCCGGTCATCGCGGACGTGCCGTTGATCAGGGACAGGCCCTCCTTGAACCGCAGGCTCAGCGGCTCGATGCCGCGCTCGCGCAGCACCGGCCCGGTCGGGACGGCCTTCCCGTCGCGCAGCACGTAGCCCTCGCCGATCACCACGGCCGCGATCGCCGACAGCGGGGCGAGGTCGCCGCTCGCGCCGAGCGACCCGTACTCCGGGATCGCCGGGGTGATGCCCTGGTTCAGCAGCAGCGCGAGCCGTTCGAGCAGTTCGGGCCGGACGGCCGAGTAGCCGCGCGCGAACGCGTTCAGCCGGGCCGCGACCATCGCGCGCGCCTCGTCCTCGGCGAACAGCGGGCCGACCCCGGCGCAGTGGCTGCGCACCAGGTTGAGCTGCAGCTCGGCTTCCACCGCGGGGTCGAGCATCATGTACGCGAGGTCGCCGTAGCCGGTGGTGATGCCGTACACCGGGATGCCGCGCTCCACGATGTCCTGGAACAGCGCGCGGCTCGCCGCCGCCCGCTCCAGCACGTCGGGGGACAGCGCGGCGGGCGCGCCGTCCTCGGCGATCCGCCGGATCCCGTCGGGCGTGACGCCGCCGCCGTCGAGCCGGACCGGTTCCACCTGGACTGTTGTCATGCCATCCACCTCACGTGGTGTCGGGACGGCGGCGCGGCGGTCGCGCGCGCCGGGAACGGGGGGCCTGGTCCGCCGCCGGTCGTGGGGCGGC
>NZ_QURH01000837.1 GCF_003428695.1 Actinomadura logoneensis
CTCCCCGCCGTCCGCCCCGAGGGACGGCGGGGAGACCCGGCGGAGGGGGGGATCAGTCGCCCGCCAGGCCCCAGCGGGTCCGGATCGCCCTGTCCACCAGGCCGAACAGCCGGTCCATCACGATCCCGACCACCAGGATCACGATCATGTAGGAGATCATCGCGTCCGTCTGGGAGAACTCCCGGGCCTGCGACAGCAGCACGCCGAGCGAGGTGTGCGAGGAGATCACCACGAGCAGTTCGCCCGCCATCAGCGACCGCCACGCGAACGCCCAGCCCTGCTTGAGCCCCGCCACGAAGGACGGCAGCGACGCGGGCAGCACGAGGTGCCGGTACAGGTCCAGGCCGCGCAGGCCCATCACCTTCCCCGCCCGCAGCAGGATCGGCGGCGTGTAGTCCACGCCCGCGATGAGCCCGTTGGCGATGGACGGCGCCGCGCCCAGCACCACCACGAACAGGATCGCCTTCTCGCTCAGCTGGAACAGCAGGATCGCCAGCGGGAACCAGGCGATCGACGGCATCGTCTGCAGGCCGGTGATCAGCGACCCGACCGCGCGGCGCAGCACCGACGACTGCGTCACCAGCGCGCCGACCAGCGTTCCCACCAGCACCGACACCGCGAACCCGAGGACGGCGCGCTGCATCGTCAGCCCGACCGCCCCCCAGAACGAGCCCGTGGTCACCTGGCGGCCCAGCTCCGGCAGGGTGTCGGCGGGGCCGGGCAGCACGTACGACGGCTTCCAGCCCGACCACACCACGAGCTGCCAGGCCAACAGCGCGATCGCGACGGCGCTGGCCATCGGCCACACCGCCGACCACGCGCGCGCGGCCGGGTGGCGGCGCGTCCGTCCACCGAGCTCCAGCGCGTCCAGGCCCGAGATCTGCCGGCTCAGTTCGGGCCGCGCACTCCCGTCCGCCCGCACACCGACGTCGGGCGGGGAGTCGTCGGCGACCGTCGGCGACGCGGGATCCGCGGTGCTCGTGGCGGTGGACGCCGGGGTGGCCGCGGTGGTGGACGCCGGGGTGGCCGCGGTGGTGGCCGCGGGGGCGGTCGTCGTCCTCGGGTCAGGCGCCATGGCGGCCGACCTCCTCGCGCAGCCGGTCGGTGATGGTCCCGGCGAGCGCCGCGACCTCGGGGGAGTCGATGCGGCGGGGCCGCTCCATCCGGACGGGGAACTCCTCGACGACGCGTCCCGGACGGCTCGACAGCAGCACCACGCGGTCACCCAGCCGGACGGCCTCGCGGACGTTGTGCGTCACGAACAGCACGCTCAGGTTCCGCTCCCGCCAGATCCGCTCGATCTCGTCGTGCAGCAGGTCGCGGGTCATGGCGTCGAGCGCGCCGAACGGCTCGTCCATGAGCAGCAGCGTGCCGCCCGACCGCGTTCCGGCGGGCTCGGTGTCGATGGTCAGCGCGAGCGCGCGGGCGAGCGCGACGCGCTGCCGCATCCCGCCGGAGAGCTGGTGCGGGCGCTTCCTCTCGAACCCGGCGAGGTGCACCGACGCCAGCAGCTCGGCGGCCCGGCCCCGGCGCTCGCCGCGCGGGACGCCGCGCGTCTTCAGCGCCAGCTCGATGTTGCCCGTGACCGTCAGCCACGGGAACAGCGCGGGCTCCTGGAACATCAGCGCCACGCGCCGCCCGGCGGTGTCGATCGTCCCGGCGGACGGCCGGTCGAGCGCCGCGACCAGGTTGAGCAGCGTGCTCTTGCCGCAGCCGGACGCGCCGAGCAGGCAGACGAACTCGCCCGGCCCGACGGTGAGGGAGACGTCGTCGAGGGCCGCGAGGGGCCCGAACGCTTTGGAGACGCCGTCGAGCCGGACCGCTGCCCCGGAGGGCACGGCCCGGCTCGCGGCGGCCTCGACGGCCTGTGTCATCGGTCGGTGACCTGTGCCTTTCCGTGTGCCTTGAGCACCTCGTTGAGGGGACCGAGGTCGTAGACGCCGGTGAGGTCGACCTTGTCCAGCAGGCCGATCTCCTCGGCGTGCCGGGCGCCCTCCACCAGCGAGGACGCGACGGGGTCGGTGGTGAAGACGATGCTCTTGAACGCGGCGTCCAGCACGTTCTGCTTGATCGGCTTGCCGGACAGCTTCGTCAGCGCGTCGTTGGCCGCCTGCTCCGCCCCGGCCTTGTCGGAGTTGATGTAGTCGGTCGCCTCGACCACGCCCTCCAGCAGCTTCCTCACCTGGTCGGGGTGCTTGTCGGCGAAGTCGCGCCGGACGATGAGGTTGGTGATGACGAACTTGCCGCCGGGCCACAGGGACGACTCGTCCAGCAGCTTCTTGCCCTTGGCCTCCAGGACCAGCCGGGACGCGTAGGGCTCGGGCACCCACGCGCCGTCGATCGCGCCCTGCTGGAAGGTCTGGAGGGTCTGCGCGTTGTCCTGCGGGACGACCTTGACGTCGCCGGAGCCGTCCTTGTCGGCGGTCAGGCCGTTCTTCTTCAGCCAGTAGCGCAGCGCGACGTCCTGGGTGTTGCCGAGCTGCGGGGTTGCGATCTTCTTGCCCTTGAGGTCCTGCGGGCCGTTGATGCCGGGCTTGACGACGAACGAGACGCCTCCGGCCGCGGCGCCCGAGATCACCTTGATCGCCTTGCCGTGCGACTTGGCCCACGCGTTCACGGTCGGGTTCGGGCCGACGAACGTCGCGTCCACCGCGCCGGAGAACAGCGCCTCGACGGCCGCGGGGCCCGCGTTGAACGTCGCGGTCTTCGGCGCGGCGCCGAGGTGCTTGGCGAAGATGCCCTTCTGGATGCCGACCAGGGCGGTCGCGTGGGTGATGTTGGGGAAGTACCCCAGCTTCAGCGGGGCCGGAGCGCCGTCCGCCCCGCCCTTGTCGTCGCCGCCGCAGGCGCTGAGCGTCCCCGCGGCGGCCAGGACGGTCAGGGCCGCGGCGGCGGCGAGCGGACGGAGCCTTCGATGCATCGGCATAATTCCCTACTAAGCAGGTCGGAATGACGTGCCAAGTAGACAATGTAGGCAATCCGTTCGTCAACCCGCCTGAGCGGCCGGGTGCGGACGGGGTCCGACGCCCGCCCGCATTTGCGGGGTCCCGTCCGGGTAAGGGCGACCTGCCGGTTCCGGCGTGCCAGTTCGAAGTCCGCCGGGCGCGCTGGATAGGCTCGGGGAGCGTCCGCCCACGCGGGCGCGCTGTCTGAGCTTGCCGATTGCAACTGGGAGATGCCCGTGTCGTCGATCGAGGCCGTCCTCGCCCGTGAGGTCCTGGACTCCCGCGGCAACCCGACCGTCGAGGTCGAGGTCCTGCTGGCGGACGGGACCGAGTCCCGCGCCATGGTGCCGAGCGGCGCGTCCACCGGCCGGTTCGAGGCCGTGGAGCTGCGCGACGGCGACGAGCGCTACGGCGGCAAGGGCGTCCGCAAGGCGGTCAAGGCCGTCAACGACGCCGTCGACGAGAAGCTCGTCGGCTACCCGGCGACCGAGCAGCGGCTGATCGACCAGGCCCTCATCGACCTGGACGGCACCCCGAACAAGGCCGGGATCGGCGCGAACGCCATCCTCGGCGTCTCGCTCGCCGTCGCCCGCGCCGCCGCCGACTCCTCCGGGCTGCCGCTGTTCCGCTACGTGGGCGGCCCGAACGCGCACGTGCTGCCCGTCCCGATGATGAACATCCTGAACGGCGGCGCGCACGCCGACACCAACGTGGACATCCAGGAGTTCATGATCGCGCCGATCGGCGCGCCGACGTTCTCCGAGGCCGTCCGCTGGGGCGCCGAGACCTACCACGCGCTCAAGTCCGTGCTGAAGTCCCAGGGGCTCAACACCGGCCTCGGCGACGAGGGCGGCTTCGCGCCGGACCTGTCGTCCAACCGCGCCGCGCTCGACCTCATCCTGGAGGCGATCGGCAAGGCCGGCTTCGAGCCGGGCCGCGACATCGCGCTCGCCCTGGACGTCGCCGCGTCCGAGTTCCACTCCGACGGCGCCTACGAGTTCGAGGGCTCCAGGCGCACCGCGGACGACATGGCCGCCTACTACGGCGAGCTCGTCGACGCCTACCCGCTGGTCTCCATCGAGGACCCGCTGAACGAGGAGGACTGGGACGGCTGGAAGTCCCTGACCGACGCCCTCGGCGCGAAGGTCCAGCTCGTCGGGGACGACCTGTTCGTCACCAACCCCGAGCGGCTCGCCCGCGGCGTCCGCGAGGGCATCGCCAACGCGCTGCTGGTCAAGGTCAACCAGATCGGCACCCTGACCGAGACCCTCGACGCCGTGACGCTCGCGCAGACCAACGGCTTCCGCTGCATGATGAGCCACCGGTCCGGCGAGACCGAGGACACCACGATCGCCGACCTGGCGGTCGCGACCAACTGCGGCCAGATCAAGACCGGCGCGCCCGCCCGGTCCGACCGCGTCGCCAAGTACAACCAGCTGCTGCGCATCGAGGACGTCCTGGGCGACTCCGCCCGGTACGCGGGCGCCGCGGCGTTCCCGCGCTTCACCCGGGAGTCCTGAGCGCGGCGCGAGCACCGGCCGGGCGCCCGTCCCGGCCGGGTCCCGACCTCTGAGGAGCGGTGATGGCGGCGGACGGCGGCGGCAGGCGGACGGACCCGGGCCCCGGTCCGGGCTCCGGACGGCCCCGCGGCAGGCAGGGCGGCAGGCAGGCCGGCAGGCAGGGCGGCTCGGCCCTGACCGGCCGGGCGGCCATCCTCGCGGTCGTCGTCTGCGCCATCGCCCTGACGCTCGCCTACCCCGTCCGGGAGTACATCGCGCAGCGCCAGGAGATCGCCGATCTGCGGCACAAGCAGGCCGTCGCGCAGAAACAGGTCGCGGAACTCGAGCAACGCAAGAAACGGCTGACCGACAAGTCGTACATTGAACGTGAGGCGAAGCGCAGGCTCCACTACTGCATGCCGCACGAGAAGTGCTACATCGTCCTGGACGGCGGGACGAGCGACGGAGAACAGGCCCAGCGGAAGGGGTCGAACGAACGTCCGCCCTGGTACGAGACGCTCTGGCGGTCCGTGGAGACCGCCGACCGCACCCGCTGAGCCCCGCCGCTCGGGCGGACCCGCCATCCGCGACGCCGCCGCCCGGCGGGTGGTCGCGCCGGCGGGGCCGGGCGTCCGGGCG
>NZ_QURH01000839.1 GCF_003428695.1 Actinomadura logoneensis
CCCGCCGAGCGCCCCGCCGCCCGCATGACCCTGGCGACCGCCTCGGACCGCGCGGGGGCGGCGCGGGGGCGCCCGGGGGTCAGCGGACGGCGGCCAGGACGCCCGGGACGTCGTTGACGACCAGCGCGTCCGCCCCGGCCGCCGCGTAGGACGGCGCGGCCTCGGCGGTCGGGCACCACGCCATGAACGCCAGGCCCGCCTTGTGCGCCGCGTCCACGATCTGGTCGAGCGGGCGCAGGCGGCTGTCGGGATGCTCGAACCCGCAGGACGCGGTGTGCACGGCGACGGCCTGGAGGCCCAGCCCTGCGGCGGCCGGGACGCCGTGCCAGAGCGGGAACCGCAGCCAGGTCAGCAGGCCCAGCGGGACGTCCGGCAGCTCGTCCTTGAGGTAGGTCAGCAGGGACGGGTCGAACGAGGTCACCAGCAGCCGGCGCCGCCGCGCCTCGCGCCGCAGGACCGGGGCGAGCAGCGCGCCGGTGCGCCGGGACGGGGCGTCCACGGCGTCCTCGAGGATGGTCTTGACGTCCACGTCCACCGCGACCTCGGGCGGCAGCCCGTCGAAGACGTCCTCCAGCCTGGGGAGGCCGGTCTCGGCGGCGGTCCGGCCGACGACGAACGCGCCGTCCGCGGTGGTCGGGTCGTGCCGCAGGACGAGGGCGTCGTCGGCGGTGCGCGTGACGTCGATCTCCACCCACGACGCGCCCGCGCGGACGGCGGCCAGCAGCGAGTCCAGGGTGTTCTCGGCGACGGGCGTGCCCGTGTCGTCGGGGAGCGTGCCCGCGCCGAGGCCGCGGTGGCCGATGACGGCGGGCGGACGGTCGAAGATCATGAATCCTCCGCGGCGAGGTGCTCGGCGATGACGATGTCCAGCGGGTGGGTGACCTTGAGGTTGCGCTCGTCGCCCAGGACGACGGTGATCGGGACGTCCGGCAGGTACCGGTGCACGATCCCGCAGTCGTCGGTGGCGCGCAGCGCGGGGTCGGCGAGCGCCAGTTCGTAGGCCTCGCGGACGGTGCCGAGCCGGAACGCCTGCGGCGTCTGGAACCGCACCAGCGACTCGCGCGGCGGCATCGCGGCGACCATCCCGCCGCTGACCTCGACGATGGTGTCGGACGACGGCACCCCGACCGCGACCGCCTCGTAGCCGTCCAGCCCGGCCAGCACGCGGTCGATGACGGGCCGGTCCACGAACGGCCGGGCCGCGTCGTGGATCAGCACCCGGGTGTCGTCCGGACGGTCCGCGAGGGCGCGCAGCGCGGCGGCGGACGAGGCGGTCCGGGTGTCGCCGCCCTCGATCACCCTGGTGACCTTGCGGTACGGCGCGACCATCGCTGCGGCGTCGCGCAGGTGCCCGGCGTTCATCACCACCAGCACCTCGTCCACGCCGGGGTGCGCGTCGAACGCGGCCACCGACAGGGCGAGGATCGGCCGTCCGCCGACCTCGATGAGCTGCTTGGGGCGGCCCGCGCCCATCCGCTGCCCGATGCCGCCCGCGAGCACCACCGCGACCGTCGCCATGGACTTCCCTTCCTCACCGCACCATCGTGCGCGCCTGCCGCGCGCCTCCACCGTGACCTGGCACCCGCGCCCGCCCGTCCGCGCCCGTCCGCCGGGCCGGAGGCGGCGGGGCCGGGAGCGACGCGCGGCTCGACCCGTTCCGGATCTTTTCTACCGGACACGCCGCTGCGCCGCGGACGGCCGCGGAATGACTACTCTCTGTCACGAACACTCTCCCCGACCGGCCGGAGGCGCCGATGACCCTCGCCGTGATCATCGCGACCGGACGGGCCGAAGGCCCGGACCCGTTCCCGGCGGCCGCGGTGCCCGTCCCGTCCGCGGACGGCGGCGTGAGCCTGCTGACCAGGCTCGTCCGCCGGCTGGAGCGGCTGGGCGTGGCCGAGCACCGGGTGATCACCCGGCCGGCGCTCGCGCCGCCGCTCCGCAAGGACGGCCACGACCCCGTCGAGTGCGAGGACACCGCCGCCGACCTGCGCGAGATCGCCCGGCTCGCGCGCCGGGCGCGCACCCCGGTGGTGCTGCTGCCCGGCGACCTGGTGATCAGCGACGAGCAGCTCACCCGGCTGGTCCTGGACGCCGCCGACCGGCCCGCGACGGCCGTGACGGTGCGGCGGCCCGCGGGCAGGGGGCGTCCGGTCCGGGTGGACGGGTCCGGACGCGTCGTCTCGGCGGGCTCGGGGTTCCACCGGGTGTCGGCCCCCACGGCCGACTTCCCCGGCCCGCTGTGCGTGGGGGAGCAGCGGACCGTCCAGGCGGCGGAGATCGCCGAGAGCATCGCCGTCCTGCTGGAGGTCCCCGGCGCGCTCCCCGCCGTCCCGCCCGCGCCGCCCGCGCCGCCGACCGCGCTCCCGGCCATCTCGCCGTCCGCGCTCACGACGTGGACGACGCCGCAGACCGCACCGCCACCGCCGCCGGAGCCCGAACCGGAGGCGGAGGCGGAGACCGCTCCGGAGAGTGACGACGGCCCGGCCGATGAGCACGACGCCCTCGAACTGCTGCTGGTCGGGCTCGTGCGCGCCGGGATGCCGGTGACGGCCGACCCGGCCGCTCCCGAGCTCGTGTGCCGCCGGGTCTCGGGCGTGGAAGCCGCCCAGGAGGCCTTGGAGGCGGCGGAGAGGGCCGACGAGGACGGGGTCCGGCTCCGGGCGGCGATCAAGCGCGACGACGGCTGGTTCGCGACCTACGCCGTCAGCTCGTGGTCGCCGCTGCTCGTCCGCGCCGCCGCCTGGCTCGGCGTCGAGCCGAACGCCGTCACGTGGGCCTCGGGCGGCCTGGCGGCGCTCGCCGCGTTCTGCTTCGCGGGCGGCGACCGGAGCGGGATGGTCGCCGGGGCCGTCCTGTTCTACCTGGCCTTCGTGCTCGACTGCGTGGACGGCCAGCTCGCCCGCTTCACCCGCCGCTACAGCCCGTTCGGCGCCTGGCTGGACGCGATGTTCGACCGGCTCAAGGAGTACGCGGTCTACGCGGGGCTGGCCGCCGGGGCGTCCGCCGCGGCCTGGGACGGCGGCCCGCACGCCGGGAACGTGTGGATGCTCGCCACCGCCGCGCTCGCGCTGCAGACCGTCCGGCACATGGTCGACTTCTCCTACGCCGACCGGCCGCGGCCCGCCGCCCCGGACGCCCCGCCCATCCCGCTCACCGTGGCGGGCGACCAGCGGCCCGAGCGCCCGCGCACCCCGGCCGCGCCCGCCGGAACGGCCGAGCGGCTGTCCCGCGCCACCACCGCCGTCCCGGCGCTGCACTGGGCGAAGAAGATCGTCGTGCTGCCGATCGGGGAGCGGTTCGCGGTGATCTGCCTGACCGCCGCGCTCGGCACCGCCCGCCTGACCTTCGCCGTCCTGCTCGTGTGGGGCTGGATCGCGGGCTGCTACACCCTGACCGGACGAGTGATGAGGGCCCTGCACGGATGACCGCCACCGACCCGCCCGCCGAGGCGTCCGAGACCGCCGGAGCCGCCACCGGTTCCCCCGGGACCACCGGTTCCCCCGGAACCACCGGTTCCCCCGGGACCACGGAGGTCACCGGGAGTCCCGAAGCCTTCGGTCCGCCCGGACCGCTGCCTAGGACGGAAGCCCCGTCCAGAACGCTCCCGCACGCGGAGGCTCCGCCCGGCATCGCGGCCCCGCGCCGAGAAGGCGGGCGAGGCGCCGGAGCGGCGGGGGTTCCCCAGGGTGTGGCCGTCGGGACGGCCCGGCTGCGGGCCTACCGGGACGACGGGCCGGTCTGCGCGGTCCTCGCCGCGCTCGCGCGCGACCGGGTGCCGCCGCTGCCCGGGGCTGTGCTCGCCCTCACGGCCTCGTTGGTGCTGCTCGCGCTGGGGCCGGGCGCCCGGCAGCCGGTCGCGCTGTTCGCCCCGCCGCTGCTCCTGCTGCTGACCGGGGCCGCCGCCGGGCACGGGCATACCGGACGTCTCGACTGGCTCGTTCCGCCTATCATCCGTGCCATCGAGTATGGTTACCTGGCCGTACTGGGGTTCGCGCAGGGCGTGCCCGCGCCGCTGGTCTTCCTGCTGCTCGGCGTGCTGGCGTTCCACCACTACGACACCGTTTACCGCACCCGCCAGGGACTCTGGCCGGCGGATTGGCTGTTCCCGGCCGGGCTCGGCTGGGAGGGGCGGATGCTCCTGGTCGCCTTCTTCGGGCTCTCCGGGCTTCTTCCGTTCGCGTACGCCGCGCTCGCCGCCTACCTTGGCGTGTTGTTCGCGTGCGAGAGCGTCGTGAGCCGGCGCGACTCGGGCGCGGCGGCGGCGTGACGTCCGACCTGGAGAAGAGGGAACATGATCGGGATGGTGCTGGCGGCAGGAGCGGGCCGGAGGCTGCGCCCCTACACCGACACGCTGCCGAAGGCCCTGGTGCCCGTGGACGGCGAGACCACCATCCTGGACATCGCGCTGTCCAACCTGGCCGAGGTCGGGCTGACCGACGTCGTCATCGTGGTCGGCTACCGCGCGTCCGCGGTGGAGGAGCGCAAGGCCGCCCTCGAGGAGAAGTACGGCGTCTCGATCACGCTCGTGCACAACGACAAGGCCGAGGAGTGGAACAACGCCTACTCGCTCTGGCTGGCCCGCGAGCACTTCGCCAAGGGCGTCCTCCTCGTCAACGGCGACACCGTCCACCCGGTGAGCGTGGAGAAGACGCTACTGGCCAACCGCGGCCCGCAGATCCTCCTCGCCGTGGACAACGTGAAAACTCTCGCGGACGAGGAGATGAAGGTCATCCTCGACGGCGAGGGCCACCTCCAGAAGATCACCAAGCTGATGGACCCGGCGACCGCGAACGGCGAGTACATCGGCGCGACGCTGATCGAGCCCGCCGCCGCCGAGGCGCTCGCCGACGCGCTGAAGGCCACCTGGGAGGGCGACCCCGACCTCTACTACGAGGACGGCTACCAGGAGTTCGTGAACCGCGGCGGGAAGATCGGCGTCGCCCCGATCGGCGAGGTCGCCTGGGTCGAGGTCGACAACCACGACGACCTGGCCAAGGCCCGGAAGATCGCCACGACCTACTAGCCGTCCCGTCGCCGCCGCACGACCCGCGTCCGGGGTGCGGCGGCGACGCCGTACCGGCGGCGGACGCGCCCGCGCGCCGCGCGCG
>NZ_QURH01000838.1 GCF_003428695.1 Actinomadura logoneensis
AGGTGGAGCGATGACGGAAGCGGCGATGACCGCCGAGCAGGTGCGGAGACTGCTGGACGGGCTGGTGGCGCAGGCGGGCCCGGAGAGCCGCGGCGCGGTGGTGCTGTCCACCGACGGGCTGGTGGTGGCGGCGTCCTCGGGGATGACACAGGAGGACGCCGAGCACCTGTCCGCGCTGGTCTCCGGGGTGCAGGGGCTCGCGCGCGGCGCGTGCAGGCGGTTCTCCGGCGGCGAGCTGATGCAGAGCGTCATCGAGCTGGACTCGCTGCTGGTGTTCATCGTCCCGGCCGGGCCGCACGCCTACCTGGCCGCGCTGAGCCCCGCCGACGCGGACGCGGGCACGGTCGCGTACGCGCTGGCCGAGCTCGCCGAGCGGCTGGCCGAGCGGCCCCCGGTGGTCCCGCGGCTGTCGGGTTTCGGCGTGAGGTGAGCACGCGTGAGCGATGACCGCTGGCTGGACGAGGACGCCGGGCCGATCTTCCGGCCCTACACCGTCACGCGCGGCCGGACCCGGCTGCGCGACGACAGCCTCAACCTGATCTCCCTGCTGGAGGCGACCGGGCTGCCGGTCCCCCGGCGCACCCGCCTGGACCCCGAGCACCGCCGCGTGCTGGCGTTCTGCGCGGAGCCGATCACCTTCGCGGACCTGTCGTCCGAGATCGACCTGCCCGTGGGCGTGGTCCGCGTCCTGGTGGACGACCTGCGCGAGGAGAACCTGCTGCGGGTGCTGCAGGCGACCCCCACCGGCGACGTCCCGGACGAGCTCGTACTAAGGAAGCTGCTGCATGGACTACGCGCACTCTGACACCGCCGTCCACGTGCCCGCGACCGCCCGGCGCGGGGGCGGCCAGCCGACCGCGGCGAAGATCCTCATCGCCGGCGGGTTCGGCGTCGGGAAGACCACGATGGTCGGCTCGATCAGCGAGATCCGCCCGCTGCGCACCGAGGAGATGCTGACCGACCGCAGCACGGGCGTGGACGACACGACCGGCGTCGCGGACAAGACCAGCACCACCGTGGCCATGGACTTCGGCCGGATCACGATGGGCGAGGGCCTGATCCTGTACCTGTTCGGGACGCCCGGCCAGGAGCGGTTCTGGTTCATGTGGGACGAGCTGGCGCTGGGCGCGGTCGGCGCGGTCGTGCTCGCCGACGTCCGGCGGCTGGCCGACTCGTTCGCCGCGATCGACTACTTCGAGGACCGCGGCACCCCGTTCATGGTCGCGGTGAACTGCTTCGACGGCGCCGAGCGCAAGGACCCGGCGGACGTCCGGATCGCGCTGGACCTCGACCCCGACGTCCCGCTGGTCATGTGCGACGTGCGCAGCCGCGACTCGGCCAAGGAGGTGCTGATCGCCATGGTCGAGCACGTCCTGGCGCGGACGACCGCCGCCGTCGGCGCGCGCCGCTGACCTTCCCCCTCGAGTTCGTTCGACCTTCGTTCGACCGCCGCCCGGACCGGCCCCGGTTCCGGGCGCGGCCCCTGGAATCCCCCGCTGCAAAGGAGACAAGCGTGAGCGGAAAGCTCGCCGGCAAGGCCGTCCTCATCACCGGAGCGTCGCAGGGCATCGGAGCGGCGACGGCCCGCACGTTCGCCGGGTACGGCGCGCGGGTCGTGATCGCCGACATCCTGGAGGACGCCGGGCGGGAGACCGCCGAGCTGATCCGGAAGGACGGCGGTGAGGCGCTGTTCGTCCGGACGGACGTCACGGTCGGCGCCGACGTGGAGGCCGCGGTGGCCGCGACCGTCTCCGCCTACGGCCGCCTGGACGCCGCGGTCAACAACGCGGGCGTCGAGGAGCAGGGCTCGGCGCTGCACGAGGTCACCGAGGAAGCCTGGGACAAGCTGGTCGCGGTCAACCTCAAGGGCGTCTGGCTGTCGATGAAGTACGAGATCCGGCAGATGCTCGCGCAGGGCGGCGGCGTCATCGCGAACATGGCGTCGGTCGCGGGCCTGGTCGGCCTGCCGCTCGGCATCTCGGACTACTCGGCGACCAAGGGCGGCGTGGTCGCGATGACCCGCACCGCCGCGATCGAGTACGTCCGGCAGGGCATCCGGATCAACGCGGTGTGCCCCGGCGTCGTCCGCACCGCGCTGCTGGACGCCGCGATCCAGGGCGGCATGTTCAGCGAGGCCGAGGCCGCCGCCCTGCACCCGTCCGGCGTCCTGATGGACCCGGAGGACGTCGCCGAGACCTTCGCGTTCCTCTGCTCGGACGAGTCGAGGCACATCACCGGCCAGTCCATCGCCGTCGACGCCGGCATGTCCGCCGGCTGACCCGGCGCCCCTCCCGGAGGCCCCTCGCGGCGCGCACCCGCCGCGAGGGGCCTTCGTCCTTCCCGGTTGCCGGGCCATTAAGCAACCCAAGTTGACAATGCCTCCCCCGGAGACCTAGGTTCCCTGCATGGACGAGGGCGAAGGCGTGGCCGACGCGCGCGATCCGGCGGCCGACGCGCGCGATCCCGCGGCGGACCTGCGTGATCCCGGCGCGGAGCTGGCGGCCGTGGTCGCCATGCGCAGGCTGGCCGACCGGATGGAGGACGCGGCGGTCGAGAAGGCCATGCGGGCCGGGTGGAGCTGGTCGGACGTGGCGCAGGCGCTCGGGGTCACGCGGCAGGCCGTGCACAAGAAGCACGCCAAGCGGCTGATCGAGGCGGGGGTCAGTTTGCGGAGGAGGCGGTGATGGGCCGGACGTATGTGGACTCGGTGCTGGTGCGGGCCGCGGAGGAGGCGCGGGGCAGGGGCGCGCGGCTGACGGAGGCGGAGCATCTGCTGCTCGCGCTCGCGGCTGAGGCGGAGGGGGACGCGCCCGACCTGCTCTCCCCGGCCGGGCTGGACCGGCGGGCCGTGGAGCGGGCGCTGGCGCGGGAGTTCGAGGACGGCCTCGCGGCGGCGGGGGTCTCGGTCGCCGACCGGGAACTGCTCGAGCCGCGCGGGAGTGCGCGGAACCCGTCCGACATGGGCGAGTCCGGCCGGCGGGTGCTGGAGGTCGCGATGACGCTGGCCCGGAAGCGGGACCTGGGGCCCGCGCACATCCTGCTGGGCCTCCTGGAGCTCAAGGTCGGGACGGTCCCCCGCGCGTTCGCTCTGGCAGGCGTGGACGTCGACGACCTCAAGGCCCGGACGCTGGCGGTGTTGGACGAACGCGGCAAGACCGACTGACAGGGCGGGGAGGACGACCGCGATTCCTGGAAGGTTCCGCGTGCGGACGGTGAAGGCTCCGCGGCGGGCCGGGTAACGGGCAGGCGCGGGCGTTCGGCACAAGGCGGGGCGGACGGACCCCTGTGGGGTGAAAGGGTCCGGCCGCCGCGCGGTCATGCGGGCTCGGGCTCCGAACGGCGCCGGATCAGGAGGCTCCGTTCGGAGCCCGCCGGATCAGAACGCGCCGTCCGGAGCGCGCCGGATCAGAAGGCGCCGGTCCCGTTCGGGGTGCCGAGGCCGGTCGGGCCGTCCCAGCCGGTGCGGGCGGTGCACAGCTGCGACGGGGAGCAGGAGCCGTTGCTGCCGCTGGTCACGTCGAACAGCGCCGTCTTGTGGCTGTACGGGTAGTTGTTGTCCACCGAGGACGCGTTGCCCGCGAGGGCGTACACCGATGCGATGAGCGGGGCGGACGCGCTGGTGCCGCCGAAGACCATCCAGCCGGACTGGCCCTGGTAGGCGGTGCTGTCGTAGACGGCCACGCCGGTCGCCGGGTCGGCCACCGCGGACACGTCCGCGACGGCGCGCCGGGAGCAGCCGGTGCTGGCGCCCGCCTGCCCGCTCAGCGCGGTGTTGTAGGTCGAGCAGCCGCTGCCCGCGCCGCTCCACGCGGTCTCCGTCCAGCCGCGGGTGGTGCTGGAGGTGCGGAGCGAGGTGCCGCCGACGGCCGTCACGTAGTGGGACGAGGCCGGGTACTCGACGCCGTAGCCCGAGTCGCCCGAGCTGACGGTGATCGCGACGCCCGGGTGGTTGTAGTAGGAGCCGTAGGACGAATCGGAGGCGTCCGAACCGCCGTAGCTGTTGCTCACCACGTTCGCGAGCCGGGCGGCGGTGTTCTCGGCGGCGCCGAGGTTGGCGAACGACGGGGACGTGGCCTCGACCAGGACGATCTTGCACTTGGGGCAGGCCGCGGAGACCATGTCCAGGTCGAGCGAGATCTCCTGGGCCCAGCCGCCGTCGACCTTCGGCAGGCTGGTGCCGCCGGTCTGGTTGACCTTCTTGAAGCACCCGTTGGCCGTCGTGCAGGCGGGCAGCCCGTACTGCGACCGGTAGACGTTCATGTCGGCCTCGGCCGTCGGGTCGTCGTAGGCGTCCACGATCGCGACGGTCTGGCCGGTGCCCGCGGTGGACGACGGCAGCTTGTACGCGCTCTGCAGGTTGGCGGGGCTGAGGCCGCTCGGGGCCGCGAGGGCGGCCTTCAGGGTCTTGGCGGAGACGGCCACGTCGTCGCGGACGATCGCGTGGCAGTGCGCCTGGCCGGCGCGGACGGTGGCGCACGAGTGGTGCGTCCCGGCGGGGGCGGCCGGGAGCGCGGGACTCGCGGAGGCCGTTCCGAGGGGTGTGCTGAGGACGGACGCGGCAGCCAGGAACATCCCGGTCATCGCGTACCGCAGGCGGGGGCGCCGCATGGGCTCTCCTCGTGTAGCGGGGGGACGGAGGACGGCACCGGGAGAGGTGCCGCCCGTGAGGATCACACGCGGAGCGCTCGTCCGAATAGTCCATAAGCAGGCAATTAATCACTTCTGTCACTGGTCGCCAGCGGGCCGCGCGGCGCACTGTGGCGAGCCGCCAAAGTTGCTCGTTTGAGCAACCGATAGGGATTCCCCCCTTGCCTCCACCACCCCCACGTGCGGTTTCGCGACCACCCGCGAGGCCGTGGTCGGCCATGGCGGTCCACCCCCTCTTGACGCCATGACCAGGCGGGTTTTAGATGCATCTGCGGTGCACGCGGCCCCGCGCACTGGGCGGTGCGCGGGACCTGAGCGGCCCCGGGGACACCGTCCGCGCGACGACCGCCGCGCGGTGTCCCCTCGTGCCGGGAGTCCCCTTGTCCCTGCTCCACTCCGCCCACCGGCGCGCCGCGTCCGACCGGCGCCGCGCGCCCGTCTGGCTGGCGGCGATCGCGCTCGCCGGGGCCGCCGCGTCGGCG
>NZ_QURH01000842.1 GCF_003428695.1 Actinomadura logoneensis
CCCTCGGCGGCGCGGCACGCGGCGGGCATGGCGCGCGCGAGGTCGCGGAAGCGGGCGGGCTCGTCGACCACCGGACGCCAGCGCGCGACGAGGTCGCCGTCCTCGCGCAGCAGGGCGGGCAGGACGTGGCCGCGCCCGGCGAGCCGGACCGCCTCGTCCGCGACCAGGCAGAGGAAGCGCAGGTCGGAGCCCGGGACGACGTCACCGCTGTGCTCGGCGGCCTGAAGCAGCGCCATCGCCGGGAACGGCTCCAGGACGAGCGCGGGCACCCGCCAGGACCGCAGCTCGGGCGTCCCGTCGAACGGCTCGGGGCCGAGCTCGGCCGACGGCAGCGGACGGTCGCCGCGGCTGGGCAGCGCCATGGCCAGCTCGATCCGCATCGCGCCCTTCACCAGCGGCTCGTAGGACGTGCCGGTGAAGTCGCGGGTCGCGAACGGGTGCGCCTCCCCGGCGGCGGGCGTGTGCGGGCCGCTCCGCTCCGCCCACAGGCACAGCGCCCCGCCGTGCCAGGTGCCGTGCGCGACCAGCATGACGACGTTCCCCCAGCCCACCCGATTCCTGCGACGACCACCGAAGCTACCAGCGGCCCCCGACACCCGGCCCCGGTCCGCCGATCTGTGGACGACGCCGGGAGATTAGGCTCGGGGCGTTGTTGCTCAAGGGAGAGTTGGAGGCGCTTGTGGGCGAGTTCGTGCGTGTCGAGGTCGAGGACGGCGTGGCGACGATCCGGCTGGACCGGCCGAAGATGAACGCCCTCAACGCGGTGATGCAGCGCGAGCTGGTCGAGGCGGCGCGCCAGGTGGGCGAGGACCCGGAGGTCGCCGCCGTCGTCCTGTACGGCGGGGAGCGGGTGTTCGCCGCCGGGGCCGACATCAAGGAGATGGCCCCGCTGTCGTACGCGGAGATGTCGGGCGGCCCGTCCCGGCTGCTGCAGGACTTCACCCGCGAGCTCGCGGCGATCCCGAAGCCGGTCATCGCGGCGATCACCGGCTACGCGCTCGGCGGCGGCCTGGAGGTCGCGCTGACGGCCGACTTCCGCGTCGCGGGCGAGGGCGCGAAGGTGGGGCAGCCGGAGATCCAGCTCGGGATCATCCCCGGCGCGGGCGGCACCCAGCGCCTCGCGCGGCTGGTCGGCCCCGCCAGGGCCAAGGACCTGATCTTCTCCGGACGGCACGTGCGCGCGGACGAGGCGCTGGCCATGGGCCTGGTGGACCGGGTCGTTCCGGACGGCGAGGTCTACGCCGAGGCCAGGAAGTGGGCCGCGACGTTCGTCGGCGGACCCGCGCTGGCGCTGCGCGCCGCCAAGGAGGCCATCGACTCGGGCATCGAGGTGGACCTGGAGAGCGGCCTGGAGATCGAGCGCACCCGGTTCTCCGCGCTGTTCGCCACGGAGGACCAGCACAATGGCATGAAGAGCTTCATGGACGAGGGGCCGGGCAAGGCCCGGTTCACTGGTCGCTAGGCCAGATCGGCGGCAGCGGCCACCACACGGCCGGGTGGACGTACAGCGCCGCGGCGACGAGCAGCCCTATGGCGGCCAGGGGCAGCAGCAGCCTCAGCCATAGGGCCGCCGACGTGTTGTAGCGGCACCGCAGGGTCACGACGGTCGCGGCCAGGAAACCCAGCGCCATCTCCGCCGCGCGCCCGGACGCCGGGGTCAGCCGGACGAGCGCGAAGAGGGCGGCGTACATCCCCGCCCCCGCCACTGTCAGCGACCCCATCCGGATGATCACTTCGAGCGGGACGGCGATGAGGGCCGCGACTCCCGCCCGGAACCGGGCGGCGCGTCCGCCCCGTGCGCTCGTGATGCGCAGCCGCATCCGCCGCAGGGCGCGGCGCGCGTAGACGGCGAAGAACCAGAGCAGGCACGCGGCCGACGTCAGCACCGGCACGGCCAGGGCCGTCCCGGGGAGGACGGCCAGCATGAGCGCCCCGACCGCGCCGCGCAGCCTGCGCGGACGCGCGCCGCCCTGCCGGCGGGCGCCGTCCCCCTTCCCCGGCTTGTCGCCCAGCGGTTTGTCCGGCGGCTCCTGCGCGTGCGAAGGATCGGCCTCCTGCGCACGCGTCTCGTCCTCGGGTTCCTCGGCGGGAGCGTCGGCGAGGGCGGCGGGAGGGAGCGCGGGCGGACGGACCGGGACCGGGAACTGCTCGGTGGGCGCGTCGGGCGGGGTGGGGCGCAGCAGGGGGAGCAGTTCGATCGCCGTGGGACGGTCCGCCGGGTCCACGGCGAGCGCCGCGCGGACCGCCGGGAGCAGGTCGCGGGGGACGCCCGTCAGGTCCGCGCGTCCGCGCAGGATCCGGGAGCAGATGGCCGCCGCCGGCCCGGACCCGAAGGGCGGGCGCCCGGTCGCCGCGTGCACCACGGACGCGCCCCAGGAGAACACGTCGGACGCCGGGGTGGCGCGTTCGCCGTCCAGGACCTCGGGCGCGAGGTAGCCGGGGGTGCCGATGGCGGTGCCGGTGAGGGTCAGGCGGGTCGCGTCCAGGACGTGCGCGAGGCCGAAGTCGATGACGACCGGGTCGCCGTCCACGAGCATGACGTTGCCGGGTTTGAGGTCGCGGTGGACCACGCCGCCCTCGTGGATCGCGACCAGCGACCGCGCGAGCCCCCGCGCGCAGCGCCGCAGCGCCGCCCCGCGCAGCGGCCCCCGCTCGCGCAGCACCTCGTCCAGCGTCCGGCCCTGGACGTAGCGGGTGACGATGTAGGGGCGGTGCGCGGTGAAGTCGGCGTCCAGGAGTTCGGCGACGAACGGGCCGCGCACCCGGCGCATGGTGGCGACCTCGCGTTCGAGGCGCTTGCGGGCGACCTCGTCGCGCGCGACGGCCGGATGCAGGACCTTCACGGCCACGGCGCGGCCGTGCTCGTCCAGGGCGAGGCTCACCTCGCCCATGCCGCCCACTCCGAGCTCTTCGAGCACCCGGTAGGGGCCGATCCGTTCTTCCGTTCGCACTGGGACACCCGTCGCGCTCGTGGACTGGGGTACGTGATCGTATGGGGTTTGCCCCGAGATGTCCCCGAGGCGCGACCGAACCGGTCTCATTCGCCTCCGGGGTGCGGCCGGGGCGAAGCGCCTCGCCGTGCGCGGGGGAGGGGCTAGCATCACCCGCCATGCGGCAGGCGTACCGAACCGCCCTCGTCACGGGCGCGTCCAGCGGGATCGGCGAGAGTTTCGCGCGGGAGCTGGCCGCGCGCGGGGCCGACCTGGTCGTCGTCGCCCGCCGGGCGGACCGGCTGGACGCGCTGGCGCGCGAGCTGGTCGAGCGGTACCGGGTCGCGGTCGAGGTGATCGCCGCCGACCTCACCGACCCCGGCGACCGGGACGAGGTGGCGCGCAGGCTCCGCCACGACCCCGTGGACCTGCTGGTCAACAACGCCGGGTACGGCGCGTTCGGGACGTTCGCCGACCTCGCGCTCGACGACCAGCTCCGCGAGATCGAGCTGAACGTCAACGCGCTCGTGCGGCTGACCCACGCCGCGCTGCCCGGCATGCTCGCGCGCGGACGGGGCGGGGTGCTGAACGTCGCGTCCATGTCGGGGTTCGCGCCGTCGCCCGGCGGCGCCACCTACGGCGCGACCAAGGCGTACGTGGCGTCCTTCTCGGAGAGCCTGCACGCCGAGGTCGCCGGACGGGGCGTCCACGTCACCGCGCTCTGCCCCGGCTTCACCCGCACCGACGAGGCCCACGACCCGCATCCCCTGTGGCTGCGCCGCGAGGACGTCGCGCGGGCGGGCCTGGACGCCGTGGAACTGGGCCGGGCCCTCTGCGTCCCCGGCCTGCGGTACAAGGCGGCGATGCCCGCGCTCAAGGTGCTGCCCCGCCCCCTCCTGCGCGCGGCGGCCCATCGCCTCTGGAAGCAGGCCGCTGACTCCCTGTAGCCGCCGCCGGACGTCCGGCCCCCGGCGCGCGCCCGAGTTTCATCACTTCCCACAAGAATTCCGCCGCGCTCCTTGTGACGGGAGTGCCTTGACGTGGCCCGGACACGCTCGCGACGATCGAACCTACGCTTACGTAGGTTCGTGGTCCGCCCAGTGGGCCGCGGACCCCGGCCGTTCCCCGCGGCGTCGCGCGCCGCCCCCGAGGGCCACCCCTCGTCCGGGCGGGCGCGAGCCCTCGGCCGCCCTCCGTCCAGCGAAGGAACCGCATGACCGTGACGCCCGAGAACAAGCACCAGATCCGGCTCCTCATCGACCTCGAACCGGTCGTCGAGACCGAGCTCAACCGGCATCTCGGGGTGGCCAAGGAGTGGTTCCCGCACCAGTACGTGCCGTGGAGCCAGGGCCGCGACTACGACGGTCCGCTCGGCGGCGAGGGCTGGGAGCCGGGCGACTCCAGGCTCAGCGAGGAGGCGCGCGAGTCGCTGATCGTCAACCTGCTCACCGAGGACAACCTGCCGGGCTACCACCGCGCGATCGCCGACGTCTTCGGCCGCGACGGCGCCTGGGGCACCTGGGTCAACCGGTGGACGGCCGAGGAGAACCGGCACGGCATCGTGCTGCGCGACTACCTCTCGGTCACCCGCGCCGTCGACCCGGTCGCGCTGGAGCGGGCGCGCATGAAGCACATGGAGGTCGGCTACGAGGCCGACCACGGCGACTCGTTCCTGCACGGCGTGGCGTACGTGTCGTTCCAGGAGCTCGCCACCCGCGTCTCGCACCGCAACACCGGCAAGGCCTCCGGCGATCCGATCTGCGACCAGATGCTCGCCCGCGTGGCGGCGGACGAGAACCTGCACATGGTCTTCTACCGGAACCTGCTCGGCGCGGCGTTCGACCTCGCGCCCAACGAGACCATGCGGGCCGTCACCGACGTGGTCAAGGGGTTCCAGATGCCGGGGCACAGCATCGACGGCTTCCTGCGCAAGTCGGTGATCATCGCGAACGCGGGGATCTACGACCTGCGCCTGCACCACGACGACGTCCTGGTCCCGGTGCTGCGCAAGTGGGGCGTGTTCGACCGCGCCGACCTGAGCGGGGACGGCGAGAAGGCGCGCGAGGAGCTGGCGGAGTTCATGGGGGGCCTGGACACCGCCGCCACCAAGTTCGAGACCCGCCGCGAGGAGCGCCGGGCCCGCCGCGCCGCCCGCGGCGCCTGACCCGCGTCCGGCCGCGCCGTCCGACCCGCGCCGCCCG
>NZ_QURH01000840.1 GCF_003428695.1 Actinomadura logoneensis
CGCCGGTCGGTGCCGCGCGGGGACGCGGCCGCCGCCGCGGCGGCGGCCTCGGGCTCCCAGTCGAACACGATCGCGTCGTCCATCGTGCCGATCAGGACCGTGGCGCCGGCGGACGCGCCCGCCTTGGCGAGCTCCTCCTCGACGCCGAGGCGGGCGAGCCGGTCGGCGAGGTAGCCGACGGCCTCCTCGTTGCCGAAGTCGGTCTGCCGCAGCCAGCGGACGGGCTTCTCACCGGTGATCAGGTAGGTGTTGTCGCCGACGTTGCGGACCTCGTACTCCACCTCGCCGCCGACCGGCACCGGGCGGATGACCAGGCGGGTCGGCTCGGCGGGCGGCAGGCTGGCCCGGTACTCCTGGACCATGCCCGCCATCGCGAACGACAGCTCGCGCAGGCCCTCGTGCGTCGCGGCCGAGACCTCGTAGACCTTCAGGCCGCGCTTCTCGAACTCGGGCCGGACCATGTCGGCGAGTTCGCGGCCGTCCGGGACGTCCACCTTGTTCAGCACGACGACGCGCGGGCGGTCCGACAGCGGCCGGTCGCCCAGCACCCGGTCGTACGCCTGCAGCTCGTTCTCGATGACCTCGAAGTCGGAGACCGGGTCGCGGCCCGGCTCCAGCGTCGCGCAGTCGAGCACGTGCGCGAGCGTGGACGACCGCTCGATGTGCCGCAGGAACTCCAGGCCGAGCCCCCGGCCCTCGCTCGCGCCCTCGATCAGGCCCGGGACGTCGGCGACGGTGAACGTGGTGTCGCCCGCGCTGACCACGCCGAGGTTGGGGACCAGGGTGGTGAACGGGTAGTCGGCGATCTTCGGCTTGGCCGCGGACAGCGCCGCGATCAGCGACGACTTGCCCGCGCTCGGGAACCCGACGAGCGCCACGTCCGCGACGCTCTTCAGCTCCAGCACGACCTCGCGCTGCTCGCCGGGCTCGCCCAGCAGCGCGAAGCCGGGGGCCTTGCGCTTGGCGGTGGCGAGCGCGGCGTTGCCGAGGCCGCCGCGTCCGCCCTGCGCGACGACGAACCGGGTGCCCTCGCCGACCAGGTCGGCCAGCACCTCTCCGTCGGGCGACTTCACGACGGTGCCGTCCGGCACGGGCAGCACGACGGGCTCGCCGTTCGCGCCGGTGCGGTGCCCGCCCTGCCCGGGACGGCCGTTGGGGGCCTTGCGGTGCGGGCGGCGGTGGTAGTCGAGCAGGCTGGCGGTGTTGGTGTCCACCTCCAGCACGACGTCACCGCCGTTGCCGCCGTTGGCCCCGTCGGGGCCGCCCAGCGGCTTGAACTTCTCCCGGTGGACCGAGGCACAGCCGTGCCCGCCGTTTCCGGCGACCACCTGCAACACGACCCGGTCCACGAACTGCGCGCCGGCTCCGGAGTTGGCGGCCACGAATCCTCCTGGTGAGAAACGGAACAAACGAAGGGGCGGACCGAGAGTCGGTCCGCCCCTTCTCCAACGTCGCTATGCGGCGGACTTACTCCGCCGGCGGGACGATGCTGACGGCGTTGCGGCCACGGTAGCGCCGGAACTCCACGTGGCCCGCGACCAGCGCGAACAGCGTGTCGTCGCCGCCACGGCCGACACCCGGGCCGGGGTGGAAGTGGGTGCCGCGCTGACGGACGATGATCTCGCCGGCGTTGACCAGCTGGCCGCCGAAGCGCTTGACACCCAGACGCTTGGCGTTGGAGTCGCGGCCGTTACGGCTGGACGACGCGCCCTTCTTGTGTGCCATTCGGGGCCTCCCTTACTTCCCGGCCTTGATACCGGTGATCTTGACCTCGGTGTACGGCTGACGGTGACCCATCCGCCGCTTGTACCCGGTCTTGTTCCGGTAGTGCATGATGTGGATCTTCGGGCCCTTGACCGCGCCGAGGATCTCGGCGGTGACCTCGTAGGAGGCCAGGTCGGCCTGCTTGCTGACGACGTTGGCGCCGTCGACGACCAGCAGCGCCGGGAACGTCACCGTCGAGCCGACCTCGGCGTCGAGCTTGTCGACGGTCAGGACGTCGCCCTCGGCGACCTTCTCCTGCCGCCCGCCTGCGCGGACAATCGCGTACACGCGGAAACCCTTCGTTCAACGCGCGCTTCCGGAGCGAACCGGTCCCACGCGTGGTCTTCACCAGCCCCCGGTCGGGGGCCTATCCCCGGCCGGGGCCGAGGACGGCGCACCGCACGGCCTCGGGACCGCGGGCGCTCTCTGCTCCTCCTCGCCCGACGGGCGGGGAGTCTGCACCGCAACCGCGTTACCGCGGCGTCGCCGGTGCAAGTCGAAGTGGCGCGTTGACACGCACCGTCTGCCAAGGCTACCGGACGCCCAGAGGTAAGGCGAACCGTCCGGCTCGTCCGGGCACCTGGGACGGCGGCCGGAAGGGCTCCCGCGTGAAGATCGTCCCCGCGGCGCCGCCCTAACGGACCGACAGGACGATTTTACCCGTCGTGCGGCCGGTCTCCCCCAGCGCGTGCGCCTCGGCGGCCCGCTCCAGCGGCAGGACGTCCTGGACCCGGACGCGCAGGCGGCCGTCCTCGACCAGCGCCGCGATCTCCCGGAGCCCGTGGTGGTCGGGCTCCACGAGGACGAAGCAGACCCGGACGTCCTTCGCGGCGGCCTCTGCGGCGGCCTCGGAGGCGGGCCACGACGCGTCCAGCGGGAGGATCGACACCAGCCTGCCGCCCTTGGCCAGCGTCCGCAGGGACCGGGCGGGGTAGTCGCCGCCGATCGTCTCCAGGACGACGTCCACGTCCCGGACGGCCTCGGCGAAGTCGGTCTCGCGGTAGTCGACCAGCTCGTCCGCGCCCAGCTCGCGCAGGAACGCGTGCTTGGCTGCGCTCGCCGTGCCGATCACGTACGCGCCGCGCGCCTTGGCGATCTGGACGGCCAGGTGCCCGACACCGCCCGCCGCCGCGTGGACCAGCACCCGCTCGCCCGGCCGGACGTCCGCGGTGTCCACGAGGGCCTGCCAGGCCGTGAGCGCCGCCAGCGGGACCGCCGCGGCGTGCGCGTGGTCGAGGTTCGCGGGCTTGGGCGCGAAGTGGCGGGCGGGCGCGGTGACGTACTCCGCGTACGCCCCGGCGGGATGCGGGAACCTCGGCATGCCGAACACCTCGTCCCCCGGCCGCAGGACGGTGACGCCGTAGCCGACCGCCTCCACCACGCCGGACACGTCGAAGCCGAGGACGAACGGCGGGCGGGTCCCGTCGGGGAACGCGCCGCGCGCGCGGGTCTTCCAGTCGGCCGGGTTGATCCCGGCGGCGTGCACGCGGACCAGGACCTCCCCCACGCCGGGCTCCGGCCGCGCGGTCTCGACGATCTTCAGCACCTCGGGGCCGCCCGGCTCGTCCTGGCTGACGGCCCGCATGGTGGCGCCTGCCGCCGTGTCCTCAGCCGTGTCGGCCTCGGTCCGCGCCGTGATCTCTGCCATGTTCTGACCTTCCTGACCTGCGTTGTTTCGGGCGTGACCCCAGGTTTCCGCGAGACGCGGGCGGTGGGGAGCGGCCCGATGGCCGGGATACGAAAGAATCGGGCCATGCATCGTGTTGCGGTCCTCGCCCTGGACGGCGTCGTCCCCTTCGAACTCGGCATCCCGGCGCGGATCTTCGGCCTGGCGTACTCCGCGTCCGGCGAGCCGCTGTACTCGGTCGCCACCTGCAGCCTGGACGGACGGCCGGTGCGCACGGACGCCGACTTCACGATCAGCGTGGAGCACGACGCGTCCCTGCTGGCCTCGGCCGACACCGTCGTGATCCCGCCCTCGCACGCGCTCGGCGCGCTCCGCGACGGAGAGCCGCTGCCGGACGCCCTGCGCGACGCCCTGCGGTCCGTCCGGCCCGAGGCCCGGCTGGTCGCGATCTGCACCGGCGCGTTCGTGCTGGCCGCCGCCGGGCTGCTGGACCGCCGTCCGGCCACCACCCACTGGCGCGAGGCCGACCTGCTGCGGCGGCTGTTCACGGCCGTCCGGGTCGATCCCGACGTGCTGTACGTGGACGACGGCGACGTGCTGACCTCGGCGGGCGTCACCGCCGGGATCGACCTCTGCCTGCACCTGGTCCGGCGCGACCACGGCAGCGAGGTCGCGGCGCAGGTCGCGCGGATCTGCGTCACGCCCCCGTGGCGGGACGGCGGGCAGGCGCAGTACGTCCGGCGGCCCGTCCCGGAGGAGCGCGGCAACGGGCTCGCCGCCACCCGCGCCTGGGCGCTGGAGCGCCTCGGCGACCCGCTCACGCTCGCCGACCTGGCCGCGCACGCGGGACTCGGCGTCCGCACGTTCACCCGCAACTTCCGGGCCGAGACCGGCGTCAGCCCGGGCCAGTGGCTCGCGGAGCAGCGCCTGGACCTGGCCCGGCACCTGCTGGAGGCCACCGACCTGCCCGTGGACGCCGTGGCGCGCCGCGCGGGCTTCGGCACCGGCGCGGCCCTGCGCCAGCGGTTCAGGGCGGCCCTGGACGTCTCGCCGCAGACCTACCGGCGCACGTTCAGGACGGCGGCGGCCTGAACCGCGCGGCCTGCCACCGCCACCCCGCCAGGTCCCCCTGACCGTCGGTCTCGCCGGCCTTCCCGGCGGCGGCCTCGATCGCCCGCTTCATCTCGATCGCGCCGCGCTCCGTCCGGACGCGGATCTCCGGGGCGACGGCGTGCGGCAGGACGTCGGTGGTCCAGATCAGCCGGGCGGCGCGGTCGCCCTCCGGACGGACCTCGAACGAGGCGTGGTGGCGTTCGACCGGAGGCCGCGCCCCCTCGACGACCGCGTAGGCCAGGCGGCGCCGCTCGTCGTCCACGGCGATGATCAGCTCCCGCACCACGTGGCCGTCCGGGAACGTCAGGAAACGCTGGTCGCCCTCCAGACGGGTCCCGGCGACGCGCCCGGGCAGCAGCCGCTCGTGCACCGCGCCGACGTCCCGCAGGACGTCCCAGACGTGCTCCGGCGGCGCGTCGATCACGATCTCCTGCCGTACCGAGGCCATGCGGCGCATCCCTCCTCCAGGACGGCGACCACCATGATCAAGTCCAACTTGATCAACCCGGCCGCCTCCCGGACGATTCCGCCCCGCCGACCCGGGCGCCCCCGGAACGCGGACGCCCCCGCCGTCCAAGACCGGACGGCGGGGGCGGGCGGTGCGCTCGGTGTCACTCGGCGTTGGCGGGCTCCGGCTCGGGCGGGGCCGAGGCCGGACG
>NZ_QURH01000843.1 GCF_003428695.1 Actinomadura logoneensis
CGGCGGCGCCGGCGGTGGCGGCACCGGCGGCCACTGACCCTCCCGCCCCAGGACCCCGCGGCCCGGCCCTCGGGCCACGGCCCACGGCCAGGCGCTCACCCAGCCACGGCGCACGCCCACGGCCCACGGCCCACGGGATCGCCGGGCCACGGTCCACGGGCCACGGAGCTCCGGACGCTCCGGACGTGACGACGGTCACGTCCGGAGCGTGACGATTCGCGCACCCCGCGGGGCCGGGTGGCAGCCGAGAAAGGTCCCGCGCGTTAGTAGGCTCATCGGTCATGAAGGAGCCGCGCATCCTGTTCGTGCACGCCCACCCCGATGACGAGTCCATCGGGACGGGCGCGACCATGGCCAAGTACGCGGCCGAGGGCGCCCACGTCACGCTCGTCACCTGCACGCTCGGTGAGGAGGGCGAGATCATCCCGGCGGACCTGCGCCACCTGGCCGCCGACGGGGAGGACCGGCTCGGCGAGTTCCGGATCGGCGAGCTCGCCGCCGCCTGCGCGGCCCTCGGCGTCGCCGACCACCGGTTCCTCGGCGGCCCGGGCCGCTGGCGCGACTCCGGCATGATGGGCGCCCCCACCAACGACGACCCGCGCTGCTTCTGGCGCGCCGACCCCGACGAGGCCGCCGGGGCGCTCGCCGAGATCGTCCGGGAGGTCCGGCCGCAGGTCGTGGTCAGCTACGACGACCGCGGCAACTACGGCCACCCCGACCACATCCAGGCGCACCGCGTCACCCGCCGGGCCTTCGAGCTGGCCGCCGACCCGTCCTTCACGGGCGAGGGCCGCGAGCCGTGGCGGGTCGCCAAGCTGTACGCCTACGCGACGCCCCGCACCGTCCTGGTCCGCGCGATCGCGGTGATGCGGGAGGCGCGGCTGCCGTTCCCGCGCGTCGCCACCCTGGACGAGCTGGGCTCCGGCGTCCCGGACGACCTGATCACCACCGTCGTGGACGCCCGTCCGCACCTGCCCGCCAAGCTGGCGGCGCTGCGCGCGCACCGCACCCAGATCACCGTCGCGCCCCCCGAGACCGGGCCGTTCTTCGCGCTGTCGAACAACCTCGGCCAGCAGGCGTTCGGCACCGAGTACTTCGTCCTGCTGGAGGGCGAGCGCGGCCCGGTCGGGCCGGGCGGCCGGGAGACCGACCTGTTCGCCGGGCTCTCCTGAGCGCGGCCCTGGCTAGGCTGTCCGCGTGAACGAGGACGACGCCCCCAAGCGGCGCGCGGACGAGCCCGCGCCGCCGACCCGCGCGACCCCCGCATCCGCCCCGGAGAAGGGCTCGGGCGCGACTCCGGACGCCGGTGCGAAGGCCGGTCCGGAGGCCGGTGCCGCGGCCGGTGCGGAGGCCGGACGGGCCGCGGATGCGGGACCGGGCGCGAAGGGCTCCGGCACTCCGGACGAAGCCCCCGGCTCAGAGCCTGCCGCGGAGCCCGCCCCGGAGTCCGCCGCAGAGTCAGCCCTGGAGCCTGGCCCGGCGGTGGGGCCGAGCCCCGGGCTGGAGGCGGTCGTCTCCGGCGCGGCCTACGGGGTGCTCTTCCTGCTCGGCATCGCCTACGGGCTGTTCGGCGCGTTCCACCAGGACTGGACGGTCGGCTCGCTCCCGCTCCCGGCGATCGTCCTGTGCGCGGTCCTGTTCGGCCTGGTGTTCGGCGCGGGGTACGGCATGCGGACGAAGCTGGGCGCGGTGCTCCCGGCCGCCGCGTGGATGATCGTGACGTTCGTCATGTCGTCCAAGCGGTCCGAGGGCGACCTGGTCGTCCCCGGCACGACCGCCGGCTACGTCTACATCGTCGGCGGCCTGGTCGCGGGGCTGGTCGCGATCGCCGTGGTGCCGACCGGCCGCGCGCCGGGAGAGTGGCTCACCGGACAGCGGCTCCCCGGAGGCGGAGGCCATACCCGCGGGTAGTGTGAGGGCGTTGTGAGCACCGAGCCCCCCTGCACCGAGCCCCCCTGCCCCGAGCCTCTCGCCACGGACCCCTTCGCCGCGGAGCCCCCGTCCCCCCGGTCCAGCGTCCCCGGCGCCGCGCCCGACCCCCGGCTGTTCCGCCGGGTCGTGGGACGGTTCGCCACCGGCGTGGCGATCGTGACCACCGTCGACGACGGCGTGGACCACGCGATGACGGTGAACGCCTTCACCTCGGTGTCCCTCGACCCGCTGCTCGTCATGTTCTGCGCCGAGCGGACGGCCCGCTTCCACGACACCGTCCTCGCCTCCGGCACCTGGGCCGTCTCGGTCCTGCCGGACGGGCTGCGGGCGGCGTCGGAGCACCTGGCCACCCGGGGCCGTCCGATCGCCGGGCAGCTCGACGGCTACCGGGTGCACCGCGGCCCGGTGACCGGCGCGCCCGTGCTGTCCGAGGCGCTCGCCGCGGTCGAGTGCCGCACCCACGCCGTCCACCCGGCCGGTGACCACAGCATCGTGGTCGGCGAGGTCCTGTCGCTCGACGTCCCGAACCCCGACGCCGAGCCGCTGATCTTCCACGACGGCCGCTACCGCCGCATCGCCCGCTGACCCCCGTCACCGCACCGCCTCGCACCGCCTCGCACCGCACACCGCACCGCGCCGCGCCGCGCCGTGCCGCGCCGTGCGGCGCCGTGCCGTCGCCGCGAGCCGTGCCGCACCGCGCCATGTCGTGTCGCGTCCGGCGGACAGCGAAAAGGCCTGGGACGACAGGAGCGTCGTCCCGGGCCTCTCGCCGACTGGGGCACGTTCGGCGGGATCGGGTGCCCGCCGGGCGGGTCAGTGCGCGGCGGGTTCCGGCTGCGGCCGGAGGGCGTCGGACTTCCCGGCCCCCCGGTAGCCCTTCACACCGAGGCAGGCGAACGCGCCGACCATGATCACGGCCACCGGCAGCAGCATCGTGGGCCGCATCGCGTGCACGAAGCCGTGCCCGAACACCTGGCCCGACAGGGCCTGGATCTGGTGCGCCACGTTCTGCGGGGTGCCCGGCGGGAGCTTCTGGCCGCCGCCGTGCTGGGACGCGCCGACCTCAAGACCGCCCTTCGCGGCCTTCGAGAAGCCCGCGACGAACTTGTCGTGGTACGGCTGGGGGAGACCCTGCGAGCGCCGCACCGCCTCGTCCTTCAGCGAGGAGGCGAGCTGGTTCTGCAGGATCGCGCCGACCGCCGCCGAGCCGACCACCGAGCCGATCTGGCGGATCGTGTTGCTCACGCCGGACGCGGCGCCGGCCAGCCGCGGCGGGACGTTGCGGGTCGCCTCGGTCGCCATCGGCGCGAACACACCGCCGACGCCGATGCCGGAGACCACCAGCGGGCCGAGGAACGCCGTCCACGGGGTGTCGGTGCCCGCGACGGCCACCATCCACAGCATCCCGACGCCGTACAGCAGCAGGCCGCCCATGAGGATGAACCGGCCGCCGATCTTGTCGGTGAGCTTGCCCGCGACCGGCGCGAGGAACATCGACACCACCGAGGACGGCGCCATCACCAGGCCCGCCTTGAGGGCGCTGAACCCGAGCACCGACTGCAGGTAGATGTTCATCGGCAGGAACATGCCGACCATGCCGACCGAGACGGCCGCGCCGACGAAGGCGAGGATCGTGAAGTTGCGGTCCTTGAACAGCCCGAACGGCACCAGCGGCTCGCGGCTCTGCCGGGACTTCTGCTGGACGAGGAAGACGACGAACAGCACGGCCGCGACGCCGATCAGCGCCCAGATCCAGACGTTCCAGTCGTACTTCTGGCCCTCGGTGAGGGCGAACACCAGGCAGAACAGCGCGACGGTGGCGAGCACGACGCCGAGCACGTCGAACTTGTGCCGCACGCCCGGGATGTGGGCGGGCAGGATCGGCACGGCCATGGACAGCACCAGGATGCCGATCGGCAGGTTGACGAAGAAGATCCAGCGCCAGTCGAAGCTGGTGACCAGCAGGCCGCCGACGGTCGGGCCGGCGATCGTGGAGACGCCCGCCACCGCGCCCCACACGCCGAGCGCCGCGCCGCGCTTCTCCGGCGGGAAGGTGGCGATGATGATCGACATCGTCTGCGGCATCAGCAGCGCCGCGCCGAGCCCCTGCACCGCGCGGGCGGCGATGAGCTGGGTCGGGTCCTGCGCGATCCCGCACGCGAGGCTGGCCAGGGTGAACAGCACGACCCCGGCGATGAACAGGTTCTTCTTGCCCCACAGGTCGCCGAGCCGGCCCGCCGTGATGAGCAGGACGGCCAGCACCAGGATGTAGGCGTTGGTGACCCACAGCACCTCGTCCAGCGAGGCGTGCAGCTTGTCGATCATGCTGGGGATGGCGACGTTGACGATCGTCAGGTCGAGCAGCGTCATGAAGAACCCGAGGGACAGCGTCAGCAGCACCGCCCAGGGGTTTCCCCGCCACTTGCTCATTCGTTCTCCTCTGCGCGCGCCCCGTGGCCGGGCACGCTGTCGTAGGGGGGTCGCTGCGCGCAGGGCGCGTCCAGGTCGTCGTCGAAGACCAGGCGCCCGGCGTCGAGGTCGGCCACCAGGGCCTGGGTGAAGTCGAGCTCGGCCCGGTGCCGGGAGATGCTCAGCTGCAGGTCCAGCAGCCGGTGCCGGCCGAGACCGCGCTTGCGCAGCGAGTCGTAGGACGCCTGTTGTCCGGCGACGAGCGCCTCCAGCACCACCGCGCGGTTGCGCAGATGCCGCGCGACCTCCTGCTCGGACAGCAGGGGGACGAACGCCAGCGCCGCGCCGAACAGCGGGAACTCTTCGCTCGGCGCGGAGAGCAGGTCGGCCAGCCGGTCGCACGCGGCGTCCCTGCCGGACGGCGTCACCGCGTACACCGTCCGCTCGGGCCGGCGGCCCTCGCGGTTGGTCTCCACGGGCTCGATCAGGCCGGACGAGGCCAGCCGGTCGACGGTGTGGTACAGCGAGCCGTGCGTCACCTTGACCGCGTGGTCGTAGGCGTGCAGGCGGATGCGCTGCTGCATCTCGTACGGATGCATCGGCCCGTCGCACAGCATGCGCAGCACGGTCAGCGCCAGAGGTGTGAGTTTTCGGGACATCAGCCGTCTTTGGTTGATACGGATTAGTCCACTCAGACTAATCCGTGGTGACTGATCTGTCAGCGCGGTTCCGCCGTGCCAGGGACGTGACGGTGGTCTCACCCTCATGCCCGCCCGGAGGGGCCGGGGAACGCCAGGAGGCCGCCGCCGGACGTCGTCGTCCGGCGGCGGCC
>NZ_QURH01000841.1 GCF_003428695.1 Actinomadura logoneensis
CGGTCGGCCCGGTGGGCGCCCCGCCGGCCGGTCCCGCCGTCGTGGCCGGTTCCGGCCGCCGCAGCTCCGCGTCCGCCATGTGTCTCCCCCATCTCCGCTGTGTCCACGTGCAGCACGGCGGACGGGGCGACCCGCGCGCGGCACGCGCGGGGACGGTACCCGGCCCGCCGTCGCGACCGAACCCTACTCGGTCGTCCGCGACGGCAGGTCAGGCGGTCCGCCCGTCCGGGGGGACGCGCGCCGGGCCGGGTGCGGCCGGCCGCGGGCGGGACCCCACCGGACCAGGCCCGGGGTCAGGACTTCTTGCCGCGGGTCGCCCCTCCGCGACCGCGCAGGTTGACGCCGGATTCGGTGAGAATCCGGTGGATGAAGCCGTAGGAGCGGCCGGTGGCGGCTGCCAGGGCGCGGATGCTCTCGCCGGAGTCGTACCTCTTCTTGAGTTCCGCCGCCAGCTTGTCGCGCTCGGCACCGGTCACGCGGGTGCCCTTCTTGAGGGTCTCGGCCACGAGTACCTCCCGTAGTGATGTGGTGACCGCTGCGTTATCCCCCGCCATGATCAGTCATTCCCGCGCGTTCGGCTACCCACTCCGCCAGAAAAGATCTGTCGAACTCCCCATGCAGGTCACGCAAGTGCCACCAGATCGGCAAACTCGTCACTCCAGATGTCCTCGACCCCATCCGGAAGCAAAATCACTCTTTCCGGCCGGAGCGCGGCCACCGCACCCTCATCGTGCGTCACCAGGACGATGGCCCCGGCGAAGGTCCGCAGCGCGGCGAGGATCTCCTCGCGGGACGCCGGGTCCAGGTTGTTGGTCGGCTCGTCCAGCAGCAGCACGTTGGCGCTGGAGACGACCAGCATCGCCAGCGCGAGCCGGGTCTTCTCGCCGCCGGACAGCACCCCGGCGGGTTTGTCCACGTCGTCGCCGGAGAACAGGAACGAGCCGAGGATCTTGCGGACCTCGACCGGCGGCAGGTCCGGCGCGGCGGACTGCATGTTCTCCAGCACCGAGCGCTCGACCTCCAGCGTCTCGTGCTCCTGGGCGTAGTAGCCGATCCGCAGGCCGTGCCCGGGGACGACCCGTCCGGTGTCGGCCTTGTCCTGGCCCGCCAGCAGCCGCAGCAGCGTGGTCTTGCCCGCGCCGTTCAGGCCGAGGATGACCACCCGGCTGCCGCGGTCCACGGCAAGCGAGACATCCGTGAAGATCTCCAAGGAACCGTACGACTTGGACAAACCTTCCGCGGTGAGCGGGGTCCGGCCGCACGGGGCCGGGTCCGGGAAGCGGATCTTGGCGACCTTGTCGGCCTGCCGCTCGTCCTCCACGCCCGCCAGCAGCTGCCGGGCGCGCCGGTCCATCTGCTGGGCCGCCTTGGCCTTGGTGGCCTTGGCCCGCATCTTGTCGGCCTGGGAGAGCAGCGTGGACGCCTGCCGCTGGGCGTTGGCGCGTTCCCGCTTGCGGCGGCGCTCGTCGGTCTCGCGCGCCTCCAGGTACTTCTTCCAGCCGACGTTGTAGATGTCGATGACGCTGCGGTTGGCGTCCAGGTGGAACACCCGGTTCACCACCACGTCCAGCAGCTCCACGTCGTGGCTGATCACGACCAGGCCGCCCTGGTGCGACTTGAGGAAGTCGCGCAGCCACATGATCGAGTCGGCGTCCAGGTGGTTGGTCGGCTCGTCCAGCAGCAGGGTGTCGGCGCCGGAGAACAGGATGCGGGCCAGCTCGACGCGGCGCCGCTGGCCGCCGGACAGGGTGCCGAGCGGCTGGCCGAGGACGCGGTCCGGCAGCCCGAGGCTGGAGGCGATCGAGGCGGCCTCGGCCTCGGCGGAGTAGCCGCCGAGGATGTGCAGCCGCTCCTCCAGCCGCCCGTACTGCCGGACGGCCTTGTCCCGCTCGCTCCCGGTCTTGGTCGCCATCCGCTCCTCGGCGGCGCGCAGCTTGCGGATCACCTCGTCCAGGCCGCGCGCGGACAGGATGCGGTCGCGGGCGAGCTCCTCGAGGTCCACGCCGCGCGGGTCCTGCGGGAGGTAGCCGAGCGTGCCGGAGCGCGTGACGCCGCCCGCCGCGGGCTGCGCGTCCCCGGCGAGCACCTTGGTGAGCGTGGTCTTGCCCGCTCCGTTGCGCCCGACCAGGCCGACCCGGTCGCCGGGGTTGACCCGGAAGGTGGCGCCCTCGATCAGCAGCCGGGCCCCGGCGCGCAGCTCGATGTCGTTCGCGATGATCACAAGTGTTCCCTGACGATGAGGCGGGTGGAGGCGCAGCCGATCAGTCTACGTGGACGCGCCGGACGGTCCGGCCATGCCGAAACCGGTCAAACACATGTACGAACGCTGGGGGTGGCGGGAGCATGCCCGGGAAGACCGCATCCGAGGGCCGGGACCCGCCCGGCCCATGACGAGGGGGGACCGTCATGGTCCGCGTGACCACCAATCCGCCGCTCGGCACACCGAACTACATCGACCTCGGCATCCCCGACGTCGAGCGCGCCAAGCGGTTCTACGGCGACCTGTTCGGCTGG
Organism: Actinomadura logoneensis; assembly: GCF_003428695.1. Classification (GTDB taxonomy): domain Bacteria; phylum Actinomycetota; class Actinomycetes; order Streptosporangiales; family Streptosporangiaceae; genus Spirillospora; species Spirillospora logoneensis. The sequence continues at coordinate 2,515 of NZ_QURH01000841.1, forward strand.
AGCTTCCAGGACCTCGGCCCGGACGCCATGGGCTACCAGGGCGTCATGGTGGACGGGCAGATGATCGCGGGCCTGGCCGAGGTGTCCGCCGAGGACACCGGCGGGCGCCACTGGTGGAACCTGTACTTCTCGACCGACGACGCCGACGCGACCCTCAAGAAGATCACGGACGCGGGCGGCGAGGTCGTCCAGCCCGCCGGGGACGTGTTCGAGCACGGCCGGATGGCCATGGTGAAGGACCCGTCCGGCGCGCAGTTCGGCCTCTGGCAGGGCAAGGACATGCCCGGGTCGGGCATCGTCAACGAGCCGGGCTCGTTCGCCTGGGAGGAGCTGTACACCCGCGACACCGCGCGCGTGACCCCGTTCTACCAGGCGGTGTTCGACCTCCGGCCGGAGCGGATCGACGCCGGTCCGGGCATGGAGTACTACGCGCTCAACCGGCCCGACGGGCGGCCGGTCGGCGGCATCGCGCGCGGCGACCGCGACATCCCGATGTGGCTGGTGTACTTCGAGGTCGAGGACACCGACCAGGCCGTCCGGCGCGTCCAGGACGGCGGGGGCGAGCTCCTCGACGGCCCGGCGGAGACCCCGCACGGCCGCATCGCGAACGTCCGCGACCCGTTCGGCGTCGAGTTCCGGGTGATCCACAGCACCGGCCAGTGAGGCGCGCCCGCGGGCGCCGCGGACGCCACCTCGGCCGAACCGCTGTCCGGTGTGCCGGTGATCGGGAAAGATGTCCCCCATGTGGTTGGCTCCCGAACGCAGGTCGGCACGGCGGTGGGCGGTCCCCGTCCTGGTTCTCCTGGCGGGGCTGGCGGTCGGCGGGGTGCTGCTGGCCGACGGCCGCCGCGGCACCGCCCTGACCGCGCTGGCCGTGCTCGCCGGGTACGCGGCGCACCTGGCGTACCGGCGGGACGAGCAGGGGCTGGCGATCAGCGAGTCCTTCGGCCGCGGGCACCGGGGCCGGACGCACCTGAAGGCCGCCGCGATGACCGGGGACGTGCTGTCGGCGGGCCTGGTCGCCGCGCTGGTCGTGCAGGCGCTGCGCGGCGCGGACATCACCCCCTACGCCTGGCTGGCGCTGCTCGCCGGCGTCACCTACCTGCTCTCGGCCCTCACGGGCGGCCGGGCTCCGTGAGGGTCGTCGGCACGGGTCCTCGTGAGGGCCGTCGGCACGGGTCCCGTGAGGGCCGCTAGCGCGGGTCTCCGGCATGCTCGCGGGCCAGGATCGCCGCCTGGACGCGGCTGCGCAGGCCCAGCTTGGCCAGGATCCGGCTGACGTGGGTCTTCGCGGTCGTCTCGGCCATCTCCAGCCTCTCGGCGATCTGCTGGTTCGACAATCCCTCCCCCAGGCACGCCAGGACGTCCCGCTCGCGGGGCGTCAGGCCGTCCAGGGACACCGGCGGGGCCGGGGCGGGGACGGCGGCGAACGCGCCGATCAGCCGCCGGGTGACCTGCGGCGCGATCACGCCGTCGCCCGCCGCGACGGTCCGGACGGCCTCCACCAGCCGGTCGGCGTCCACGTCCTTGAGCAGGAACCCGGACGCGCCCGCCCGCAGCGCCCCGAAGACGTGCGCGTCGGCGTCGAAGGTCGTCAGCACCAGGACGTCGGCCCGTCCGGCGATCTCGCGGGTCGCGGCGATGCCGTCCAGCCGCGGCATCCGGACGTCCATCAGCACCACGTCCGGCGCGAGCTCGCGGGTGAGCGCGACGGCCTCCTCGCCGTCGGCGGCCTCCCCGACGACCTCCACGTCGGGGGCCGCGCGCAGGATCAGCGCGATCCCGGCGCGCACCGCCGCCTGGTCGTCGGCCACCAGGACCCTGATCATCGCGCGTCCCCTCCGTCCACCCCGCCGTGCAGCGGGAGTTCCGCCCGCACCACCCACACCGCGCCGGACGCCCCGGCCTCGAACGCTCCGCCGAGCAGCACCGCCCGCTCCCGCATCCCCACCAGCCCCGCGCCGGCGCCCGGCAGCTCGGAGGCTCCGCCGAGCGGGCTGGTCACCCGCACGTCCACCCGCGACGTCCCGTAGGTCAGCCGGACGTCGGCCAGCCCCGCCCCGCCGTGCTTGAGCGCGTTGGTGAGCGCCTCCTGGACGATCCGGTACGCGGCCAGCTCCACCGCGGCGGGCGGCGTGTAGGGCTCGCCGACGACCTCCAGGCGCGCCGACAGGTCCGAGCGGGACGCGTGCGTGACCAGCCGGTCCAGCTCGGCGAGCCGGGGCGCGGCGGGCGGGTCGGCCGCGTCGTCGCGGAGCAGGCCGATCATGCGCCGCATCTCCGCCAGGCCCTGGACGCTGTTCTCCCGGATGACCTCCATCGCCCGCCGCAGCCCGTCCGGGTCCAGGTCGGGCACCCGCAGCAGGGCCGTGGAGTGCAGCGCCACCGCGCTCAGGTGGTTGGCGACCACGTCGTGCAGCTCGCGCGCCATCCGCGCCCGTTCGGCGGTCACGGCGGCCAGCCGGTCCATCTCCGCCAGCCGCGCGACCTGCCGGGCCCGCTCCCGCTCGGCCTCGGCCCGGTCCCGGTGCTCGCGGACGATCATGGCGGTCAGCACCGGGGTCAGCCAGGTCATCCCGGCGACCGCGCCGAGCACCACGCCGGGGGCCGGGGCGCCCAGGGCCAGCGCGGCGCCGGCCGCCACCGCCAGCGACCCGCCGACCGCC
>NZ_QURH01000844.1 GCF_003428695.1 Actinomadura logoneensis
CGCGGCCGCGGCCCCGGCGTCGCCCGCAGCGTCCGCCGCCGCGTCCCGCTTCGTCCACCGGCCGAGCCGGTACCCGGCGGCGCCCGGGACCACGGCCCCCGCGACGCCCACGGTGTTCTTGCGCGCCTCGGCGACCGACTTGTCCAGGTGCGCCTGGCTCTTCTCCCGCGCCCCGACCGCCGAGTACCCGACCGCCGAGAACAGGTGCTGGAACGGCTTGCGGTACACGAACGCCGCGCACGTGACCAGCGCGATCAGCAGGATCTGCAGACCCCACGGCAGCGTCTCGCCGAGGATCAGCCCGTACGCCCACAGCAGCAGCGACAGCACACCGATCAGCGCCGCCTGTTTCAGCAGCATCGACAGCAGCAGCTCCAGCCACCGGATCGCGATGACGCGCCCGATCCCCGGATGGATGCCGATGCCCAGGAAGATCGGCCCCGCCACCAGCAGCAGCAGGAACGCGATCTTCACGACGATCAACGCGATCGCGATCACCAGGATCAGCAGCCCCGCCACCAGCGCCGCGAACAGGCCGCCGAACGCGACCGCGAGGCGACTCGTCCAGTTCTTGCCCTGGAACAGCGCGTACGTGCCGGAGTAGTTCTCCTTGACGTTCTTCGAGACGTCCTTGTAGGCGTCGGCCTTCTTCGCCAGATCGACCTTCTGCTGCCCGTACGTCTCGGACATGTCGACCGCCTGCGAGTACAGCAGCTTGTCGGCGTTGTCCTTGACGATCTTGGCGTTCGGGTCGGTCGTGCCGAACTCGCCCATCAGCCACGGCTTGCACACCAGGGCGACCCACAGCCCGTTCGCGTTCCGCGTCGTCGCGTCCGGCTGCGCGGCGGCCGGCTGCGCGGGCTGCCCCGAGGGCGGCGCGGGCGCGGGGATACAGGTCGAACCCTTGGTGTCGCTCTGCGGCAGTGCCGCGTTGAACGCGGCGCTCGTCGCTCCCGAGACCTTCGTCCCGAGCGTGGTGAAGTCCGCGGGCCGCGCGATCAGCCAGATCAGCGCGACCATCGCCGCGACCATCCAGATCACGCCCTCGGTGACCTTGCTGGCCCGCTTGCGCACCAGCCCCCACCAGGCCAGCGTGATCGCGCCGAGGATCACCACCCAGGACCAGTACCGGGCGTTGAACGTCTTGCCCATCTGGCTGATCACACCGTCCACGGTGCCCTTCAGCCAGCCGAGCAGGGACTCGCTCGCCGCCGCCTGGTACACGCTGATCGTCGTCCGGTCGATCGCCCGGACCAGCGTGAACGTCGTGTTCGCGAGGGCGTTGCCCATCATCGCCATCGCGTCCGAGCAGCCCATGTCGACCGCGTACCAGGACTGCCCCGCCGTCCCGTACCGGTCGTAGTAGGTCAGCTGCGCGGGCGGCGTCGCCTTCAGCTTCTCGCTCGGGTAGTCGGGCGGCTTGATCATGCCGTCCGCCCCGGCCCCGTACTGCTCCGGCGCCGGACTGTCCGCCGGCTTGCACGGGTCGCCGCCGAACGGGCCCGCGCTCGCGATCGGGGTCAGCCCGAACATGAACAGCGCCACGATGAGGGTCAGCAGCGCCGACCGGCGCGGCCCCCGCCGCCGCCTGCCGTCCCTGCGGGTCAGGTCGAGCCCTTGGTCCGGACGCCGCTGGATTCGGGGGGCGCGGCGGCCCGGGAGCACGGGGGGTCGGCGGGCTTTCATGGGGCGGCCTCCTCGGTGTGGGCCCCCGCGGCGGACAGGTCGGACGTCCCGGGGTGCTGCCGGGTCGGGTTCGTGTCGAGCCAGGCGCGCAGTTCCGGGGAGACCAGGTCGACGCCGATGCGCCCCGCGCGGCCGTCGAGGTCGCGGAAGACGCACTCGCCGTTGCCCAGGTTCCGCAGGACGGCCTTGTGCTCGTCGGAAGGCTCCACCCCGAGCAGCGCCATCACGTTCTCCACCTCGACGCGCTCGGTCGAGCGGAACGAGAACACCGAGGACAGGCAGTTGGTCACCTGTTCATTCAAGAGGTCCCCGGCGTTCTGTGACACCAGGATCAACGCAGTGTTGCGAGAACGGCCCATGCGCGACACTTCCGGCACCAGCTTGGCGCCCTCGGGTGTCGATGTGATGGCCCACGCCTCGTCCAGGAAGATGGCCTTCGGGAGGCGCCGGTCCAGGCCGTGCATCAGCCGCCGCGCGAACTGCGACACCAGGTACATCAGCGCCACCGAGAGGCGCTGTTCGTACGAGTAGTCCTCGCGGCTGATCGACACGTCCGGGAGGGTCAGGCCGCCGAGGGTGAACACGGTCGTCCAGCCCTCGGTGTCGATCCGCTCGCCGCCGGACGGGTCGAAGCACAGCCGCGCGAGCCGCATCTCCGACATCGACCGCAGCACCGCGCCGAGGTTCTTGGACGCCGGGTCCGGAGCCGACTCCAGGTGGTCCACGACCTTGCCGAGGGACGGCCGGTCGGCGTTGGCGACCGCGCCGACCGCCTGGATCATCGCCGACTCGCGCTCCTCCGACATGCGCGGCAGCAGCAGCCGGAGCGTCTCGGTCGCCATCGTCTTCTTCGCGGCCAGGTCGTCCCCGAACGAGAACGGGTCGAGCAGGCCGGGCGCGGCGGACCCGAGCGGCAGCACCCGGGCCTTGCGGCCGCGCGCCCGCAGCAGCTCGACCAGCGACTCGGCGTCGCCCTTCGGGTCGATCGCGGCGATCGTCACCCCGCGCAGCGCCATCTGGTAGATGAGCAGCAGCGCGAGGGTGGTCTTGCCGCCGCCGGGCTCGCCGGTGATCGCGACCGCGGTCGGTCGGTTGCGGGCCGCCGCGACGAGCGGGTCGAAGTGGACGATCGAGCGCGCCCGGCCCAGCGTCTCGCCGACGTACGGGCCGATCCAGCCCTCGTTCGCGTCGTCCGGACGGTCGCCGAGGTCGACCGTCGCGGTCGGCATGCCGCCCGCGATCGTGCGGAGCGGCTGCCGCTGCGCGTACGCGTTCAGCCGGATGCGGTCGCCGGGCAGCGACTCGCAGAACAGGCTGAACTGGTCGCCGGTCGAGTTCACCACGTCGATGCCGATGTCGCGGTAGTGCTCGACCACGGTGTCCACGCGCTGCGCCAGCAGTTCGGCGCTGGGCGCGGACACGATCAGCCGGTGCCACCCGTACACGAACGGCAGGCGCTCCTTGGTGATGCCGTGCTCCAGCATCCGCGCCGCGTCGATCTGCTCGGCGAGCGCGATCGGCGCCTCCGCGCCGGCCTCGCGGATGTGCTGGTCCATGTCGCGGGCGTGCGCGAGCTTGCGCGAGACGTCCTTGGACGCCTTGGCGGGCGGGATCAGCTTCATCCGCGCGCTGATCTCGACCGGGAACGACAGCGCGTCGGCGTAGTGGAACCACGGCTCGCCGTCCGGGAACGGCATCAGGTCGGGGAACCGCGCGAACGACAGGTACGCCACGTACGACTCGGCCGTCGCGCCGACGCCCACGCCGTTGAAGTTCGGCTGCTCCATCCGCAGGTACGAGCGGCCGTTGTGGATGGCGCCCTCGACCAGCGCCTCGATCTCGCCGCGCCCCCACGTGCGGCGCGGGACCGCGGACGGCGGCGGGTCGATCAGCGATCCGGTCACGGCGTGCTGGAACAGCCACGCGACCTCGGTCGAGGTGGCGTGCCGCGCGAACAGCGCGGACCCGCCGAGCGCCCGGCCGATCCGCTCGGCCTGCTCGGTCCAGCGCGCGATCTCCTTGGCGTCGATCGCGTCGTCCTCGATGCCGAGGACCGACTCGCTGCGCTTGTAGAAGTTCAGCAGCTGCGCGATCGCGCCGCCGGACAGCTGCGCGCCCATGCCGCGCGGGCCGAGCCGGACGCCGAGGTAGATCTCCTTGGTCCAGAAGACCTTCGCCCAGACGTGCCGGTAGGTCTCCTCCAGGTAGTCCGCCCAGCCGGGACCGCCGTCGGACGTCCGGTCCAGCGCGCGGGCCCACTCCGCCGCCGGGTAGGTGCGGTGCGCGATCCGCAGGTGGATCTCCGCGTCCTGCATCCGGATGCCCGCGAGCGCGATGGTGATGTTCGTGGCGAGCGCCTCGCGCTCCTCGCCGGTGGTGAACTCGTAGGACACCGTCGGCAGCCGGAAGTACGCCCACGCCGCGGTGTCGGTCAGCAGCACCCGGTCGTCGAAGTAGCGGACGGGCAGCCGGCTCGACCGCGGCTTCGTCATCCGGCTCATCGCTCGTGCCTCCGGTCCGGTCGCGCTCGTCCGGGACCTGGCTCGGGGCTCATCGGGCGGCCTCCTGCTGCTGCTCGGTGTAACGCTCGGGCACGGCGGCGAACCCGCCGGCGACCACGCCGGCGAGGGCGAGGTAGGCGCGCCGCGTCGGCGCGCGCAGCGCCTTCAACTCGTTGCGCGGCGCACGATCCATGCTGAGGTGATCGTCCCACGGGATGCGCACCAGCGCTCGGCAACGCCCCCGCGCGACCGCCTCGGCTTGTTCAACATCGTCCATGCTGCGGCGGCTCACCCCGTTGATCACCGTGACCGCCCGCTGGCGCAGGTCGACGTACCCGTGGCCGTCCAGCCACTCGTAGGTCATCGCGACCGCGCGCGGGGCGTCGGCGCTGGCGGGCGCCACGAGGACGACCTGGTCGGCGTACGGCAGGACGCGCGCGACCACGGCGGCGGCGGCGTCCAGCAGCGTCACCGAGTAGAACCGGTCGATGGTGCGGATGGCCAGCGCGTAGTCGCGGTCGTCCAGCGCCTGCAGCGGGTTCTTCCCGGCCGCGATGACGTCCAGCCCGGACTTGGCCTGCGAGGTGTACCGGCGCATCGCGGTGAGGCTGCCGATCTGGTCGGCGCGCGTGATGAGCCCGGTCAGGGTCTCGTTGGTCTCGCTGCGCGTCCGGCGGGCGAGGGCGCCCGGCCCGGGGTTGACGTCCACGGCCACGACGGGTTCGCCGTTGTGCTGCGCGAACGTGTGGCCGAGCATCAGCGCGGTGACCGTCTGCCCGGCGCCGCCGGTGCAGCCGAGGACGACGATGTGCCGCGAGCCCTGGAACGGCTGCTGGAGCCGCTGCTCGTACTCGGCGTCGGCGTCGCCGTGCCCGCCGCCGACCGCGTGGAACAGCCGGCGCAGCCCGCCGCCGGTGACCTCGTGCTCGGGGTCGGGCGGCGTGATCGCGGGTTCCGGAGCGCGCGGCGGCTCGGGCGGCGGCGGCAGCGGCCGTGGCCGCACCG
>NZ_QURH01000845.1 GCF_003428695.1 Actinomadura logoneensis
GCCGCGCGCGGCGGCCGGGGTGCGGCTTGGGGCGGACGCGGGTCCGCGCCTCGCCGGGGAGGCGGCGCGGGCCCGGTCCGGTGGACTCCCGACGTGCCACGGGAAGGGCACGGCGGCGCCGGCCCGCGTCCTGCCGACGTCCGGGCTGGCTCCTACGAAGCGTAGGAGGTTTCGGGGACGAACGCCACCCGATCCCCACGGACCGCCCGAATCCGACAAGCCCACTGCTTCCCCGGAGCGGACGCACCGGGCGAACGCGACTTCCCTGGCGCTCCGCCATGCCCGAAACACTGCTGAACTGCGGCTTCGCCCGTCTCCGGGGGCTTGCCCCCAGAACAGGACGGGGGAGCGCCCCACTGTGTCGGGGCGGCCGTCTTCCTAGCGTCGGAGGACATGAGACTCCCCCCACTGCTCGCCGCCACGTTGGCGGCCCTCGCCCCTCTCACGCTCCTCACATCCGCCCCAGCCGAGGCCGCGCCCGCCGCCTGCTCCCGCGACCACGCCGCCGTCCGCCGGGCTCTGGACGTCCTCACCGCGTCCAACGAGACGCCCGGCGTCACCGTCCGGATCGACGACCCGCGCTGCGGCGCCTGGTCCGCCGCGTCCGGCCGCGCGGACCTCGCCACCGGACGCCCGATGGCCACCGGCGAGCGCACCCGGGTCGGCAGCATCACCAAGTCGTTCACCGCGACCGTCGTGCTGGGCCTCGCCGCCGAGCACCGGCTGTCGCTGGAGGACACCGTCGACCGATGGCTGCCCGGCCTCGTCCGGACACCCCGCTACGACGGACGGCGCATCACGGTCCGCTCCCTGCTCCGGCACACCAGCGGACTGCCCGACTACACCGACGGCCTGCCCTTCGACGCCGCGTCCCGCTGGCGGCACTACGACGCCCGGGAACTCGTCGCCCTCGCGCTGACGATGGACCCGCCCGGCAAGGCGTGGAACTACTCGTCCACCAACTACGTCCTCGCCGGGATGATCGTCCGGAAGGTGACCGGGCGCGGCATCGAGGACGAGACCACCCGCCGCATCCTGCGCCCCCTCGGCCTGCGCGGCACCTACTGGCCCGGCGACCGGACGTCCATCCGCGGCCCCCACCCGCGCGGCTACGTCCGCGACGACGAGGACGCCCCCTGGACGGACCACACCGACCAGAACATGACGTTCGGCGGAGCGGCGGGCGCGCTCGTTTCCACGACCCGCGACCTCAACCGTTTCTACACCGCGCTGCTCGGCGGACGGCTGCTGCCGCCGCGCCTGCTCGCCGAGATGCGCACCACGGTCGCCGCCGACCCCGACCGCGTCTGGCCGGGCGCGCGCTTCGGCCTCGGCCTGATCCAGACGCCGCTGACCTGCGGCGGAACCTGGACAGGCCACGCGGGCGGCGTGCCGGGGTTCGGCACCGTCGCCGGAGTCGGACCCGGCGGACGCGCCGTCGCGGTCTCCCTCAACGCCGACCCCGACAGCCTCCAGGCCCAGACCCACATGCTCGACGTCGTCCAGGCCGCCCTCTGCGAACGCCCCTGAGCCCCTGCGGACACCACTTGAGAAGGAGTCTCCGATGCGCACCCTCCTGACCCTCGGCGCAGCCGCCGCCATGCTCGTCCCGGCCGTCCCCGCGGCAGCCGCCCCCGCCGACCCGCTCGCCGCGTTCCACCACCAGAAGCTGCGCTGGACGAAGTGCGGGATGAAGGAGCTGGACGACGCGGGCGCGCGCTGCGCCGACGTGACCGTCCCGCTCGACTACGCCGCCCCGCGCGGAAAGACGATCAAGGTCGCGATCTCCCGCCTGAAGGCGACCGGCCCCCGCCTGGGGACCATGGTCATCAACGGCGGCGGGCCGGGCCCGGCCATCGACATGCCGCCCTACATCCGCGAGATCACCCCCAAGGCCGGAACCCGCTTCGACCTCGTCGGCATGGACCCGCGCGGCCTCGGCCGCAGCACACCGGTGGACTGCGGCTGGCCCAGCGGCACGTGGATCCGCTCGGCGGGCCTCCACCGGCGCGGCTTCGACACCTCGGTGGCCTTCGCCCGCGACCTCGCCCGGCGCTGCCTCACCAGGTACGGCTCCTACCTGCCGCACATCAGCACCCGGAACATCGCCCGCGACATGGACGTCGTCCGCGCCGCGCTCGGCGAACGGAGGATCTCCTACAACGGGGCGTCCTACGGCACCTACCTGGGCGCGGTCTACGCCGCCCTGTTCCCCGGACGCCTCGACCGCGCCGTCCTGGACAGCAACGTGGACCCGGACCGCTGGTCGCCGCGCCTGATCCACGGCACCGAACGCGCCAACGAGCAGGCCCTCGCCCACTGGGCGGACTGGGCGGCCCGCCGCGACGGCGTCTACCACCTGGGCGGAACCGGCCGGGAGGTCCTCGCGACCGTCCGGCGGACCATGACGGCGGCCGGCCGCGCACCGCTGCGCGTCGGGCCCTACCGGGTGGACGACACGACGATCCCGACCGTCCTGTTCAACCTCCTCGCCGACGACCGCGACGAGCCCCGCGCCGCCCTGGCCGCCGCCGTCGCCGACCTGCACCGCGCCGCCGCCGGCGGCGCGCACGTCCCCGCCACGGGCGCCCTGGGCGACTCGCTGAAGTTCCTCCTGACCGGCGAGGAGTCCGTCTACGGCAGCGGCCAGGCCGCGATCCTCTGCGGCGACGCCCCGGCCCCGCACGACCCGCGGGTCTACTGGCGCGACATCCAGCGGGAGCGGGCCGTCCACCCTGTCTTCGGCTCCCTGGGCCCCAACATCACCCCGTGCGCGTTCTGGCCCGCCCCGCGCGAGGCCGCGACCAAGGTCCGGACGACGCTGCCGAGCCTGCTCATCGGAGCGACCGGCGACACCCGCACGGTGTACGCGGGCAGCCTGGCCCTGCACCGCGACCTCGCGGGCTCCCGCCTCGTCACCCTCAAGGCCGACGTCCACGCCCCCTACCAGGCGTCCTACGGCAACGCCTGCCTGACCCGGACGGTCGACGACTACCTGCTCACCAACCGCCTCCCGGCCGCCGACACCACCTGCCCCTGACCCCACGACCGGCTCACCCGTAGCCTCCTCGCCATGCACCGGACCCACCGCGCGATCGGCGCCGTCGTCGGCTCGGCGCTGGGAGACGCGCTCGGCGCGCCCTACGAGTTCGGCCCCGCCAACGCGTTCTCCCAGCGCTTCCCCACCACCCCCGCCCCAATGCGCCCCGGCGGCGGCTGGGACGAGGGCGAAGCGACCGACGACACCCAGATGGCCGTCCTGGTCGCCGAATCCCTCCTCGACCGAGGACGGCTCGACCTGCCGGACATGTTCGAGCGCTTCGTACGCTGGGCCGCGTCCGATCCGAAGGACATCGGCCTGCAGACCGAAGCCGTCCTCACCAGCGGCGACCCGTGGGACATGGCGGCGGGCATCCATTTCCAGGGCAATCTCCGCGCCGCTGGGAACGGCGGTCTGATGCGCGCGGCACCCTCGGCGGTGTTCTTCGCCGCCGAGGGGCGCGAGGCCACGATGGAGGCGGGACGGCGCATCACCGCGCTGACCCATGGGGACGGCGCGGCGTGGGAGGGAACGGCCATTTTGCACGACCTGATCCGCGTCGCCCTGGACGGCGAGGATCCAATCGGCGCCGTCCCGCAGACCCTCGCGCACGTCCGTCCCCGGCATCGCGAGCGGTACGCGCGGGTCCTCGACCCCGGCTGGCATCCGGACGACGCGACCGAGTTCAACGGCGCCGTGTGGCCCTGTCTCGGTTCCGCCGTGTGGGCGGTGCGCACCACCAGCGGATTCGTGGACGCGCTGCGTGCGGCCATCGACCTCGGCGGGGACACCGACACGGTGGCGGCGGTGACGGGGGCGTTGGCGGGGGCGGTTTACGGGGTGGCCGACGTGCCCGATCCCTGGCGGGCCGCCCTGCACGTGCCGCTTCCCGGGTTCGGCCGTGTGCTGCGGTTCCCGGAGTTGCGCGGCCTCGCCGAGAGGCTGGTGCGCGGCAGGGCGCTCTAGAGGGTGTGGACGCTGCGCGGCGCCGCGTACTCGATCGGTCCGTCGTACCTGGTCGCGGCACGCGCCAGGGCCTCGGCCGGGGTGAGGGACGGGCCCACGTGCGTGACGAGCAGACTCCGGGCTCCGGCGGCGTGCGCCGTCGCGCCGGCCTCGTCGGCGGTGTGGTGGACGCGCTCGCCCTCCGCCGGGTCGGCGCTGTCGGCCTCGCAGAGCAGCAGGTCGCAGCCGTCGGCGAGCTCGGTGAGGGCGGGGCACGGCGCGGTGTCCCCGGAGTAGACGAGCGTCCGGCCCGCGGCCTCGGCGCGCAGCGCGAACGCGGGCATGCCGTGGGAGACGGCGCGGCTGGTCAGGGTCAGGTCGCCGACGCGCGCCTCGTGGCCGTCGCGCAGCTCCTCCACCGCGAACGCCGCCTCGACCGGGCTGCGCCGGGACGAGTTGGTCAGGAAGTGCGCCAGCCGGTCGGCGATGCCGGACGGCCCGTACAGCGGGATCGGCGCGGCGAGCGAGATGTCGGCGTACAGCGCGCCGTAGAACGCCGTGAGGAGGTCGGCGGTGTGGTCGGCGTGCAGGTGCGAGATCCAGATCGCGTCCAGCTCGTCCAGCCGGACGTGCCGGCGGAGTTCGGCGAGCGTCCCGGTCCCGGCGTCGACCCACACGCGCGTCCCGCCGGCCGTCAGCAGGTAGCCGGAGCACGGGTTTCCGGGCGCGGGGTACGGCGTCGCGGAGCCGAGGACGTCGAGGGTGAGGGCGTGGTCCGTCATCCGCGCAGCGTAACCGGAAAAAATCTTGGAGGATGGTGTCCGTTTCCGCGCCCCCCGTCCGTGGAGAGGGTGTGCGGCGCGCGACGGCCGCACGGCCGAGGACGTGAAGGGAGCACGACGATGAAGTACATGATGCTGGTCTACGCGGGTGCCGTGGAGGCGGACGGGACGCCCGGCGAGGGGGGCGGGACCGTCGAGGACTGGCAGAAGTACCACGAGCAGGTCCGCGACGCCGGGATCCTGGTCTCCGGGGAGTCGCTGGCCGACCTGGTCACCGCCACCACCGTCCGGGTGGACGAGTCGGGCGTCCGGACGGTCACCGACGGGCCGTTCACCGAGTCCCGCGAGGTGCTCGGCGGCTTCTACGTGATCGACGTCCCGGACCTGGACGCGGCGCTCGACTGGGCGGCCCGCTGCCCGGGCGCGGCCGGCGCGGGCGCGGTCGTGGTGCGTCCGGTCGCGGACTTCGGGGTCTGACCCCGTGACCGGCGAGCGGGCGCCC
>NZ_QURH01000848.1 GCF_003428695.1 Actinomadura logoneensis
AGAGATAGTTGACACCGCCCCGACCCGCTCCGACCAGCCAGGACGAGCAGGGACGGGGACCGCGACCACGCACCGAAAGGGGGTGCTCAGGCTGAGGAACCTGGCACATCGGCCCGCCGAACCGCGGACGTCCGCGCGCCGCGCCCGCACGGGCCGCCGTCTCGCGTACCGCTCTTCCTCCGGCGACGGCCGCCTTCCGGGCCGCCGTCCTCCGGGGTGCCTTCTTCCGGGCAGCGTCCGCGTTTCTGGTCGCGTCCGTGTTGCGGGCTGCGTTCTACCGGGACGTCTCGTTTCGGGTGGCGTTCCTCCGCCTGCGCCCGCCGATGGTGACAAGGCGCTCCGGAAAGGCGGCGCGGTTTCCGCGTACGTTCCCGCCGGAAGCGTTCCGCGCCGCCGACCGTTCCGCGCCTTTGGGCCGGGCGGGGAATTCCGGTCGTCGGCGGTTGAACGAGAAGTACCGCGCGTTCGGGGGCACCGTATGGCGGTGGGCGTCGGTCCCGAGAGAAGCACGCGCGGGGAGGCCGTGATCCGCACCGGACCGGCTCGTCCCTCCCTGCCCAAGGAGAGCCGATGACCGAGCGGCACCCCGGCGACGACCTCACCCCCGAGGCCGCCGAACGCCTTCTGGACGCCGCCGCCCAGGGGCCCGGCCAACACGCCCGGCCGGGGACGTCCGTGCCGGATCCGCTGGCCGATCTGCTGGCGGCGGCGTCCGCTCCCGGCCGTCCGGACGAGCTGACCGGCGAGGACGCCGCCGTCGCCGCGTTCAGGTCGGCCGTCGCCGCGGAGGCCGGGGCCACCCGGGTGCTCCCCGCCGACCGTGGCCGCCACCGTGTCGGCGGTCGGGGCATGAAGCGCCTGCTCACGGTGAAGGCGGCCCTCGTCGCGCTGGTCGCCGCGTCGCTCGGCGGCGTCGCGCTGGCGGCGAGCGCGGGCAAGCTGCCCGGGCAGGCCCCGGACCATCCGCACCCGTCGCCGCGCCCCTCGCTGTCCAGGCACCACGGGGGGACCTCGCAGCCGTCCGGCGCCGATCCGGCCCCTTCGTCCGGCTCGTCGGGGCCGTCCGGCACGCACCGTCCGACCGTTTCGGGCTCGCCCTCGCCGTCCACCGGAAACCCGTCCGGCAAGGGCAAGGACGGCACCGGAAACGGCAACGGAAACGGCGGCGGCAACGGCAACGGCAACGGACACCAGGGGAACCCGCACGGGCAGCCGTCCAAGGGCCAGAAATCCACTCCACCCGGGTCGGGTAATGGAAATGAGAATGGGAACGGCACCGGCAAGGGCAACGGGAAAGACAAGAACGGGAACGGGAACGGAGACGACCCCGACAAGCAGCCGACCGGCGGCGGCACCGGCAACGGGAAAAAGTAGCCGACGCCGAGCAGAAATCCGCTGAGCGAAACGCGCACCGGGCCCGCCGTCCCCGTGGGGAACGGCGGGCCCGGTGCTTCTCAGTCGAGCAGCCCGGTGACGGTGCCCGCGCCGACCGTCCGGCCGCCCTCGCGGATCGCGAAGCCGAGGCCCTCGGCCATCGCGACCGGACGCCCCAGCTCGACGGTCATCTCGACCGAGTCGCCGGGCAGCGCCATCATGCCCTCGCCGCCGAGGTCCACCCCGCCCACCACGTCGGTGGTCCGGAAGTGGAACTGCGGCCGGTAACCGTGGAAGAACGGCCCGCTCCGGCCGCCCTCGGCCGCCGTGAGCACCCGCACCCGCGCCCGGAACCGGCCGTGCGGCCGGATCGAGCCGGGCGCGGCGACGACCTGGCCGCGCCGGATCTGGTCGCGGCGGACGCCGCGCAGCAGCACCGCCGCGTTGTCCCCGGCCTCGGCCCGGTCCATGGTCCGCCCGAAGGTCTCCAGACCGGTCGCGACCGTCCCGAAGGTGTCGCCGAACCCGACGACCTCGACCGCGTCCCCGAGCCGCAGCGCGCCCTGGGCGACCACGCCGGTCACCACCGTCCCGCGCCCGGTGATCGTCAGCACGTTCTCGACCGGCAGCAGGAACGGCCGGTCGAGCACCCGCTCCGGCACCGGGACGTACGCGTCGACCGCGTCGAGCAGGTCGCCGATCCGGGCCGTCCAGTACGGGTCGCCCTCCAGCGCCCGCAGCCCGGACACCCGGACGATCGGGACCTCCTCACCGGGGAACCCGTACTCCGACAGCAGGTCGCGGATCTCCAGCTCGACCAGGTCGAGCAGCTCCGCGTCCTCCACCGCGTCCGCCTTGTTCAGCGCGACGACGATGTGCCGGACGCCGACCTGCCGCGCCAGCACGATGTGCTCGCGCGTCTGCGGCATCGCCCCGTCCAGTGCCGACACCACCAGCACGGCGCCGTCGATCTGCGCCGCCCCCGTGATCATGTTCTTGACGTAGTCGGCGTGGCCGGGCATGTCGACGTGGGCATAGTGCCTGGTCGCGGTCTCGTACTGGACGTGCGCGATGTTGATGGTGATCCCGCGGTCCCGCTCCTCCGGGGCCCGGTCGATCCCCTCGAACGGCACGGCGGACGCCAGTCCGCGGTCGGCCAGCACCCGGGTGATCGCCGCGGTCAGAGTGGTCTTGCCGTGGTCGACGTGCCCCATCGTGCCGATGTTCAGGTGCGGCTTGGCGCGCTCGTAAAGCTCCTTGGCCATGGTCTTCGTCCGTTCTCACTCGCATGGTGAGAACCCGCGCACGGACGTCATGCCGCGTGCGCCGAGTGACCACCCCTCTCCGCTGGTTCTCCGGGGTGGCACGGAGAGGGGTCAGCCTCGGACGCCGCCGTCGAGGGGGAGGACGGCCGGCACCGAGCTCAGCGGACCGGAGTCCGCGAGCTTCGAGGTGCCGGCCGCCAGGATCATGTCCCCGAGCGTACGGACCGTCCCCGCCGAAGGCGACTGGTTTATTGCGGATTCGCCCCCGCCCCAGGCGATCCGCGACGGAGGACGGACCGGGACCGAGCGGGCCGATCATGCGCGCATAGACTGCGAAAGGTGACGCAGACGACGAACAGACACCGGGTCACCAGTGAGGTCGGACGGCTACGAACCGTCCTGCTGCACCGTCCCGGGGCGGAGCTCAAAAGGCTCACCCCGCGCAACAGCGCCAAGCTGCTGTTCGACGCGATCCCCTGGGTGGGCCGCGCGCAGGAGGAGCACGACGCGTTCGCCCAGGCCCTCCGCGACCGCGACGTCGAGGTCCTGTACGTGTCCGAACTCCTGCAGGACGCCCTGGAGTTCGAGGCCGCGCGGGACGAGGCGATCGCGCAGGTGATCGACGACAAGCGCTGGGGCGACCAGCTCCGCCGGGTGGTCGAGGGGCACCTCCGCGACCTGCACCCCGAGGACCTGGCGCACACGCTGGTCGCGGGCCTCGCGCACGAGGAGCTGAAGAGCGCCCACGGCCTGGTCTACCGGCTCATGGACGAGCTCGACTTCATCGTCGATCCGCTCCCCGGCCTGCTGTTCACCCGCGACTCCAGCGCCTGGGTGGGGGACCGCGTGGCGCTGACCAGCTTCGCGATGCCCGCGCGCCGCAACGAGTCCGCGCTGACGGGGCTGATCTACCGGCACCACCCGCGGTTCGCGGGCGTCGAGCCGATCTACGACCCGTCCATGGAGCACGTCGAGGGCGGCGACGTCATGCTGCTCGCCCCGGGCGTCGTGGCCGTCGGCACCGGCGAGCGGACGACCCCGGCGGGCGTCGAGCGGCTGGCCCGCCAGGTGTTCGCGGCCGGGCTCGCGCACACCGTCCTGGCCGTCCCGATCGCGCAGGAGCGCGCGACCATGCACCTGGACACCGTCTGCACGATGGTGGACGCGGACACCGTGGTCATGTACCCGCCGGTCGCCTACGCCCTGGAGGCGTTCACGGTCACGGCGTCGAACGGCGACCTGAAGGTGTCCGGCCCCCGCCTCTTCCTGGACGCGGCGGCCGAGGCGATGGGGCTGGACCGGCTCAAGGTCATCGACACCGGCCTCGACCCGGTGACCGCCGAGCGCGAGCAGTGGGACGACGGCAACAACACCCTCGCGCTGGCGCCACGCGTCTGTGTCGCCTACGAGCGCAACGTGGAGACCAACGCCCAGCTGGAGGCCGCGGGCATCGAGGTCATCCGCATCACGGGAACCGAGCTGGGCACCGGACGGGGCGGCCCGCGCTGCATGTCCTGCCCGATCCTGCGCGACGAGCCCCCGGCCGCCTGAACGGGAACGGCCCCCGGGACGGACCCGGGGGCCGGACGTGGATAGCTCGGGCGGTGTCGACGGGGGCACGACAGCGCCCGAGCTTGAGAGGACCCTACACAGTGAAGTGGCGGTCCGACTAGCCGGGGTACGCCCGACTTACCCGAACCGCTCCGGGGCCGTCCGCGTCCGCCCCCCGCAGGGGCTCCGACATGTCGACGATCTCGATGAGGTCCGGCAGCATGCCCGCCGTGACCCGGTGCTCGGTGCCGACGCGGGGCGCGTAGAGCTGGGCCCACACGGTGGTCGCGCCGTCCTCGTGCCGGACGCCCCAGCCCTCGGCGAGCGTCTCCACTATCCCGAGTCCGCGTCCGCCGAGCGACGAGAGCGTGCCCGGCCCGCGCCGGGGCTCGGTGGTGGCGCCGCCGTCACTCACCGCTATCTCGATGATGTCGCCGCGCCTCGTCCAGGTGACCCGGACCTGCCCCGACGGCAGCGGGCGCGCGTGGCGCAGGGCGTTGCTGATGAGCTCGCTCACGATCACACTCGCGTCGTCGACGACCGACTCGTCGACGCCCGAGGCCCCCAGCTCCGAGCCGAGGCGCCTGCGCGCGACCGCGACGCTGGACGGAGCGTGTGGCAGCAGTACCGCGCTCGACGCCCTCACCTCCCCCTGGATCCCGGTGCTCGGATGACCCCCGTCATTCCGTTACGACCGAAATGCCCATTACAGCGGACCCCGAAACCGGGACGAAACACCCGTGCTCGCCCCCTCGCGCGCTCCACGGACCCTCACCCCCCGCTCAACAGACCGTCATGATGGATCTATCCAACCGCCGCTGTCTTTACTCCTCGCGCGCACGTTTCGTCCGTCACACCACGCAAACCCCACACTTTTCCACCCCGCTCCCCGCTGCCCCCAGTCAAGACCGTGGCCCGATCCGGCCATTCACCCCGAGATCAGTACTTCTCCGGCAAACCTCCCGACCCCTTCCCCGCCTCGGCTCCCCTCGAACGTCCACCCCGAGAGCAATCCGCTCCCGCCCCCGCTACAACCCCCACCACGAATTCAAGATCGCCAATCCGTCGCCCCCACCGATAACCCCGCAAACGCCCGGCAAACACAGCGAAATCCGGAGACCCCACCCCCTCGCACCGCCCCCCGCC
>NZ_QURH01000851.1 GCF_003428695.1 Actinomadura logoneensis
CCCGGGCGGGCCGCGGAGGGTGCAGGAACCGGACGGGCCCGGGGCGGGGCGCGGCCGGTCGGACGCGGCCGCGGCCGGGGGGCGGCGGCGGTGACCGGGACGAGGAGAGAATGATCAGACTGACGCCGGGGCACTGCTCGGAGATCCTGCTGCTCGGGGCGCACTGCGACGACGTGCCGATCGGGGCGGGCGGGACGCTGCTGCAGCTGTGCCGCGCCAACCCCGGGCTGAGCGTGCGGGCGCTGATCCTGTCGGGCGCCGGGACGGTCCGCGAGGCCGAGGAGCGGGAGGCGCTGGACGCGTTCTGTCCGAAGGCGCGGCTGGAGGTGGCCGTCCTCGACATGCCGGACGGCCGGCTGCCCGCCTACTGGGAGCGCACCAAGGAGGCGCTGGAGGAGATACGGCGCGGCTGCGATCCGGATCTGATCCTCGCGCCGTGCGCCACCGACGCCCACCAGGACCACCGGGGCCTGGCCAAGCTCGTCCCGACCGTGTTCCGCGACCACATGACGCTCGGCTACGAGATCCTCAAGTGGGAGTCGGACCTCCTGCAGCCCGGGGTGTTCGTGCCGCTGGCCGAGCCCGTGGTCACCGAGAAGATCGAACTGCTGCGCCGCTGCTACCCGTCGCAGCACGACCGCACCTGGTTCGACGACGAGACGTTCCGCGGCCTCGCGCGCGTGCGCGGGGTGCAGGCGGGCGACCGCTACGCCGAGGGCTTCCACTCCAGCAAACTCACCCTCCGATTCTGAGGAGCTGCTTTGCGCGTCCTGCTCACCGGCCACCAGGGGTACCTCGGGACGGTCATGGCGCCCGTCCTGACCGCGGCCGGGCACGAGGTCACCGGTCTGGACTCCGGGCTGTTCGCCGACTGCGTGCTCGGGCCGTCCCCGGACGACCCGCCCGCACTCGCGGTCGACCTCCGCGACGTGGCGGCCGGGGCGCTCGCCGGCTTCGACGCGGTGGTGCATCTCGCGGCGCTGTCGAACGACCCGCTGGGGTCGCTGCGCCCGGAGATCACCTACGACATCAACCACGGCGCGGCGTCCCGGCTGGCGCGGCTCGCGCGCGATGCCGGGGTGCGGCGCTTCCTGTACGCCTCGACGTGCTCGGTGTACGGCGCGAGCGGCGAGGAGCTGGTGGACGAGGACGCCCCGCTGCGTCCCGTCACGCCGTACGCCGAGTCGAAGGTGCGGGTCGAGGACGACATCTTCGCCCTCGCCGACGACGACTTCTCGCCCGTCTCGCTGCGCAACGCGACCGCGTTCGGGTTCTCGCCACGGCTGCGCGCCGACATCGTCCTCAACAACCTCGTCGGGCACGCGCTGCTGTCCGGCGTGGTGAAGGTGATGTCGGACGGGACGCCGTGGCGCCCGCTCGTGCACGCGCGCGATATCGCCGCCGCGTTCGCCGCCGTCCTGGACGCGCCGCGCGAGGCCGTCCACGCTAAGGCGTTCAACGTGGGGACCGAGCGCAACAACCTTCAGGTCGCGCAGATCGCCGAGCACGTGAAAGACGCGGTTCCGGATGCGGAACTGGTCATCACTGGGGAGACGGGCGGGGACCCCCGGTCCTACAGGGTCGACTTCGCGCGCATACGAGCGGCGCTCCCCGGATTCGACTGCGCCTGGTCCGTCGCGGACGGCGCCAGGGAGCTGGCCACGGCGTACCGCGAGTACGGGCTGACCCAGGAGACGTTCGACCGGCGCTTCACCCGCCTCGCCCGGCTCGCCGACCGCCAGGAGGCCGGGACGCTCGACGGTGACTTCCGGGACACGCGCCCATGACACCGGACGAGATGCACGCTCTGGTGCGGCGGCTGTATCCGCTGTGCCGGAGCATCACCGGGGACGGTGTCCGGCAGACGCTCGACATCGTGGGGGAGTACCTGCCGTCCTTGCGCGCGCACGAGGTGCCGACCGGCACGGATGTGCTGGACTGGACGGTCCCCCGCGAGTGGAACATCCGTGACGCCTACATCAAGGACGTTGCGACAGGTGAGCGCGTCGTCGACTTCCGGGCACTGAACCTGCACGTCGTGGGTTACAGCGCCCCGGTGCACGCGACGATGACGATGGACGCCTTGGCGCCGCACCTGCACACGCTTCCTGACCAGCCGTCCCTGGTCCCGTACAGGACGAGCTACTACGCCGAGACGTGGGGTTTCTGCCTGAGCGAGGAGACCCGTGCGTCCATGGGGGACGGCCCGTTCGAGGTCTTCATCGACTCGACCTTGGCGGACGGTCACCTCACTTATGGCGAGGCCGTCATTCCCGGAGCCACCGACAGGGAAGTGCTGATCTCCTGCCATGTTTGCCATCCGTCCCTGGCGAACGACAACCTGGCCGGTATCGCGGTGGCCGTCGCCTTGGCGCAGCGGCTCCATGAACCCCGACACACCTTCCGTTTCATTTTCGCGCCGGGGACCATCGGGGCCATCACCTGGCTCGCCCGCAACCGTTCACGGGTGGACGCCGTTGCTCACGGTCTGACCCTCGCGTGCGCGGGAGACCCGGGGCAGATCCATTACAAGCGGAGCCGCCGGGGCGACGCGTCCGTGGACCGGGCCTTCGAGCATGTGCTCCGGGATCGTCCGCACACGATTCTCGACTTCTCCCCCTACGGCTACGACGAACGCCAGTACTGCTCCCCCGGTTTTGATCTTCCGGTGGGCTCGCTGACGCGGACGCCGTACGCCGGATATCCCGAGTACCACACGTCCGGCGACGATCCCGCGTTCGTCTCCCCCGCCGCGATGGGCGACACGCTCGACAAGCTCTGGGACGCCGTCCAGGTGCTGGAGCGCGACCGCACGTACCTGAACCTCAGCCCCTATGGCGAACCCCAGCTGGGACGCCGCGGACTGTACGCGTCCCTCGGCGGACGCAGCGACACCAAGCAGACCCAGATGGCGATGCTGTGGGTGCTGAACCTCTCGGACGGAGGGCACAGCCTCCTCGACATCGCCGCCCGATCCGACCTGCCGTTCGCGGCCGTCGCCGACGCGGCCGACGCCCTGCGCGACGCCGGACTCCTCAAGGAGTTGGAACCATGACCGAGCTGAAGGCCCGGCCCGAGAAGGGGCCCGGACGCGGGTCCGGCACCGGACTGCGGGTCGGTGACGTCGTCGAGGTGCTCGGCGCGGAGGAGATCCTCGCGACGCTCGACGAGCGGGGCGAGCTGGACGGCCTGCCGTTCATGCCGGAGATGCTGGCGTACTGCGGCCGGCGGATGACCGTCCACAAGGTGGCGCACAAGCTCTGCGACACCATCAGCCGTTCCGGTATGCGCCGCATGGAGGACGCCTTCCACCTCGCCGGAGCGCGCTGCGACGGCTCGTCCCATGGCGGCTGCCAGACGGCGTGCTCGCTGTACTGGAAGGGCGCCTGGCTCAAGCGCGTCGGCCCCGGCCCCGCTCCGGAGCCCGTGCCCGCCGAGCAGGACGAGGGCATGCGCAAGTTGCTCCCGCTGCTTGAGGTGAACACGCGCAAGGACACCGACACCGATGGCGAGGTTCTTTACTCCTGTCAGGCCACCGAGCTGCTGCGCGCAGCGCCCGAGCGCGTGGGGGTAAAGAACGTCGGCCAGTTCGTCGAGGACGTCCGGACCGGCAACAACACGGTCGGCGAGTCCGTCAGGGCGTTCCTCATCGGCGGCTACAACCGGTACCAGGACATCACGCGCGCGCGTCTGCCGAAGCCGCTCCTCATCAACAACGGGCTGCGCTGGGCGCTGTTCGAGGGCGCCTTGGATGGCCGGACACCCGTGGAGTCCCTCGACCTCAAGCCGGGAGAGCTCGTCAGGGTCAAACCGCGTGACGAGATCATCAAGACGCTCAACAAGGACCTGCTGAACCGCGGCATGGGCTTCGAGAACGAGATGGCCCGGCACTGCGGCAAGACGGCTCGCGTGCGCGCGCGGGTGGAGAAGGTCATCGACGAGAGCACCGGACGGCTGCTCACCATGAAGACGCCCTGCATCATCCTGGAGGGCCTGGTCTGCGAGGGCGCCTACAACTTCAACTGCCCGCGCGAGTTCGTCCCCTTCTGGCGGGAGATCTGGCTGGAACGCGTCCAGGACGCGCCTTGAGCGACGAACTGAAGGAAGGCCCAAAGGGCCACGACGGCCAAGGCGGCGGGGGCCAGGACGGCCAGGCGGCCGAGCGGTCGCTGGGCGCCAAGACCCGTCGTGGGCTGAGCTGGAGCCTGCTGGGGACCGTCGGGACGAAGGCCGGGTCGTTCGCGCTCAACCTCGTGCTCGCGCGACTGCTCGCCCCCAAGGACTTCGGCGTCTTCGCCATCGCGCTCGCGGCCTGGGCCTTCCTCATTCACGTGAACGACGCGGGCATCATCGCGGCCGTCGTGCAATGGCGCGGCAAGCTCGAAGAGATGGCCCGTACGGCGACCGTGCTCGCGTTCGCCTCCAGCGCGCTGGTCTATGTGGCGTGCTGGTTCGCGGCCCCGTACTACGCGCACCTCGCGCACAGCGACGCCGCCACAGGGCCGATCCGGTTGCTGTGCGTCGTGGTGGTCGTGGACGGGATCACGGCCGTCCGCAGCGGTTCCCTCATGCGCGCGTTCAGGCAGGACACGATCGTCAAGGCGAACCTCGCGGGACTGGTGTGCCAGGCGCCCGTCGCGGTCGTGCTGGCCCTGGCGGACTTCGGCCCCTACAGCTTCGTGTGGGGACAGGTCGTCGCGTCCGCCGTCGCGGGCGCGCTGATCCTGCGATGGGCGGACGTCCCGTCCGGAGGTGGCTTCGACCGGGCGGTCGCCGGGCGGCTGCTGCGCTTCGGACTGCCGCTCGCCGCGTCCCTCGGCATCGAGTCCGTGCTGCTCAACGCCGACTACGTGATCGTCGGGCACGTCCTCGGAACGGTCGCCATCGGCTACTACATGATCGCGTTCAACGTCTCGAGCTGGGTGCCGACGCTGATCGGGCAGGCGATCCGGTACGTCTCCACAGCCGCGTTCTCCCGGCTCGCCGAGCGCGACGACCCCGACTCGCTGTCCGACGGCGTCCGGCGCAGCCTGCCGCTGCTGCTGGCGTTCGTGTTCCCGGCGGCGGTGCTGCTCGCCACGCTCGCCGAGCCGCTGCTGGCCTTCCTGTACGGCGCCCGCTGGACGCCCGGCGCGGTCGTGCTGGGGTTCCTGGCGATCCTCATGGCCGTCCGGATGATCACCTCGCTGACCTTCGACGTCCTCACCGCGGCCGGCCGCACCCGCGCCACCATGTGGCTGAACCTCGCGTGGGTCGTCGTGCTCGTCCCCGCCCTGGTCGCGGGCGTGCGGGCGGACGGGATCCGCGGCGTCGGCGCGGCGCACGCCCTGGTCGGCGCGGCCGTGGCGCTGCCGCTCGCGCTCGCCGCGCTGCACC
>NZ_QURH01000846.1 GCF_003428695.1 Actinomadura logoneensis
GCTCCGCCGGTCGCTTCCCCGGTCCCGGCGTCCGGGCGCGGACGGACGCCGGGACCGAGGGGCCGCCGGTCCGCCGTCCCGCCCGCGTCCCCGGCTCGGCGCCGGTCCCGGTTACCGTCCGGGACGGCGACCGCCACGTCCTTCTGGGACCGGGACACCGCGCGCGGCGCGCGCATGTCGTTCCGGACGGTCGCGAGCCCCTACTGGCCGCTCGGCACCCGCGTCCGGGTCGCCTACCGGGGGCGGCGGGCCACCGGGGTCGTCGAGGACTTCGGCCCCGCCGGCTGGGCGGTCGCGCAGCACGACGTCCCCGCCATCCTCGACCTGTCCGAGGAGATGATGCGGGAGCTCACCGGACGCCGCGAGCACGCCGTCCAGGTCCGGTTCGAGGTCCTGAGCTGGGGGCACGGCGACGTGTACCGCGATTCAGGCCCCGGCCACGCCCTCGCGTTCGGCCACGACGACTGACGTCCGCGTCCGCCTCCGCCTCCCGAACGCCGGAGCCGGAGGCGGACGCGTGTTCAGTCGTCCTCGGCGGACGGGTGCCGGTCGTCCTCGGCGGACGGCGCGGCGGTGGGGGTGAGGGGCAGCCGCACCTGGAAGCGGGTGTCGCCCGGCGCCGAGGCGACCTGGATGTCGCCGCCGTGCCGGTCGACCACGATCCGCCAGGAGATGTCCAGACCGAGGCCGGTGCCCTGGCCGACCGGCTTGGTCGTGAAGAACGGGGTGAAGATCCGGTCGAGGTTCTGCTCGGGGATGCCGCCGCCGGTGTCGGCGATCTCCACGACGGCCTGGCCGTTGTCGCGGAACGTCCGGACGGTGAGGGCGCCCGATCCGTCCATCGCGTCCAGCGCGTTGACGATCAGGTTCGTCCAGACCTGGTTCAGCTCCGCCGCGAACACCGGGACGGGCGGCAGGTCGGGCGCGTAGTCCCTGCGCACGCGCACGTCCGGCGGGAACTTGCGCTTCAGCATGGTGAGGGTGCTGTCGAGCAGCGTCCGCAGGTCGACGCTCTGGTACGGGGCGCGGTCGAGCTGGGAGTACTGGCGGGCCGAGTCCAGCAGGCCGGTGATCCGGGTGGTCGCCTCGGAGATCTCCGCCTGGAGCTGCGCGACCTCCAGGGTCTCGGTGAGCCAGGCCATCGCGACGCCGAGGCGGTCGCCCGCGATCTCGGCGACGCGCTCGGCCTCGTCCACCCCGATGCCCGCGGCGACCAGCGCGGGCGCGAGGTCCCAGGCGTCGTCGACGCCGTGCTCGTCCAGCCAGTCGCCGAGCTCGTCCTCGGCGTCGCTGACGGCGATCGGGTCGCGCGCGGGCTGCCGGTGCCCGGCGCCGACGAGGCGGTCGTGCAGCGCGACGAGCCGGGCGATGTGCTCGCAGTCCACGCCGCCGGACGCCAGCTCCACCAGCCGCTTCTGCGCGCCGACGAGCCGGTCGCCCAGCTCGGACGCGGCGCGCGCCGCCGCCGCGGCCGGGTTGTTCAGCTCGTGGGTGAGCCCGGCGGTGATGGTGCCGAGCGCGGTCAGCCGCTCGCGCTGGTCCACCAGCCGCCGGGCGTTGTTCATCCCGAAGAACACGCCCTCCAGCAGGTGGGTCGCCATCGGGAACCAGGAGCGGACGGCCTTGCCGAACTTGCGCGCGGGCAGTTCGAACATGCGGGACGGGCGCAGCGCGCGCAGCGTGTGCGCGTACCGCTGCTCGATCCGGTCGCCGATGTACGCCTGGACGGCGCCGCCGTACACGCCGGGGTTCGCCGACCGGGTCATCTCCACCGCGTGGTCGCGGACCTGCTGGACGATCGCGACCTCGCCGTCCAGCAGGACGTACAGGAACTCGGCCGGGTCGCCCTGGGCGCAGATCGTCTCGCCCTCGGCGTAGGCGCGCTCGCAGCCGTAGGCCGCGAGCCACGCCAGCTTCTCGTCGTCCAGGTCCTCGAACAGGAACAGGCGGCCCAGTTCGGCGGGCTCGACGGCCGTCATGTCTTCTCCTCGACCATCCATGGTCACCGCTCCAAGTATCGAAAACCAGAGCAGCGTAGTCGAAGGTCCCGCGGGCGGGTCTCGGCAGGTCGGACCCCGGCTCGGCTACGTCCCAGGTAATCGCGTCGGCTATCCGCCGTCCCTAACGTCGTGGTCGTCAGGCAAGGAACTCCAGGGAAAAGAGGACTCCGATGACCACGGCAGCCACGACGCGCACCCCCGCCGGCCTGTTCTCCGACGGCAACCGCCTGCTGCGCCTGGCACTGCGTGCCGACGCGATCGTGACCGGCGCCAACGGCCTGCTCTACCTCGCTCTGGCCGCTCCGCTCGACGACCTGCTCGGCCTGGGCGCCACCGCGGGACGGGAACTGGGCGCCTTCCTCCTGCTGTACGCCGCCGCGGTGTGGGCGATCTCCATGCCCGCCCGTCCCCGGCGCGGCGCCGCGACCGCCGTGGTCGAGGCGAACGCGCTGTGGACGGTGCTGAGCGTCGTCACCGTGGTCGTGGGCTGGTTCTCGCTGACCACCGTCGGCGCCGTGTGGGCGGTGCTGCAGGCGATCGTGGTCGGCGGTTTCGCGGCCCTCCAGTACACCGCGCTCCGCCGTACCCGCTGAACCGGAGGAACAGGCGGGCGGCCTCACGTCGGCTCGGGATGCGCGAACGACCATCCCGAGCGGGCCGCACCGAGCAGATGATGTCGGCCTTTTGTGGTCGATCCTCCGATACAAAGCCGACGGCGTTGCTAGCGTGCGCGCCATGCGGAGGATGATCACGCCGGGACTCGCGGCGTGGCTGGCGGCGACCACCGCCGCGACCGGCTGCCTGCCCTACGTGCGGGCGGAGTCCGGTCTGCTGGCGAAGAGGACCCTCGTCGCCGGGGTGCGGCCGGACCTGCCCGGGATCGGCATGCGCAAGGGGGACGGCACGTTCGAGGGCCTGGACGTGGACGTCGCGACCTATGTCGCGAAGGCGCTCGGAAAGCACGTCCGGATCGTCGCGGCCCCGGCCGCCGACCGCGAACGGCTCCTGTTGAGGGACAGGAGCGTGGACATGATCCTCACGTACTGGGTCCGGGCCGACTGGAAGACGCGGATCACCTTCGCCGGGCCGTACGTGCCGACCTACCAGGACATCCTCGTCCGCTCGGACGAGCGGCGCATCAGGAACGTGCACGACCTCGCCGGGCGTCCGATCTGCGCGGTCAGGGGGGCGGGCGCGGCCGACCTGGTCGTCAAGGGGCTGCGCGTCCCCGCCGTGCCGGTGCAGACCGACGGGTACGCGCAGTGCACCGCGATGCTCCGGGACGGCCGGATCGACGCGATCACCACCAACGACACCATCCTCGCCGGGCTGCGCAACCAGCCGGGCGCGCCGTTCCGGCTGCTCGGCGCCCGCTTCGGGGAGCAGCCCACCGGCATCGGCATGCGGCCGGGCGACCCGGACGGCTGCGAGGCCGTCAACAAGGCGATCACCCGGATGTACCAGGACGGCACGATGGCGAGGTCCATGGGCCGCTGGTTCGGCGGCTCCGGCCTGGACATGTCGGTGGTCGCCGTCCCGCAGTTCGAGGGCTGCGCGTAGCGGACGCCGCTCCCGGTCAGGCCTGTTCGAGGTAGCGGTGGACGAGCGCGACGGCCATCGCGCCGTCCCCGACGGCCGAGGCGACGCGCTTCATCGACCCGGCCCGGACGTCCCCGGCGGCGAACACGCCCGGCATGCTCGTCTCCAGGTGGTACGGCTGGCGGTTCGGCTCCCAGTCGGCCGGGCGGCGGCCGTCGGTGACCAGGTCGGGGCCGGTGAGGACGAAGCCGTGCTCGTCGCGCTCGACCACCCCGTCCAGCCAGTCGGTGCCCGGTTCGGCGCCGATGAAGACGAACAGCCAGTGCGTGTGGACGGTCCGCTCGCCGTCCGGCCCGGCCAGGACGAGCCGTTCGAGCCGGTCGTCGCCGCGGCCCCCGGTGACGACGGTGTTCGGGTGCACCTCGATGTTGGCGATCCCGGCGATCTGCTCGATGAGGTAGTGCGACATCGACCGTTCCAGGCCCTCGCCGCGGATCAGGATGTGCACGCGGCGGGCGACCTTGGCGAGGTTCACCGCCGCCTGGCCCGCCGAGTTCGCGCCGCCGACGACGTAGACCTCCTCGCCCGCGCAGCTCGGCGTCTCGGCCGTCGCCGCGCCGTAGTACACGCCGCGTCCGACCAGGTCGTCCAGGCCGGGCGCGTCCAGCCGCCGGTAGGAGACGCCGGTGGCGAGGATGACCGCGTGCGCGGCGACGGTCGTGCCGTCCGCCTGCGTGACGACCCGGGCCCGGCCGTGCGCGGCGATCCCGGTGACCTCGCCGGTGGTGATCAGTTCCGCGCCGAAGCGGACGGCCTGGCGGCGGGCCCGGTCGGCGAGCTGCGCCCCGGACACCCCGTCGGGGAAGCCGAGGTAGTTCTCGATCCGGGAGCTCTGCCCGGCCTGCCCGCCGGACGCGTGCCGCTCGATCAGCACGGTGTTGAGGCCCTCGGACGCGCCGTACACCGCCGCGCCGAGCCCGGCCGGGCCGCCGCCGACCACGACCAGGTCGTAGAAGTCCGCGCCGGGCGCGGTGGTCAGCCCGACCACGGCGGCCAGCTCGGTGTCGGTGGGCGCGCTGAGCGTGGTCCCGTCGGCGGTCACGACCAGCGGCAGCTCCGGGTCGCCCGCCGCCTTGAGCAGCTCGACCGCCTCGGGGGCGGTGTCCAGCAGCCACGTGTAGGGCACCTGGTTGCGGGCCAGGAAGTCGCGCACCTGGTAGGACCGCTCGGACCAGCGGTGGCCCACGACCCGCAGCTCGCCGGGCCGCCGCCGGTCGGTGCGCCGCCACGCCTCCAGCTGCGCGTCGATCACCGGGTAGAACTTCTCCTCCGGCGGGTCCCACGGCTTGAGCAGGTAGTGGTCCAGGTCCACGACGTTGATCGCGCGGATCGCGGCGTCGGTGTCGGCGTAGGCGGTGAGCAGGACGCGGCGGGCGAAGGGGTAGAGGTCCATCGCCTCCTCGAGGAACTCCACGCCGGTCATGTCGGGCATCCGGTGGTCGGCGACGAGCACCGCGGTGTCGTCCCCGCGCAGCTTCAGCTCGCGCAGCGCCTCCAGCGCCTGCGGGCCCGACTCGGCCCGCAGCACCCGGTACGACTCCGCGTAGCGGCGGCGCAGGTCCCGGGCCACGGCCCGGGACACGCCCGGGTCGTCGTCCACGGTCACGATCACTGGTTTGGCCACGCTGGTCTTCTCCTCAGGTCCGCCCGTGTCGGCATAAGCGTACGACGTCCGGTGATCTCCGTTTCCGTCCGCGCCCACGCCGACCGGCGCGAACGCACCGTCCGGCGTCCCGCCGGGGCGCGGACCGGGGCGGAGGCGGGCGCGGCGGACGCC
>NZ_QURH01000847.1 GCF_003428695.1 Actinomadura logoneensis
CCGGCGCGATGCCGCCCCGCCCGCGTCCGTTCACCGGGACGCGCCCGCCGCCGAGGAGGTCGTCCGCCGGGAGGGCCGGCGCGGGGACGCCCGGCGGACGGTCCAGGACCTCCAGGACGGTGTGCCCGGACCGGGCGGCCTGCCGGGCGAAGCGGCCCCCGCCGCCCGACAGGTCCAGCACGCGCGCGGGTCTGCGGGGGAGCCACCGGGCGAGTTGGGCGGCGGCCACCGCCCAGTAGAACGTCCAGTAGGGGCCGAGGGCATCGCCGTCGGCCTCCCCCGAGGCGCCGGGGGCCTCGCGAAGACTGGCGATGGTGGGTTCTGGAGGCTGCGCCGGCACCGGTAGCAACGCTTTGCTCCTGTTCTCGCCGTGTATGAGCTTTCTTCCCCGCCGGCCCCGGACATCACCCTCCGTGCAGGCCGGGGGAAGGTGATCCGAACCGTCCGGAAACTTGTTCCCCGCGTCACCCCCGGTAGGGGAATCGAACCGACCATCCGTGCGTTGTCACGCACCATGACGGTCCGCACGCGTCGCGGAGCGAGGCACAGTAGTACAACGGAGGGGCGCTTGATGACCACAGCCGTCGCCGGGGCACGAAACGGTAAAACCGTGCCGCGGCCTCGGGGCTCGGCCCCCGGGGGCGTGATGCGCGCCGCCGGCCCGATATCGTCTGGGGAGTACGACGCCAAGGGGGGCGTCGCCACAGCCGAGGGGGTGGGTCTGGTAGCGGGCACCACAGAGACCGTCGAGGAGCGTCAGCAGCGCTTCCAGCGCGACGTGCTCCCGTTCTTGGACCAGTTGTACTCCGCCGCCCTGCGCATGACGCGCAACCCGGCGGACGCCGAGGACCTGGTCCAGGAGACCTTCGCGAAAGCGTTCGCGTCCTTCCACCAGTTCAAGGAGGGGACGAACCTCAAGGCCTGGCTGTATCGCATCCTGACCAACACCTTCATCAACTCCTACCGCAAGAAGCAGCGGCAGCCGCAGCAGTCGGCGACCGAGGAGATCGAGGACTGGCAGCTCGCCCGCGCCGAGTCGCACACCTCGTCCGGCCTGAAGTCGGCCGAGGCCGAGGCGCTGGAGCACCTCCCCGACTCCGACGTCAAGCGCGCCCTGCAGGACCTGCCGGAGGAGTTCCGGATCGCCGTCTACCTCGCCGATGTCGAGGGGTTCGCCTACAAGGAGATCGCCGACATCATGGGCACTCCGATCGGCACGGTGATGTCGCGGCTGCACCGCGGCCGGCGCCAGCTGCGCGGCATGCTGGAGGACTACGCTCAGGATCGTGGCCTGACGCGCGCGGGGGAGGGGTCGAAATGACCCCCCTTCCGGACCGTACCGGTGTCCGCCCCTGGAAGGTGAATGAGCGATGAGCTGCGGCGACCACCACGAGACCTCCTGCAGCGAGGTCCTCGCCCGGGTCTACACCTACCTGGACGGAGAGCTCGACGCGGGCGGCTGCGGCGAGGTGCGCGAGCACCTGGACGAGTGCGGGCCCTGCCTGCGCGAGTACGGCCTCGAGGAGGCCGTGAAGCGCCTGGTGAAGAAGGGCTGCGAGTGCGAGGCCGCCCCCGAGGACCTGCGCGCCAAGGTGCTCGGCCGGATCGAGCAGATCTGCGTCGAGCTGAAGCAGACCGACGGCTCCGTCTGACCGTCCCCGTTCCCGGCGTCCGCGTCCCCGTTCCCGGCGTCCGCGTTTCCGGCATCCCCGGCGTCTCTGGCCGCGTCCCCCGGCGCCCCTTCCCCGTCTCCGGCGAGGCCGCCGAGGGGTACCCGCACCCGAGTAGGGTGCTGGAATGCGCGTTCTGGTCACCGGCGCGGCCGGTTTCATCGGCTCCCATCTGGTAGATCGGCTTCTGGCCGACGGCAACGAGGTGGCCGGGGTGGACGACCTGTCCACCGGCCGCAACGGCAACGACGCCATCGAGCTGTGGCGGATGGACGTCGCCGACCCGGCCCTCGCGGACCGGGTCGCCGCCTTCCGGCCCGAGGTCGTCTGCCATCTCGCCGCCCAGGTCAGCGTCCGGGTGAGCGTCGGTGACCCGTTGGCCGACGCCCGCACCAACGTGGTCGGCACCGCCAACGTCCTGGAGGCCGCCCGGCTCGCCGGGGCCCGCAAGGTCGTCTTCACCTCCAGCTGCGCCGTCTACGGCGTCCCCGACGGGCTGCCCGTCCCGCCGGACGCCGAGCTGCGCCCCGCCTCCCCGTACGCCGCGTCCAAGGTGGCGGGCGAGGTGTACGCGGGCATGTACTCGGCCCTGCACGGCCTCGACCACACGATCCTGACGCTGGCGAACGTCTACGGCCCCCGGCAGACGCCCGAGGGCGAGGCCGGGGTCGTCTCCATCTTCACCGACGCCCTGCTCGCGGGCCGGCCGACCCGCGTCTACGGCGACGGCAAGCAGACCCGCGACTACGTCTACGTCCTGGACGTCGTGGACGCGTTCGCCCGCGCCACCGGCGACGGCGCGTCCGGGCTGCGCCTCAACGTCGGCACCGGCCTGCAGACCACGGACCGCGACCTGCACACCCTCGTGGCGCGGGCCGCGGGCGCCCCCGACGACCCGGCGTTCGCGCCGCCGCGTCTCGGCGACCTCCCGGCCATGGCGATCGACGCGTCCCGCACCACCGAGACCCTCGGCTGGCGCCCCCGCACCTCCCTCCCGGACGGCCTGGCCGCCACCGTCGCCTGGGCCCGGACGAGATAACCCCGCAAGAGCCGCCCGCCCCGGCGCCGTTCCCTTGCCCCGAGCCGTCCCCTTGTCCCGCGCCGTCCCCTTGCCCCGCGCCGTGCGCGGCCCGCGCTGTCCCCTTGGCCGTGCGCGCTTGCGGGCGTCCGCGTGCTCGTGCGGCACCCCAAGAGAGCGGCCGAACCATGCGATGCGGACGGGCGCATGACCGGCGCTATAGACGTGCACGTGCAGGTGCGGTGTGCGTGTACTGGCGGTGAGGGTTTCGGGCCCATCGGCGACGCTGCGTGGTAGATAGTTCACGCTTTGCTCACGATTCCCGGCATGCCTGTGTGACCTGGGTCTCTCGCGTTAGGCTTGTGCCCGGAAACAGCGACGGGAGCGCGTGCACGCCCGAGGGGCCGGTGGCGGGCTCACCCGGGCGGATCCGGGCCGCGACCGCGGTCCGGGTGAGTCCCGGATCACGGGGGGAGGCTGAGAGCCGATGTGTGCGACTCCGCAGAGGGCCGGCAACGGCCGGATCGGGCATGCCGAGGCGCCGTCGCTGATGGTGCCCAAGGGCGTGTCCTGGGCCTAGGGACGCCGACGCGTCCCGGGCCCCGGCGGCGCCCGCGTACCGTCGCGGGGGGCGTCCCCCGCACGGGCCTCCGTCCCCGCCGGGGGGACGGGGACGTCGACTCCCGGAGGGGGCGGCATTGCGTGGACTACCTCTGGCTGCCTGGGCGTACGTCTGCGGTGTGGTGGCCCTCGCGGTCGGACTCATCGGGACGGCGTCCTACGCGGAGGTGGACTGGCGAACGCTGGCCGTGCTGGCCCTGCTGTTCCTGGTCTGCGACTCCGCGCCCGCGCGGCTGAACGTCCCGAGCGCCAGGGTCTCGCTGAGCTTCGCCGCGAGCCTGGCGTCGGTCGTGCTGGTGGGCGCGGCCGGCGCGGCGCTGCTCGGCGGCTGCGCGCTGGTCACCGGGCAGCGCTTCTTCCAGCCGGTGAAGCGGCTGTTCAACGGCGCGCAGTTCGCGCTCAGCGGGTACGTCGCCGGGACGGTCTTCACCGTCCTCGGCGGACACCGCTTCGAGCCGCAGCAGGCACCGTGGGCCGAGCACGTGATCGCGCCGTTCCTGGGCGCGCTGGCCACGTTCGTGGTCGTGAACATGGCGCTGACCGCGGGCATCCTGGTGCTGTCCCGGCAGGCCGCGCCGGGCGAGCTGGCGCGCGAGTCCGGCACGGTCGTGGTCGGGTTCCTCGGGTACGGCGTGTTCGGGCTGCTCATCGCCGGGCTGTGGCCGCGCGTCGGACCCTTCGCCGCCGTCCTGGTGCTGCTGCCGCTGTTCATCGCGCGGTGGGCGTTCGAGCAGGCGCACGACCAGCGGCAGGCGCACGCGGCGACGCTGGCAGCGCTGTGCCAGGCCGTCGAGACCAAGGACTACTACACCCGCGGGCACTCCGAGCGGGTGTCGCGCGGCTCGGTGATGATCGCGCAGGAGATCGGGATGCGGCCGGACCGGGTGGAGGCGATCCGGTACGCCGGGATGCTGCACGACGTGGGCAAGCTCGGCGTCCCGACGAAGGTGCTGCGCAAGTCCGGCAAGCTCACCGAGGAGGAGTTCGCGGCCGTGCAGCTGCACCCGATGCGCGGGCTGGAGATCGTCCGGGAGATCGGCTTCCTGGACGAGGCGCTCGCCGGGATCATGCACCACCACGAGAAGATGAACGGACGCGGCTACCCCATGGGCCTGGCCGGGGACGAGATCCCCGAGTTCGCGCGGGTCATCTCGGTGGCGGACGCGTTCGACTCCATGACGTCCACCCGGTCCTACCGGGCGGCGCGCAGCATCGAGGAGGCCGTCGCGGAGCTGCGCCGCGGCATGGACGACCACTTCGACCCGGTGATGGTCGAGGCGTTCCTGCGCGCGCTGGACCGGGACGGCTGGGAGCCGCCCGCCCCGGCCCCGCCCCCGGACGACGACGTCGTCGAGACCACCCAGCAGGACCACGACGACCCGAGCGCCCCCATCCGGGTCGAGGGCGACGAGCCCGTCCCGCCGCTGCTCGCCCCGCCGCCCGCCGGTCCCGGCCTCACGCCCGCCCGGGGCGTGGGCATCCCGCCCGTGGACGGCGTGCCCACGGGTGGAATGACCACCGGTGGAATGATCACGGGCGGGACGTCCGCGAACGGCGTGGCCGCGGGAGACCTGTCCACCGGCGGCCTGCCCGCGGGCGGGTCGTCGGCCGGACGGCCGGAGGAGACCGGCGGCGGCGCGTCCGCCGGGCGTTCCGCCGAGCCGGGTGACGCGGCAGGGGAGTCCGGACCCGGCCGGACGTGGCGCCGGTGAGCGCCCCCTCACAGGAGGCCGCGCGGCG
This sequence comes from Actinomadura logoneensis, assembly GCF_003428695.1. GTDB lineage: Bacteria > Actinomycetota > Actinomycetes > Streptosporangiales > Streptosporangiaceae > Spirillospora > Spirillospora logoneensis. The sequence continues at coordinate 5,050 of NZ_QURH01000847.1, forward strand.
CGTGCCCGCGCAGCCGGCGGAGCGGCGGGCCTGGCAGGCGGTCGATCCGGGCCAGCTGCTGCTGGTGTCGGCCGCGGTGCTGCTGGTCATCGGCGCGCTGACGCAGGTCGCGGCGTCGGGGCTGCGGCAGCCGAACATCGCGGTGGTCTTCGGGGTGCTGATCGCGCTCGGCGAGCTGTTCCGCATGGTCATGCCCGGGAACCGGGAGGTCGCGCCGATCGCGACCGCCGGGGCCGTCGGGTACGCGCTGCTGGCCGGGGTCGGGCCGCGCGGCGCGCCGCGGGACGCGCCGTTCGGCGGCGTCCCGGCGACGCACTCGGCGCTGCAGGTGGTGGCGGTGAC
>NZ_QURH01000849.1 GCF_003428695.1 Actinomadura logoneensis
GCGGCTCGGTTCGGGGCGCCGGGTCCGCCCGGCGCCCGGTGCGGGCGGCACCATGGGAGCCCGCTGGAGCCTGGAGGTTCCGGCGGACCCTTTTCGCGGCCGTGTGTGGTCAAGGCGCGGTCTGGCATCGGCCTGTGGCGGTGACGGCGGGACGATCCGGGGAAGGCTCGGAGACACCGGACTCCGCTGGAGAGAGGTGTCGCCATGACGGGCGCCGACAACGTGGTGATCGTCGGGGCCGGGCCGACCGGGCTGCTGCTGGCCGGCGACCTGGCCGCCGCCGGGGTGGGCTGCACGGTGCTGGAGCGCCGTGCGGACGTCCCGAACCTGACGCGCGCGTTCGCCGTCCACGCGCGGACGCTGGAGGTCCTGGAGATGCGCGGCGTCGCGGACGACCTGCTGCGGACGGGGCGGCGGGTCGGCGCGGTGCGGCTTCCGGGCGGGGCGCGGCTCGAGCTGTCGCGCCTACCCGGCCGGTTCCCGTTCGTTCTGGTCACACCGCAGTACGAGACCGAACGCGTCCTGGAGCGGCGGGCGCTGGACGCGGGCGCGCGGATCGTGCGCGGCGCGGAGGTGACCGGGCTCCGGCAGGACGGCGACGGCGCCGCGGTCCGCTTCCGCGGGGACGGCGGCGAGCAGGTCGTCGAGGCCGCGTACGTCGTGGGCGCGGACGGCGTGCGCAGCACGGTCCGCGAGGCGGTCGGGGTGCCGTTCCCCGGCCAGTCGGCGCTGCGGTCGGTGATGCTCGCGGACGTGCGGCTCGCCGATCCGCCGGCGGAGACGCTGACGGTGGGGTCGACCGGGGACGCGTTCGCGTTCGTCGCCCCGTTCGGCGACGGCTGGTACCGGGTGATCGGCTGGAACCGCGCCCACCAGGCGCCCGACTCCGAACCGGTGGACCTCGGGGAGCTGCGCGCGGTCTTGCAGCGCGTGTTCGGCACCGACCACGGCATGGGCGACGTGCGCTGGATGTCGCGGTTCCACAGCGACGAGCGGCAGGTGCCCCGCTACCGGGTGGGCCGGGTGTTCCTCGCCGGGGACGCCGCGCACGTGCACTCCCCGATCGGTGGGATGGGCATGAACACCGGCCTCCAGGACGCCGCCAACCTCGGCTGGAAGCTCGCCGCGCAAGTGCGCGGGGACGCGCCGTCCTGGCTGCTCGACAGCTACCACGAGGAACGGTTCCCGGTGGGGCGCGGCGTCGTCCTCGGCAGCGGGGCGCTGCTGCGCGGCGTGCTGCTGGAGGGACGCGCGGCGCGGTTCGGCCGGGACGTCCTGCTGGGGGCGGCGACCCGCGTCCCGGCGGTGGCCCGCCGGATGGCGGGGCTGGTCTCCGGGCTGGCCATCTCCTACCCCGCGCCGCCCGGGGCCCACCGGCTGACCGGCCGCCGCGCTCCGGACGTGCGTCTCGGAGGCGGCGGGCGGCTCTACCGGACCCTGCGGGATGGCGGGTTCGCGCTGGTCGTCGCGGCGAACGACCCGGCCGTCACCTACCTGGTGGAACGCCACTGGGCCGGGCGCGTGCACTGCGTCCCGGCGGGCGGGCAGACCCGCACCACCGCCCTCGTCCGGCCCGACGGCCACATCGCGTGGGCCACCGACGAGACCGCGCCGGAGCGGCGCGCCCAGGAGATCCGCGAGGCGCTGGAGAGGTGGTGCGGGCCGCCCGCCGAGCACGGCCACGGGCACGGCCATGAGCGCGGGCGCGCGCAGGCGCACGAACCCGGGACCGGGCAGGACCGGGACCGCGTGGGTCAGAAGCGGCGGCTCTCGCGGCCGTAGCCGAGCTCCTCGGCGACGTCGGCCAGGTTCTCGTAACTGCGGTCGGGCAGCGCCTCGGCCGCCGCCACCGCCTCCTCCGAGACGTCCCCCGAGCGCAGCGCCGACAGCAGCTCGCTCCGGCCCGCGGGGTAGTGGACGCCCACCAGGGCGCGGGCGAGGGCGCTGCGGCCCTCCACGTCGTCCGGCGACATCCCCGGGGGCGAGCCCTCCTGCCGCGCGCCGCCGGTCGCGACCGGGTCGTCGGTCACGGGGTCCCACGTGGACGCCGATGACGCCGGTTCGGGCTCCTTCCACTCCTCGGCGTGGGTCGGATGGCCGCCCCGGACCATCCCCTCCGTCTCGTGCTGGATCTCGTCGTCGAGCTTGGGGCCCTGCTTGTTGCTCTGATCAGCCATGACGTCCTCCTCTCTGCCACCGGACCTTCCCCGAGGACGGGGGCTAAACGACGATGATCGGATCGGGCCCGCGGCCGGGCCGGGGCGGCGGGCGGTCCCGGGACGTGCGAGGCTTGGTACCGCACTACGAGAGGTGGAGGTCCACATGGCCGACTCGAACGAACGCGACACCGGCGACGGCGAGGACGAGGTGAAGCGCAGGTTCCGGGAGGCCCTGGAACGCAAGCGCACCGCGGCCTCGAACCGCGGCGGGAACGGGGGCGGCGCGGGCTCCAAGGTGAAGGGCGTCCACGAGCGCGCCGACCACCAGCGCCAGTTCCGCCGCAAGAGCGGCTGACGGCCCGGGCGGCGGCCCCCGCGAGACCCGCGGGGGCCGGTGCCCCATCCGCCCTGCGGGGTCCCACCGACCCGGCGGGACGGCCCGCGGTGGGTCCAGGGAGACGGCGGCGGTCAGCCCTGGTAGAGCCTCTTGGCGTAGGACTCGCCGTAGTACTCCTCCAGCTCCTCCAGGCTCTCGGGCGTCACCATGACGTCCTTGGTGATCCGGGCGTGGGAGGGCAGCACGCCGGGGTTCCAGGTCTCGGGCTGCCAGAGCTGCGAGCGCAGGAACGACTTGGCGCAGTGGAAGTAGATCGTCTCGATCTCCACCTCCAGCGCCAGCAGCGGCCGGTGGCCCTTGACGACCAGGTCGTCGAAGTACGGCGCGTCGCGCACCAGCCGGGCCCGGCCGTTGATCCGCAGCGTCTCGTTCCGGCCGGGGATCATGAACAGCAGGCCCGCGTACGGGTTCGAGAGCACGTTCAGGTAGCCGTCGGCGCGCCGGTTCCCGGGGCGTTCGGCGATCGCGATCGTGCCGTCGTCCAGGACGTGCGCGAGGCGTCCGGCGGGGTCGCCCTTGGGGGACACGTCGCAGTTGCCGTCGGCGTCGCTCGTCGCGATCAGGCAGAACGGCGAGGCGGCGAGCCATTCGCGGTCGCGGGGGTGCAGACGCGGACGCTCCTTGTTCCGGGCGCGCGGCATCACCTCCCCGAGCAGGGCGCGCAGCTCCTCCGGCGAGGTGATCTCGGTCCGCTGAGGCATCGGGGGGTCCTCCAGGGGTCGTCGGGGCCCCAGCCTAGACAGGCGCCCTGGAAGCCGTACCCGTCGGGGTACGGCAGCCGCGGATCGCCCGCCTGCGGCGCGTCGGCCTGCGGCGCGTCGGCCTGCGGCGCGTCGGCCGTGCGGCCCTCGGACGGCCCGTCGCCGCGTGGAAGGTCCTCGCGGTCTTGCCACGCCGGTATCGATGAGTTCTCCGCGACCCGACGGTCACTTCCGGCGAAGGGGGCGCGCATGAGGGCGAGCGGAGGGCACGGCCGGTCCGCGGGCACGGGGACGGGCACGGGGGCGGACGCGGATTCGGTGCGGCGGTCCGCCGCTCATGCGGCGGGACTGCTGGCGTCCGGGGCCTCGTACGCCCTGTGCGCTCTGGCGGACGCCGGACCGGAGGTACTCGGCCGTCCCACACCGTGTGCGGAGTGGGACCTGCGGGCGTTGCTGCGGCATCTGGACGACTCGGTGGCGGCACTCACCGAGGCGCTGGTCTGCGGGGTGGTGGGTCCGGCGGGTGTGAGGCGGGCCGGTGACCCGCTCGCCTCGGTGCGGTCGGGGATCGCGCGGCTGGCGGACCTGCGCGGGGACGCGGGCGCGGTCCGGGTCGGGGACCGGCTCCTCGGACGCGCCGACGTGGCCGTGGCGGGGGCGATGGAGCTGACCGTCCACGGCTGGGACGTCGGGAGGGCGACGGGGGCGCGGCGTCCGGTCCCGGCGGGGCTGGCGCTGGGACTGCTGCGGCACGCGCCCCGGCTCGTCCCGGCGGACGCGCGCGGAACGCTGTTCGCGCGGCCCGTGCCCGTCCCGGACGCCGTCCGGCCCGGCGACCTGCTGGTCGCCTACCTCGGGCGCGACCCGGCCGCCTGACGGGCGCGGGCGGGGGGCGGACGGGGGCGCGGCGGCTACGCGAGGGCGTAGGAGCGAACGCCGTCCGTCTCGTGGGCCACCAGGACGCCCTGGTCGGTGAGGACGTCCAGGTGCGCGTCGATCTCCAGGACGGCCAGCATCCGGCTGAACACGTCCAGATCGCCGAGCTTGCGCCGGCGGCGCGTCCAGGACATCGCGGCGGCGACCTCGTAGGCCGTGGACCGGCCCGCGCGGACGTGCCCGGCGGCGACGTCCAGCCGCTCCTCGTGGTGCCGGAGCAGCTCGTCGACGCGGGTGTGGACGCTCGGGGTGACCTGGCCGTGCGCGGGCAGCAGCAGGGTGTCCGGCATGTCCCGGACGAGCCGCAGCGAGGCGAGGTAGCTGCGCAGCGGCTTGGGCTCCGGCTCGGTCTCCAGGCCGATGGACGGGCTGATGTGCGGGAGCACGTGGTCCCCGGCGAACAGCAGGCCGGCGGCGGCGTCGCGGAGCACGATGTGGCCGCGGGTGTGGCCGGGGGTGGCGAAGACGTCCAGGGACCGGCGGGTCAGCTCGACGCGCTCGCCGTCGTCGAGCCAGGCGTCCGGCATGGTGTGCGGGATGTCGCGTTCCTCGGCGTTCACCCCCAGCCGGGCGATCTCGTCGGCGAGGTCGGCCGCGCCGCAGCGGCGTAGCAGCTCGGCCTGGCGCGGGTGCAGGCCGCGGCGGACGTCGAACGCCTCGATCGAGGGCCGCTCGCCGCGCCCGATCCGGACCCGGCCGCCGAACTCGGCGCGCAGCGCGAGGGCCTGGGAGTAGTGGTCCCAGTGCGCGTGCGTGACGAGGAACTGCGCGACGTCCTCCAGCCGGTGGCCGAGGAGGCGCAGCGCGCCGGCGAGGGCCTTGCGGCTGTCCGGCATGGCCCAGCCGGAGTCGACCACGACCAGGCCGTCCGGCTCCTCGATCACGTACACGTTGACCGCGTGCAGGGACGCGACGGGCAGCGGGAGCGGGATGCGGTGCACTCCGGGCGCGACCGGGTGCGCGCCCGGCTCGGTCCAGTCCGCGGGTTGCTCCGTCAGCGGTTCCGCCACCTGTTGTTCCTCCGGTTCCCGAATCTCGTTCGGCCCCCGAACCTACTGCATGGCGGCGGACCGCTCGGTCGCCAAGGGTCCGGATCAGCCGTATTCGTCCGCTTCTGCCCGTGTTCTCGCGGCGTCGTCGGCGGCGCGCGCCCGGCGGCGCTCCGCGCGCTCCACGCGCCTCCGGAGGCGGTCGCCGCGGCGCTCGGCCGCGTCC
>NZ_QURH01000850.1 GCF_003428695.1 Actinomadura logoneensis
AGGACGGCCTGGCCGGGTTCCTCGCCGGCCTGGACGGCTCGTGGCGCGGCCTGTCGCTGACGATGCCGCTGAAGCGGGTGGCGGGACGCCGCGCAGGAGCTCAGCCGCGCGCTGTCGCTGAGCCGCGACCCGCTCTGGCTGACCGCGAACCTGCTGGTCGGGCAGCGCCTCCCGGACGCCGTCGCCAAGCTGCACGCGGACGTGCGGGACTGCGGCGCCGACCGGCTCCTGGTGTTCGAGGGCCTGGACACGGTCACCGCCGATCCCGCCCTCGGCGAGGCGATCGCCGAAGAGCTGCACCGGCTGCTCGCCATCCACCCCGAACTGCACGTCGCCGCGCTGTGCGGCACCGACGGCGACCGGCGGATCGGCGAGGTCGACCCGGTGTTGCCGCAGCGGTTCCGGATCGCGCGGACCCGGCCGTTCACCGCCGACGGGCACGCCGAGCTGTTCCGCCGGGCGCTCGCCGAGCGCGGCGCCCGCGCGACCCGGCACGCCCTCGCCGCCGCCGGGACGCTGCTCGCCGCGACGCCTCCCGTCCAGACGCTGCGCAACGCCCGCCTCGCGCCCTACCTCGCCGACCTGGTGCTGGCCGGCCTGAAGACGGCCGACGGGGAGCAGCCGGTCGTCCGCAAGGGCGACATCCCCGCGACGCTCGACACGGCCCGGGCCGTGGGCGACCCCATGGCCGAACTCGCCGCGCTCACCGGCCTGGAGAACGTCAAGCACGAGATCGCGCTGCTCGCCGCGACCGCGCGGGTCGACCGGGCGCGCGTCCGGTCCGGGCTGCGCGTGACGACCCCGACGCGGCACATGGTGTTCACCGGCAGCCCCGGCACCGGCAAGACGATGGTCGCGCGGCTGCTCGGCCGGATCTACCGGCGGCTCGGCGTGCTGTCGTCCGGGCACCTGGTCGAGGCGTCCCGGACGCACCTGGTCGGCGAGTACATCGGGCAGACCGCGCCGCGCACCCGCCGGCTGGTGGAGCGCGCGGTCGGCGGCGTGCTGTTCATCGACGAGGCGTACACCCTCACCCAGTCGCCGCTGAAGGGCGACTACGGGCACGAGGCCATCGCCGAGCTGGTGAAGCTGATGGAGGACCACCGCGACGACCTGGTGGTGATCGTCGCGGGCTACGAGCGCGAGATGGCCGACTTCCTCGCCGCCAACCCCGGGCTGGACTCGCGCTTCCCCAAGCAGATCCACTTCCCGGACTACTCCGACGAGGAACTCGTCGCCGTGTTCGCCTCCCTCGCCGAGAACGACGGGTTCCGGCTGGACGACGGGCTGCCGGACGTCCTCGAGGGCATGCTGCGGCGCGTCCCGCGCGGTGCGGGCTTCGGCAACGGACGCCTCATGCGGAACCTGCTGGACATGGCCGTCGCCCACCAGGCGCAGCGGATCGCGTCCCTGTCCGCACGGCCGGACCGCGACGTCCTGGTCACCCTCACCGCAGACGACCTGCCGCCGATCTGGGACCACCCCGAGGAGCTGTACGGCCTCTACCTCTGACCCGGCCCCGCCTCCGCCGCTGACCTGGCTTCATCTCCGTCTCGGGCCGGGCTCTGGCCTGACTCTGGACGTGTTCCGGCGCCGCCTGCGACCTGGTGGTCCGGGCGTGCCGTCCGTCCCGTGTGACCGACCGCTCACCGCAGGCGACCGACCGCTCGGCGACGTGGCCGCGAAGCCGGTGAACCCGCGCTCCAGACCCCGCTAACTTCGTGCGCACCGAAGTGGATGGCGTTCGCGCCGGGTCCAAGGGGGCGGAGCGGAAGCGCGCGGGAGGGCGTTTCCGCTCCGGGTCCGGCGCGCCGGGTCCGCCTGCGGTGTGGGGGGACGGGGTCACGGCGGTGCGCATTCCGCCCGCCGTGACTCCCCACACCTCGCAGCCGGCGCCGGACCGGACCGGAGCGCCAGCGAACCGTCCGCTCCGGCGGCCCGCCCACGTCCCCGGATCTCCCGGACGGTCAGGACGGCATGTCGCGGCGCTTGAGCTTGGCCATCCGCCCGTCCGGTGCGTGCCACACGATCCCCTCGTAGGGATGGGCGAGCAGCCACTCGCGCAGCCCGTCGAAGTCGCGCGGGACACCGTCGAGGCGCTCACCGCCGTGCGGAACGAGGGTGTGCGTCCCGACCCCTTCCGGGTTGCCGTTGACCTTGGGGCCGATCAGCTCGTAGGTGCCCGCCTCCCAGGCGGCGTCACCGGCGGCGGCCCGCAGGTACTTCCAGAACGCGGACGACTCGGCGGGTTCCCAGCCGACGGTCTTCCCCGTCACCTCGTCCGCGTCGACCGCGACGAACCCGTCCGGGGCCGTGCGGCCGGCGCGGACCTCGCGGCGGGCCCACCAGCGCTCGCCGTCGAACCGGACGCACGTGCCGTCGAACTTGCGGGTCGCGACGCCGAGACCTGCCAGGACCCAGGTGCACTCGGGGTCGGGGACGCGGGTCACGCGCTTCGGATCCCCCGCCCAGTCGCGGGTGAAGACGGTCGGAATCTTGCGCATGGGGCCGATTCTGCGATGGATCTGGGCCTTCCTCCACCGGTTTTCGCGGGGCTAGGGTTCGCCCCATGATCCAAGATCACAAAGGCCGGGCGCGGCGGCTGACCGCGCTGTGGACGGCGACCGCGGCCGCGCTGTCCCTCTTCCTGGCCTCCCCCGCCCCAGCCTCCGCCGACACGGTGGGGATCTCGATCCCGAAGGACGAGTCGCCGCACAACGCCACCCGGGAGTGGTACTACTACACCGGCCACCTGAGCGGTGTGGACAGCAAGGGCAAGCGCCACGACTACGGCTTCGAGCAGGTCTTCTTCCGCAACCAGATCCAGTACCCGACCCTGTCGGGGTACGCGGGGAACCTGTCGGTCACCGACCTGACCGCCGACAAGTTCAAGTGGGAGTCGCGCGCCGCCGGGCTGCCCGACACCATCCCGGCCGACGGCGGCTACGACATCGCCGTGGACGACTGGAACATGTCGGGCAAGAACGGCAGCTACAAGCTGGGCGGCGGCTTCCAGGACGGCTCCTACAAGCTCGACCTGGCGCTCTCCCAGAAGACCCCGCCCGCGCTGCACGGCAACTACAAGGGCGTCCGGGGCCTGATCGACTACGCCCAGTGGGGCCAGTCGTACTACTACTCGTACACCAACCTGAAGACCTCGGGCACGGTGTACGACCACGGTGAGGCGATCAAGGTCACCGGCCAGTCCTGGTTCGACCACCAGTACGGGGACTTCACGTCCGGCTACGGCCGCTGGGACTGGTTCAGCATCCAGCTGACCAACGGCACCCAGTACATGGTGTACCTGATCAACGACGCGAACGGCGTGGTCCGCCGGGCCGGGACGCTCGTCCGCGCGGACGGCTCGACCGTCGACCTCGACCCGTCCAAGCTGTCGATGACCCCGGTCGGGAGCTGGACGAGCCCGGTCACCAACCTGACCTACACCAGCGGCTGGAAGGTCCGCGTGCCCGGCGGCGAGTTCACGGTGACGCCGCAGCGCCGCGACCAGGAGGTCGCCTGGGAGGACGCCCCCGGCGGCGGCTACTGGGAGGGCGCCTCGACCGTCACCGGCACGGTCAACGGCTGCAAGGTCCTCGGCCAGAGCTACGTCGAGATCACCACTCCCGACACCGTCTTCTGACCTGATCCCCGGCACGTTTCCGACCTGATCCCGGGGCGGCGGCAGGCAACGGCCGCCGCCCCGGCCCGTCCTCTCTGCTCCGACTCGTCCGGCCGCGCTCGCTGGTCGGGTCGGAGGTCAGCCCGCCACGACGGGACGGGCCAGGGGCGTGCGGCCCCAGTCGCGGAGCAGCGCGCTGAAGCGGGCGGCGGGCGCCTCCTCCGCCCACGGGACGGCGGCGGCCTCCAGCTCGCGGGCGCGCTGCCACACCGGGCGGATCGGCACCGGACGCGTCAGTTCGAGCGCCCGGCAGCCGAGGCCCATGGCGCGCCGGACGTCCTCGCCCAGCAGCGCCGTCGCGACGTCCAGGCCGACCAGCGCCTCGGTCCAGCGCGAGCCGGAATTGCGCACCATGGGCTCGATCACCGAGGCGCACTCCAGCGCCCGTCCCGCGTCGCCCGTCGCGGCGTGCACGGTGACCGCGCTGGCCAGCGTCCGCGCCGTGCTGTACGGGACGAACGAGACGCACGGCGGAAACCCGGTGGGCAGCCGGTCGCGGCGGCGCTCGGACAGGCCGATCGCCTCGTCCAGCAGGCGTCCCGCGCGTGCGTGCGCGGAGGCGTCGCCCAGCCGGGCGAGCGCGCGGGCCCGTCCGGCGGCCAGCAGCCGGATCGCCTGGGGGCCGGTCGGGTCCAGCCGGACGGCGGCCTCGGCGACGGCGTCCGCCTCGGCGAAGCGGCCCTGGTCGTAGAGCGCGAGGGAGCGCGTGCCCGCCGTCCACATCCGCATCTCGACGTCCTCGGCGTACCCGGCCAGCAGCTCGGCCTCGGCCAGGTACGCCTCGGCGACGACCGAACGTCCCAGGTGGACGGCCATGTAGCCGAGCAGTCCGGCCGTCCGCGCGGCCGTGGCGAACAGCTCGCGGCGCTGCCTCGGCGGCTGCTGCCCGTGCAGCAGGGCGTGCAGCGACCGGCGCAGCTCGCGCGCCTCGGCGGCCAGCGCCCAGGGACCGAGCTGCTCGTAGCGGTCCACGATGCGGCCGAGGGACAGCCGCGCGATGCGCAGCACCTCCGGGTCGGCGTTCGAGGCGCCGAGGGCGCGCGCGTCGGCGAAGATCATCGTCGGGTCGCCGAGGTCCGGCGGGGGCCGGTCGTCCCCGGCCGCGGCCTCCGCTCCGCCCGGGTCGCCGGGGGCCTCGCCCGGACCCGTGAACCAGCCCCGCACCCGCGCCGCCGGGACGTCCAGCGCCCGCGCGATCTCGGCGATGTGCTGCGTCCGGGGCGCGCGCTCGCCCCTTTCCCACCGGGCCCAGGTCGAGGTGGCGACGTGCACCCGGTCGGCCGCGTCCGCCTGCGTGAGTCCCTGGAGTTCCCGTGCCCGGACGAGCTCGCGCCGCTGGTCGCTCATAGGAACCGCATTCTCACGCACGAGCCCGCCCGAATGCCCGGCAAGTGCCTACTTTGGGGGCAGAAAATCCCCCGATGTGCCGGACGCGGGCAGCGGATGCTCTCGCGGCCCCCGCCGCGGGGCCGCCAGCATAAGACGCCGAGGAGCCGCCTCACCCGCAGAACCGGGACGGCCGGCGAGACCCCGCCCGCTCTACCCGAAAGGGAACATGAGTCCCACCGCGCCCGCGCCGGACCCGTCCCTCTCCTCCAGGCCGCTCTGGTACGCGCTCTGGACCTCGGCCGGCGCCACCCTCGCCCTCACCGCCGCCGCGCCCTGGCTGTTCGGCGGCGGCCCGGCCCGCTGGCCCGCCTGGGGCGTGGCGCTCGCCGCCGCGCTGGG
>NZ_QURH01000853.1 GCF_003428695.1 Actinomadura logoneensis
CCGCCGGACAGCTCGCGCGGCCGGTGCCGGCCCCGGTCGCCGAGGCCGACCTCGGCGAGCGCCGCCCGCACCCGGCCGCGGTCCACGCGGACCCCGGCCAGCCGCATCGGCAGCGCGACGTTCTGCTCGGCGGTCAGCGCGCCGACCAGGTTGAAGTTCTGGAAGACGAACCCGAGCGAGCGGCGGCGCAGGTCGGTGAGGACGTGCTCGGGCGCGCGGGTGATGTCGCGGCCGGCGACGACGACCTGCCCCTCGTCGGCCCGGTCGAGCCCGGCGGCGCAGTGCAGCAGCGTGGACTTGCCGGAGCCGGACGGGCCCATGACGGCCGTCCAGGTGCCCGGCGGGAACGCGATGCTGACGCCGTCGAGCGCGGTGACGGCGGTGTCGCCCGCCCCGTACCGGCGCACCACCGACCGGAGTTCGACGGCGGGCGGGAGGACGTGCGGGACGGGGTGCGGCGCCGCGGGTCGGGAACTCGGGAACGTCATGCCCCCGATCCCACCGGCCGGCCCCCCTCCGCCGGAACGGGGACTCCCACCGGATCGGTCTTCGGGTTGTCCCCACCCCTGTACATACAGGCTGTATGTATGTAAGTTCGCGGCATGACCCGACGACTCGACCGCGACACCGTGGTCAGGGGCCTCACGGCCGAGTTCCGCGCCTTCGCCGACCTGCTGGAAGACCTCTCCGACACCGCCTGGAACACCCCCACCCGATGCTCGCGGTGGCTCGTCCGCGACGTCGCCGCGCACGTGCTGGGCAACGTCGTGGACGTCGCCCAGCGGGCCTCCGGCACCCGCTCCCCCGACGAGCAGGCCGCCGCGCTGCGCGGCGGGTCACCCGCCGGGACCGCCGCGGCGCTGCGCGCGACCGTCGCCAAGGTCGAGCCCGGACTGGCCGCGCTGACCGACGAGGTCTGGGCGGCGCCCGGCCCCGCCGGGCGGACGGTCGGCAACGGCGTCACGACGCTCTGGTACGACGCGTACGTGCACGCCGACGACGTCCGCGCGGCGCTCGGCCGTCCGACCGAGCACGGTCCCGGCCTGGGCGCGGCGCTCTCCTGGCTGTGCGAGGAGCTGGAGGGCCGCGTCCCGCTCACCCTCCGCCTGGACGGCTTCCCCGAGACCGCGGTCGGCGGCGGCGGGACGGTCGTGACCGGCGACCCGCACCGCTTCGTCCTCGTCGCGACCGGACGCCTCGACGCCGCGGTGCTCGGCCTCCCCGCCGAGGTGAACGTGCACGCCAAGTAGCCCCACGGCTTCGGCCCCGCCCGCCGCCGCGGCCGGGCGGCCACCGCGAGCCGTGGCGCGGGCCGGGCATGATCAGGGGCTCCCTACGATGAACGCATGAGCAGGAAGGTCGAGCAGGGCGACGCGACGCGACGGCGGCTCGTGGACACGGCCGTCGCCCTGTTCACCGAGCACGGCTTCGCCGGGACGTCCACGACGGCGGTGGTCGCGGCGGCGGGCGTCACGCGCGGCGCGCTGTACCACCACTTCGCCGACAAGGAGGCGCTGTTCGAGGCGGCGTACCGGCAGGTCCAGCGGGAGGTCGCGGACCGCTGCGCCGCCGCCGCGCTCGCCGCGGACCCGACCCCGCCCGCCCGGATCCGCGCGGGCATGGCCGCCTACCTGGACGCCTGCCTGGAGCCGCACGTCCAGCGCGTCCTGCTGCGCGAGGGGCCGCTCGTCCTCGGCTGGGAGCGGTCGGTCGCCTTCGACGACCCGGACTGCGCGCGCCGTCAGCTCCGCGACGGGCTGCGGGAGGCCGAGCGGCTGGGGTTCGTCCCGGCCGGACGCGCCGAGCCGCTGGCCCACCTGCTGTTCGGCGCGGCGAACCAGGCCGGGGTGGTGATCGCCGCCGCGTCCGACCAGGCCACCGCCCGCGCGGAGGTCGGCGCGGCCATGGACGACCTGGTCGTCCGCCTCCTCACCGCCTGAGGACGGTACGTACGGCTGCCTGCCCGGTGGCGGGACTTCTCCCGTTCACCCGGCGGCCCTATGCTCTGTCCGGCTGATGCTCCCGTCCGGTTCGCGTGCTTCTGTACCCGCCCTCCGGACGCGGCGGACGGCCTACGGGGAGGCCAGATGGGATCACGTCCGAGCACGCGCGGAGTCGGGGCCGCGCTGGTCGCCGCCATGTGCGTGGCGCCGGCGGTCACGGGCTGCGGTTCGAGCGGGGCGAAGGCGCAGACGCCGCCCGCGTCGTCCACGCAGCCCGGCACGCCCGCCCAGGCGGCGCCCGCCGGACGCACGCAGCCGCCCGTCGTGATGCCGAGCGGCCCGAAGGCCCACTTCACGTTCTCGCACCGGACGTCCGGCGGACCGATTATGGTCACCACGCTCAAGGGCGCGAGGTCCGGCGTCACCGGCAAGGTCTGGGTCTGGCTGCCGCCCGAGTACAAGGACCCGCGCTACGCCCGGAGCGGTTTCCCCGTGCTGATGCTCTACACGGGCAACACCGGCGTGAACTACAACTTCTGGGCGCACGAGGAGGTCGAGCCGATCCAGCGGACGGCCGTCCAGATGGCGAAGCGGCACAAGGCCCATCCGTTCATCATGGTCATGCCGGTGCTCCAGATGTCCACGCGGCAGGACACCGAGTGCAGCGACATCCCCGGCATGCCGAAGATGGGCACCTTCCTCGGTGACGACGTCTACGCGATGGTCAGAGCCAACTTCCGGACGCTGCCCGGCCGGGACGGCTGGGGCCTCGGCGGCGCGTCGTCCGGCGCGTTCTGCGCCGTGAAGCTCGCCCTCCAGCACCCGGACCGGTACCGCGCGGCGATGTCGTGGGCCGGGTACTTCGAGCCCGAGCCGCAGGCCGGCCCGCGCTGGACGGCACGGCAGATGCGCGCCAACAGCCCGACGGAGATGGTCCGGAAGCACCCGGACGTGCGGCTGTTCCTGCTCGCGGGCGACCGCAGAATGTTCCGCGCGGACAAGGACCGGATCACGGCGTTCCAGCGGCTCGTCCGGCCGCCGACGACCGTCAAGGTGGAGATCCAGAAGAACGGCGGGCACTACACCGCCGACCTCGCCAAGCTGCTGCCCGACATCCTCGCCTGGTTCACCAAGACGCTGCCGGGCCCCGTCCCCGGCCGCTGACCACGGCGAACCCGGCCGATACCGCCCACAGCAGGCCCGCCGGGCCGCGCGCGCGTCAGAGGTCGCGGGTGGCGTCCTCGTAGCGGCGGATCGTCTCGACGAAGACGCGGCGCTCGTCCGGGGTGAGGGGTTCGAGGGCGGTGCGCCAGGCGTCCGCGCCGCGCGCCAGCCAGCCGTGGATGGCGTCCACGTGGGCGGGCGCGATGGCGACGATCGTCCGGCGGCGGTCGGCGTCGTCCGCGCGGCGCTCCAGGATGCCCTGGCGGCTGAGGTCGCCGACCATGAGGCTGACCGTGGTCGGCGCGACCTCCAGGCGTTCGGCGAGCGCGTTCACCGGCATCGGGCCGTCGAAGACCAGGTAGGCGAGCAGCGACAGGTGGCGCGGGGCGAGCGCGAAGCCGGCGAGGGAGTCCGGCGGCGGCATCCGCTTGGTCCGGCCGACGACGCGGGGCATGAGCAGCAGCATCGCGCGGATGCCCGTCTCGACGTCCACGCCCGCGCCCTCCTCGGGGGCGCCCGCGGCGGCGCGCTCGGTCTCCCGGCCCGTTGACATACAAATACCTTTGCATCCAAAGTAGATTTGCTTGCAAAGCAAACATGAGTCGGCGGGACCAGCTTAAACGGAGGCCGGAGGCATGACCCACACCGAGCGCAACCGCCCGATCGTCGAGGAGTTCCGGGCCAACGGCGGGAAGGTCGGCGGGTACTTCGCCGGCGTCCCGCTGCTGCTGCTCACCACCACCGGCGCGCAGTCCGGCGAGCCCCGGACCTCGCCGCTCGCCTACCAGGAGGACGACCACGGACGGCCCGTCGTCTTCGGCACGAACGCGGGCGCGGACCACGACCCGCAGTGGTACCGGAACCTGGTCGACAACCCCCGCGTCACCGTCGAGATCGGCACGTCCGCCTACCAGGCCGTGGCGATCCCCCTGCGGGGCGAGGAGCACGAACGGCTGCACGCCCGGATGGCCGAGACGTCCGAGGCGTACGCGGGCTACATCGAGCGGACGGACCGGACGTTCCCGATCGTCGTCCTGCACCGCGTGGACGAGGACCGGCGGAACGCGATCGGCCTCGAACTCCTCCGGATCCACGATGACCTCCGCCGCGCGCTGGGCGACCTCCTGGAAGCCGCCGCCTTCGGCACCGCGCCCACGCCGGGCCTCATGGAGCAGCTGCGCGAGCGGTGCCTGACCGTCTGCGGCGACCTGGAGAGCCACCACGGCAAGGAGGAGGGCGTCTTCCCGCGGATCGAACGGCACCACCCCGGCGTCGCCCCGGTGCTGGACGAACTGCGCCGCCAGCACCGGGTGCTGGCCGGGATGCGCGCCGAGCTGGAGGCCCTGTACGCGCGCACCGACATGGACCCCGAGGATCGGCGCGAGGAGATCTCACGGCTCGCGGAGGAGATCGACGCGCACTTCGCCGACGAGGAGCGCCGCCTCATCCCGGTCCTGGACACCGTGGACCCGGCCGTGCTGCTCGGCCGACCGGCCTAGCGGCTTAGCGGCCGGGCTCGCGGGGGTCGCAGAAAATAGGGCTGTTGCCCGATCCCCTCCCCCTCCGGACGGCGGACGATGAGGGTCCACTCCCGCCCGCTTCCGAGGAGCCGCCCGTGAGCGTCCAGGATGTCCCGGTCCGGCCCGCCACCGCCCGGCCACCGATCCTCACCAGGGCGTACGTCACGATGGGCGTCCTGTCGTTCGGCGGGATGGCGAGCTGCTACCTGCTGATGTCGACGCTGCCGCTGTACGCGGCGCGGCACGGCGGCGGCGGGTTCGGGGCCGGGCTCACCACGGGCGCGATGATGCTCACGACCCTCCTGCTGGAGCCGCTGACGCCGCGCATGGCCAGTCGCTACGGCTACCGCCCGACGCTCGCCGCCGGACTCCTGCTGATGGGGCTCCCGTCGCTGCTGCCGCTCGCGGCGGACGCGCTCCCCGCCGCGTCCGCTCTGCCCGTCGTCCTGCTGGCGTGCGCGCTGCGCGGCGCGGGGCTCGGCATCCTCGTCGTCGCGGGCACGGCGCTCACCGCCGAGACCGTCGCGCCCGAGCGGCGGGGCGAGGCGCTCGGACTGTACGGGGTCGCGGTCGGGGTCCCGGCGCTGGCCTGCCTGCCGCTCGGCCTCTGGGTCGCCGAGCACGTGGGGTTCGGGGTGCTGTTCGTGGCGGCGGCGGTCGTCGCGCTCGTCCCGCTCGCCGCCGTCGGCGGACTGCCGGCCGTGCGCCGCGTGACCGCCTCCGGCACCGTCACCCCGGAAGACACGACTGGCACGGACGGCGCGGGCGCGGACGGGGCGGCGGGGCGGCGGACGGCCCGGCGCGGCGGGCTGCTCGGCGCGG
>NZ_QURH01000855.1 GCF_003428695.1 Actinomadura logoneensis
CAGGACCGCCCGCGCCGCCCGTTCCGCCGCGGGGAGCCCAGTCGCCCCCCGCGCCGGGCGACAGTGGCGCGCCCGCGCCGGACCCGTTCCCGTACGCGCAGCAGATCCCCGAGACGCCCAAGCCGCCGAAGCCCACGGACCCGAAGCCCGCGGATCCCACGCCTACGGAGGCGTTCCCCTACGCGCAGCAGATTCCGGAGACGCCCAAGCCGTCGTCGCCGGAGCCTTTCCCGTACGCGCAGCAGATCCCGGACAAGCGGCCCGGTTCCGAGCCCTTCCCCTACGCGCAGGAGATCCCCGACCGGCGGCCGAACCCGCCCGAGCCGTTCCCGTACGCGCAGGAGATCCCGGCGGGCGGCCTGGCCCGGGGGCCCCAACCCCCGGTGGCGGACCGGACGATCACTGATCGCACCATCATGGATCAGCCGTCGAACCTCCCCTTCGGGCAGCCGGTGCCGGACGCCGGGCCCGGCGCCGACGTGGGCGTCCAGCCCGTCGCGCCCCCGCCCCTGATCGACGAGCCGTGGCGCGCCGACACCAAGAGCACGAAGCGCGCCAAGACGAGCCGGTCCAAGAAGCCGCTGGTCATCGGACTTGTCGGGGTTCTCGTGGTCGGCGCCGCGGCCGGGGGCGGATACTTCTTCCTCTCCGGGAACGGCGGCGGCAGCGGCACCGAGGACGTCCGCACCGGCGCCACGGTCTTCCCGGCGGGACAGGTCTCCGTCCAGGACGGGCGCGCCCGGCGGCTGACCGGCGTCGCGACCGTCGGCGCGACCGTCGTTGCGGTCGGCGGCGAGAACGACCGCGGCTGGTTCGTGGTGTCCGGCGACGGCGGAAAGACGTTCGCGCCCGCGAGCGTCCGGGACACCGACGGGGACGCGCCCGCCCCCGGCCAGGTGCCGACCATGGTGGCCGGGTCGGAGCACGGCTGGGTCGCCATCGGCTCCCGGCCCGGCGGCGGGACGGTCTGGACGAGCTCCGACGGCCGGCAGTGGCGCCGGCAGGCCGAGCCCGCGGGCACCGAGTTCGGACCGAAGTCGCACGTCAAGCGGCTGATCGCCGGGGGCGCGGGGTTCCTTGCGGTCGGCGAGGTCTCCCGCCGCGGCGACTTCCGCGACGCGGCCCCGGCGGTGTGGACGTCCGCGGACGGGGTGCGCTGGGAGGAGCACGCGGGCGGAAGCCTCGGCCTGCCGATCCGCAAGGGCCGGGTCTCGCTCTTCGACGCGGCGGCGTCCGGATCGACGCTGATGGTCGAGGGCATGCACACGGTCGACGCCAAGCACAGCGGGCGCAAGCTCTGGCGCTCCGTCAACGGCGGCAAGAGCTGGACGGAGTCGGCCGTCCCCGTCCCGAAGGGGACGCACGGGCTGGCCGTCGGCGGCGGGCCGAGGGGCTTCGTCGCCATCCGCGAGGTGACCGACGGCGGCAAGAGCTTCGCCCAGGCGTACCTCTCCAAGGACGGCTCGTCCTGGACCAAGGGGGGCGCCGTCCAGGCGGCCGGCTACCGGATGACGACGCAGCTCGCGGGCTCGGACCGGGGCTTCGCGGCGCTGGTCGTCCGCGGCCGTGACCTGCTGGTCTCGCGCAGCGCGGACGGGTCCACCTGGCGGGACGGCGGCACCCTGGACGCGCCGGAGGGCCGCACGGCCGAGGACTTCGCGCTGAGCGGCGACCAGCCGGTCGTGGTCGGGCAGGACCCGCGCGGCGGACCGGCTCCGGTCCTGGCCGCGTGGGACGGCTCCGGTGGCCGGCTCCCCGGCGCGGACCCGGAACGCGTTCCCGGTCTCGTCCGGCACGACCACGCGGTGGAGGCGGTGGCCGCGTCCGCAGGCAAGGCGGTCGCCGTCGGCGGCGCGGGCGGCGACGCCGCCGTCTGGACCAGCGGCGACGGGCGGACCTGGACCAGGGCCAAGGGCGTGCCGACGCGCTCCGGGCCGCAGCGGCTCCTGGACGTGGCGGCGGGCAGGGCGGGCTGGCTCGCCGTCGGCTCGGACCAGACCTCGCCGCGCCGTCCCCTCGTGCTGACCTCCGCGGACGGCGACACCTGGCAGGCGGTCGACTCCGCCGCCCCGTTCCAGCCCGCGCGCAACACCCCGCTCGCGACCTACGGGGCGGCGGCCGGGCCGAAGGGCTACGTCGTCGTCGGCGAGGACGGCCTCTCCGGCGCCATCTGGTTCTCCGCCGACATGAAGACCTGGCAGCGGGGGCGCAGCGTCGGCGACAACGGGCTGGCGGCCCGTCCCAACTCCAACCGCTGGCTGCGCGCCGCCGTGGGCTCCGCCGACGGGTTCACGGCGGTCGGCGGCGTCCGCGACCCCAAGATCGGGCAAGGCCCGGCGGCCCGTCCCGGGGTGTGGACCTCCCCGGACGGCGTGCAGTGGACGCTCCAGCAGCTCCCGGTCCCCTCCGGGCTCGCCGACGGCGCGCTGACCGGGATCGCCGCGCACGACTCGACGCTCGTGGCGCTCGGCACCGGAATCGGTTCGACCGGCCCGGCGCCCGTCGGGTACGTGTCCACCGACGGCGGCAAGAGCTGGAAGGAGAGCCGTCCGCCGCTGCCGGACGGGGCGCGCGACTTCCAGCTGACCGCCGTGACCGCCGCGCCGAAGGGCTTCGTCGCGACCGGGACGACCGGCCGCGCCGGAACCCGCGACGTCGTCGTCTGGACGTCCGCGACGGGCGCGGACTGGAAACTGGCGACCACGCCGTCCGCGCTGCGGGGGACGGGCGACCAGCAGGTGAACGGGCTCGCCGAGTTCGGCGACGGCGTCCTGGGAGTCGGCGCCGACTCCACCGACAAGGCCGAGGCGCCGCTCCTCTGGTCCCGCCCGGCCGGCTGACAACGCACCCGCCCCCGGGCGCTGAGCGCCAGGGGCGGGACGTCGCCGGTCAGTGGACGGGGTCGGGTGGGGGCGCGGGTTGCGGCGCGGGGGTGAGCGCCGGCTGGGTCTCCTGGGCGGCCTTCGCGCGGGCGCGGTTGCGGCGGGCGCCGTAGGGGGCGACGACGAGGCGGTAGACCGGGCGGCGGATCGCGGTCGGGACCAGGCGGTAGCCGCCGCGCACCACGAGGTTGCGCAGGTACAGCGGACGGGTGAGGTGTCCGGCGCGGAGCATCTCGCGTTGCAGCCGGAGCTCGGAGCGCAGCAGTTCACGGCCGCCGCGCCGCTCGTACGCGCCGTCCCCGACCCGGTAGTGGACGAGCGGCTCGGCCACGTTCACGACCCGCGCGCCGTTCGCGATCATGCGGACGAACAGCCAGTAGTCCTCCATCAGCGGCAGGTCGCCGTAGCCGCCCGCCGCGTACACCGCGCGCCGCCGGTAGACGACGGTCGGATGGTTGAACGGGTCGTGCAGGCGGGCGTAGCGCGTGATGTCGGACGGGCTGCTCGGCGGGGTGCGGAGCCCGACGATGTCGTCCAGCGAGCGGCCGAACTCCAGCAGGCCCGCGCCGACGAGGTCCGCGCCGTCCCGGACGATCGGGACCTGGACGGCGAAGCGGTGCGGCATCGCGACGTCGTCGGCGTCCATGCGGGCGACGATGTCGTGCCGGCAGGCGGAGAGGCCGAGGTCGAGGGCCGGGCCGAGGCCGCGGTTGACCTCGATGCCGACGAAGGTGACCTCGACCGGGCTGGACCGCACCAGCTCCTCCAGGCACCGGGCGAGCTCGGGCGAGACGGGACCGTCCTGGACGAGGACGACCTGGTCCGGTCGCAGCACCTGGTCGTGCACCGCGCTGTGGAAGGCGTCCCGGAGGTAGTCGGGGCGGTCGCCTCCGTACACGGTCATGAGCAGGCTGAAAGGCTCGTTGGGCATGTCTCTCGCGACGCGGGGGGAGGAATGGGGCGCGCGGACAAGATACCCCTAACGCGGCTTTCCGGTTCCTGTCGGGAGTGAACCTTGTGAGGCAGTTTTCAGAAACTCATCCCTGGGGTCCGCAGACGTCCTGATCGGCGCGGATCTCCCCGGCCACCTTCGGCAGGGGACGGTGCGCCGCCGGGCCGACGGACGCGCCGTCCGCGCCGATGACCAGGTAGACCATGCCGGGAGCGGCGGTCGGGACCAGGCGCGGCGGATGCCCGGGGAGCGCCGCCGCGAGGGTGGCCGCCTGACGCCGCGCGCCGGGGCCGAAAAGGATTTCGGTCTTCGGATGCGCGCCGCTTTTCTTCGTTCCGGTCCGGGCGATACGGAATCCGCGGCCGGTGAGCCGGTCCGCGACGCGTCCGGCGAGGCCCCGCTCGGTCGTCGCGTTCAGGACGGTGACCTGGACCTGGCCGGGCGGCACGGGCCTGACGGGCCGCCCCGGCCCCGGACCGCCGGGACCACCCGGACCACCGGGCTTGGCGGGGCCGCCGGGGCCGCCCGGTGCGGGGGCGGGCGGAGCGTTGTCGTCGCGGATGGCGCGGAAGAGGGCTCCGGCCTGCGCCGCGTTGAACTGGACGCGGTTCTTGTCCGCCGGATACGGCTCGACCGGCACGGTCACGAAGCGCACCTTCCCCGCGCTCATCCCACGCAGGCCGGTGGCCAGCCTCTCCATCGCCTGCATGGTGAACTGGTCGTCCACCTTGATGGACTTGGCCACCGCGGACAGGAACGCGTAGACCTTGCCGGGGTCCTTGAGCATCCCCTTGTCGGTCGCCTTCTTGACGACCGACGCCATGAACTGCTGCTGGCGGCGGATGCGGCCGAGGTCCGAGCCGTCCCCGAGGACGTACCGGGTGCGGACGTAGCCGAGCGCCTGGTCGCCGTGCACGATCTGCCGCCCGCGGCGCAGGTGCAGTTCGGCCTTCGGGTCGTCGATGCGGCGCGGGACGCAGATCTCGACGCCGCCGAGGGCGTCCACGACCCGCTTGAAGCCGGTGAAGTCCACCTTCACGAAGTGGTCGATGCGGATGCCGGTCAGCGACTCGACCGTCGTCCAGGTGCAGGCGGAGCCGCCCTGCGCGAACGCCGAGTTGATCATGTCCAGGCGGCCGGGGATGACGCTGCCGTTGCGGCGCCGGCAGTCCGGGACGCGCACCATCGAGTCGCGCGGGAAGCTGAGCCCGATCGCCTGCTCGCCGCCCGGCGACAGGTGCAGCAGGATCGTGGTGTCGGACCGCTCGCCGACCTCCGTCCCGTACCGGGCGTTCGCGCCCATCCGCGAGTCGGACCCGATGAGCAGGATGTTCATCGCGCTGTTCAGCTTGGGCGGACGGTGCGCGGGAAGCTGCGCGGTGACGTTCTCCCGGCCGATCTGTCCGTCGATCCGCCGCCACAGCGCGTACGCGGTGATGCTTCCGCCGACCAGCAGCACCGACATGACCACGGAGAGGACGCCCAGGACCCGCCACGTCCGCCCGGTCCGCGGCGGCGCCTCACGCTCGGCGGACGCGGCCCCGGGAGGCGCGCTCTCGAAGACCGAAGGCGTCGGCCCCCGACCGGGCGCGGGCGGGCGCGGCAGGTTCGGCGCGGGCGGGCGCGGC
>NZ_QURH01000852.1 GCF_003428695.1 Actinomadura logoneensis
CCGGCCGCCGGCGCAGTCCCCCTCCCCGCTCACCGGCCACTGAGCCCGCAAGCCGGGCGCCGGACCTGCGCGCGGCGCGGACCGGCGGGCGGCGCGGGTCAGGAGGCGTCCGGCCAGGCGTCGGCGATCAGCCGCCGGGTGTCGCGGAGCAGCTGCGGCAGCACCCTGGTCCGGCCGACCACCGGCATGAAGTTGGTGTCCCCGCCCCACCGGGGCACGACGTGCTGGTGCAGGTGGGCGGCGATGCCCGCGCCCGCGACGGAGCCGAGGTTCATCCCGACGTTGAAGCCCTGCGCGCCGCTCGCCGCGCGCAGGGCGGTGATCGCGCGGCGGGTGAAGACGGCCAGCTCGGTGTACTGCTCCTCGTCCAGCGCGGTGTAGTCGGCGACGTGCCGGTACGGGATGACCATGAGGTGCCCGGAGTTGTACGGGTAGAGGTTCAGCACCGCGTAGACGGCGCTGCCCCGCGCCACGATCAGGCCGTCCTCGTCGCTCATCCGGGGGATCTCGCAGAACGGGCAGCCGCCGTCCTCGCCGGCCGCCTTGTCCTCGCCCTTGATATAGGCCATCCGGTGCGGCGTCCACAGGCGCTGGAAGCTGTCCGGGACGCCCCCGCCCCCGCGTTCCTCCTCCATCTCCGGCAGCGGCGGCCTCGCCGCCCCCGTCCCGGGCGCGCTGCCGCGCCCCTCCGGCACCACGGGCCCCTTCGGCTCTACGCTCAAGGCGGCGCTCTCCTTTGCTGACGGCCTGACCAGCAGCATAAAGAGGATCGCGGGGCGACCCGTAGCCGGGTGCCGGGCGGCCTGGTCACGCGGCGTGGGCGCCGCGGAGGCGAGAGTGCCCGGCGGGGCGGGTCAGGCGGGACGGGCGTAGCAGGTCTGCATGTCCACGCCGACCGACAGCGTGGTGATCTTGACCCGGCGGACGAGGGTCGGCGCGACGGCGAACCGGAACGTGTGCGTGCCCGCCTTGCGGACCGACGCCTGGTCGCTGAGCGGACCGTGGCCCGCCACGGTGACGTCGGCCTTCACCACGCCCGCGGCGCCGACCGTGACCGCGACCTCGACGCCCGAGGTGCGTCCGGCGCGGTAGACGGCCGTCCCCGCCGGGCAGTACTCGGCGCCGGCGCCGCCCCCCGTGCTCGGCATCGGCGCACCCTGGTCGCCGGGCTGCGAGCCCGCGCCCGGGGACGTCCCGGGCCGGGTCGGCACCGTTCCCCCGCCCTGGGTCTGCCGCGTCCCGGGCGCCGAGCCCGCCGGAGCGGTGGACGCGCCGTCCTGGGAGGGGCGGCCCGTCCCCGAGGCGGACGCGCCGGTCCCCCGCCCGCCGTGGAGCGCCTGGAACACCAGCACGGCCACGGCCGCCGAGACCAGCAGGGCCGCGCCGCCGTACCCGAGGAACCGGGCCACGGTCAGCCCTGGTCCGGCGGGGGGCCTGCGGGTCTTCATGCTGCACTCCGGGGGGTCGGGGCGAGGGGGTGGCGGCCGAGGCTACCAAGCCGGGCGCGCCGCCCTGCGATCGGACGGGCGGCCGTGGAGTCGGTGAGCCGCGTTGGATGAGCGGCGCTGGATGAGCCGCGCTGGATGAGCCAGGGC
The DNA here is from genome assembly GCF_003428695.1 of Actinomadura logoneensis. Taxonomy (GTDB): domain Bacteria; phylum Actinomycetota; class Actinomycetes; order Streptosporangiales; family Streptosporangiaceae; genus Spirillospora; species Spirillospora logoneensis. The sequence continues at coordinate 1,596 of NZ_QURH01000852.1, forward strand.
GGGTCCGCCGACGGTCGTGCGGCCGGCGGACCACTGCCGCGTGCATCGGACTCGCGGGCGCTCAGACCTGGACGCGCTCCCGCACGGCCTTGACGATCTCGTCCACGGCGTCCGGGATGGACACGCCGTTCTTCTGCTCGCCGTCGCGGTAGCGGAACGAGACGGCGTCGGCGTTCACGTCGTCGTCGCCCGCGAGCAGCATGAACGGGACCTTCTGCTTCTGCGCGTTGCGGATCTTCTTCTGCATCCGGTCGGACGAGGCGTCCACCTCGACCCGGATGCCGTGCGCGCGCAGCGCGGCGGCGACCTTCTCCAGGTGCGGGACGTGCGCGTCGCCGATCGGCACGCCGACGACCTGCACCGGCGCGAGCCACGGCGGCATCGCGCCCGCGTAGTGCTCGATCAGCACACCCATGAACCGCTCGACCGACCCGAACAGCGCCCGGTGGATCATCACCGGCTGCTGCCGGGTGCCGTCGGCCGCCTGGTACTCCAGGCCGAACCGCTTGGGCTGGTTGAAGTCGAGCTGGATGGTGGACAGCTGCCAGGTGCGGCCGATCGCGTCGCGCGCCTGCACGGAGATCTTCGGCCCGTAGAACGCCGCGCCGCCCGGGTCGTCCATCAGGTCCAGGCCGGAGTCGAGCGCGGCCTGGCGCAGCGCCTCGGTGGCCTCCTCCCAGTCCGCGTCGTCCCCGATGAACTTGTCGGAGTCGTCGCGGGTGGACAGCTCGAGGTAGAACTCGCGCAGCCCGAAGTCGCGCAGCACGCTCAGCACGAACTGCAGCAGCGACTTGATCTCCTCGCCCATCTGCTCCTTGGTGGCGTAGATGTGCGAGTCGTCCTGGGTCATGCCGCGGACGCGGGTGAGGCCGTGGACGACGCCGGACTTCTCGTACCGGTAGACCGACCCGAACTCGCACAGCCGCAGCGGCAGCTCGCGGTAGGAGCGGCCCCGCGCCCGGAAGATCAGGTTGTGCATCGGGCAGTTCATCGGCTTGACGCGGTAGTCCACGCCGTCCAGCTCGAAGGCCGGGAACATGTCCTCGCCGTAGTACGGCAGGTGCCCGGAGATCTCGAACAGCGACGACTTGGTGAGGTGCGGGGTGTTGACGAACTCGTACCCGGCCTCCAGCTGCCGCTGCCGCATGTAGTCCTCCATCTCCTTGCGGATGATCCCGCCCTTGGGATGGAAGACCGGCAGGCCGCTGCCCAGCTCGGGCGGGAAGGAGAACAGGTCGAGCTCGGCGCCCAGCTTGCGGTGGTCGCGCTTCTCGGCCTCGGCGAGCATCGCCAGGTACTCGTCCTGGCGCTCGCGGGACTCCCACGCGGTGCCGTAGATGCGCTGGAGCTGCGGGTTCTTCTCGCTGCCGCGCCAGTACGCGCCGCCGGTCCGCATCAGCTTGAAGGCCGGGATGACGCGGGTGGTGGGCAGGTGCGGCCCGCGGCACAGGTCCTTCCAACGCAGGTCGCCGGACTTGGCGTCGAGGTTGTCGTAGATGGTCAGCTCGCCCGCGCCGACCTCCACGTTCGCGCCGTCCTCGGCGGACGCCGAGCCCTTCAGCCCGATCAGCTCCAGCTTGTACGGCTCGGCGGCGAGCTCGGCGCGCGCCTCGTCGTCGGAGACGACCCGGCGGGAGAAGCGCTGGCCCTGCTTGACGATCTCGCGCATCCGCTTCTCGATGCGCTTGAGGTCGTCGGGGGTGAACGGCTCGGCGACGTCGAAGTCGTAGTAGAAGCCGTTCTCGACCGGCGGGCCGATGCCGAGCTTCGCCTCCGGGTGCAGCTCCTGGACGGCCTGGGCCATCACGTGCGCGGCCGAGTGCCGCATGATGGCGCGACCGTCCACCGAACCGATCTCCACCGGCTCCACGGTGTCGCCCTCGGCCACCGGGTGCTCGAGATCGCGCAGCTGCCCGTTGACGCGCGCCGCGATCACGGTGCGGCCGTCGGCCTCGAGGGCCTGCCCGGCGGTCGTGCCCGCAGGCACCACCCGCTCGCTTCCGTCGAGGGTGATGCGCAGCTCTGACACGGTGTCTCCTCGCGTTACTGGTCGGGTTCGAAATGGTATCGACCGGTCCCCGGAACGCGGTGAGGCCCCGGGAGTCACTCCCGGGGCCTCACCGCAGTTCGAAGATCAGGACGTGCGGCCGCGGCGCCGGGGCGGACCCGGCGTGGTCGTCAGCGCCACCACGGCGACGAGCACGGCTCTCACGCGCCCGAGTGTACTACCCGCCGGCTCAGGCGGTGGACGTCCGTGGCTTGCGCGTCGGGCCCCTGAGCTTGTCCATGTCCTCCAGCTCCCTGCCCTTGGTCTCCGGGACGAGGCGCCAGACGAACACGAAGGCGAGCGCGGCGAACACCGTGTACAGGCCGTAGGCGAGGCCGAGCGACATGCCCGACAGCCACGGGAAGGTGACGGTGATCAGCCAGTTGGCGATCCACTGCGCCGCCGCCGCGACGGCCAGGGCCGAGGCGCGGATGAAGTTGTTGAACATCTCGCCGAGCATCACCCAGACGACCGGGCCCCAGGTGGACGCGAAGCCGAAGACGTACAGGTTGGCGGCGACCAGCGCGATCGGGCCGGCCACGTCGCCGAGCTTGGGCGCGCCGTCCACGATCGGGGCGGTGGCGAAGCAGACGGCCATCACGCAGAGCGTCACGGCCATCAGGCCGGCGCCGAACAGCAGCAGCGGGCGGCGGCCGATCCGGTCCACCAGCGCGATCGCGACCAGCGTGGAGCCGACGTTCACCAGCGAGTTGATCACCGAGGTGAGCATCGCGTCGCTCTCCTTGAACCCGGCGGCCTGCCACAGCGTGGTGCCGTAGTAGAAGATCACGTTGATGCCGACGAACTGCTGGAACACCGACAGCAGGATGCCGATCCAGACGATCGGCAGCAGCCCGAACCGGTTGCCGCGCAGGTCGCGCAGGTGGACCGGCCGGTCCGAGGCGATCGACCGGACGATCTCCCCCACCTTCACGTCCACGTCGCCGCGCCCGGTGACCTTGCGCAGCACCTGCCGGGCCCGCGCGAGCTCGTGCTTCTTCACCAGGTAGCGGGGCGACTCGGGGATGGCCAGCGAGACCACGCCGTACAGGACGGCGGGCACGGTCGCGGCGGCGAACATCCAGCGCCAGGCCGAACCGCCCCAGGGGACGTGGCCGGTCGCGCCGCCCTCCGACACCCGGGCGATGATGTAGTTCACCACCAGCGCGGCGAAGATCCCGAGGACGATCGCCATCTGCTGCAGCGAGCCGAGCCGTCCGCGCAGGTTGGCGGGGGCGATCTCGGCGATGTAGGCGGGCGCGATCACCGACGCGGTGCCGATGGCGAGGCCGCCGACCAGCCGCCAGAAGGTGAGGTCGGCGGCGCTGAACGCCAGCGCCGAGCCGACCGAGCTCACCAGGAAGATGACCGCCGCGCCCACCATGACCCTGATCCGGCCCACCCGGTCGGCGATCGGACCGGCGAACCAGGCCCCCACGGCGCAGCCGAGCAGCGCCGAGGAGACCACGAACCCGATCCAGAACGAGTTCAGGTGGAACTGCTGCCGCAGCGCGTCCACCGTCCCGTTGATCACCGACGAGTCGTATCCGAACAGGAACCCGCCCAGCGCCGCCGCACCCGCCAGCATCACGGCGATCGCGGCCGGATGCCCCTCCGCCGCGGTGCTGGTCGACGCATTCTCCTCATCTTCCGTAACCATGACCGGGACCTTCCCTGGAAAAGATCAGTCATTCCCGGTGCCCGGCCAAGGTTCGTCCGGGGCCTTGCCAGGACGGACGGGTGCCACCGGCCGCAGGGCCCGCTCGACAGGCCCGGTCGGCCGGGCTGGGGCGGCCGGGCTGGGGCGGCCGGGCTGAGGCGGCCGGGCTGGGGGCGGCCGGGCTC
>NZ_QURH01000854.1 GCF_003428695.1 Actinomadura logoneensis
CGCGGTCCCCGGCGGGGGGCGCGGCCGGGGGGCGGGCAGGGGCGTCGGGGCGCGCGCCCAGGGCCGGTTCGGTCATCGTCACGGCGTAACTCCTCACCACGGCGGTCTGTTTCCCGGAACGCTACGAAGCCGCAGGTCGGACGGTCGCCACCCGCAAGAGCCAATCCCGGGGTCCCCCAGGGGTCGCATGCGGTGCGCACGTCCCTCATCCCGCGGACCGACCGGCGTCCCGCGCTCTCCACCCTGGCGGGCGGCGCGGCCCGGCACAGGAGGGCTGCGCCCCCGATCCGTGGTGGTGCCAACCCCACCCCAAGAACTCCTCAAGGTCGCCCTATAAGGTGACAAGTCATGAGCGAGCGCACTCGGTGGATCCGGCTGGAAGGGGCGGTCAACGCCCGGGACCTGGGCGGCCTGCCCACCACCGACGGACGCGCCACCCGCAGAGGACGCGTCCTGCGCGCCGACAACCTCCAGGCCCTCACCGTCACCGACGTCCGCGTCCTGCTCGACGACTACGACCTCAAGAACGTCATCGACCTGCGCAGCGACGCCGAGGTCCGGCTCGAGGGCCCCGGACCGCTCACCCGCGTCCCGTCGGTGACCCTGCACCACCTGTCGCTGTTCGCCGAGGGCGGCCACCACACCGACGCCTCCGCCGACCAGCCCCCGGCCCCCGCCGTCCAGCCCCCGGCCCCCGCCGTCCACGCCCCGGCCGCCGAAGCCGGGACCGAGCTGGACATGGACAAGATCCTGCCCTGGCAGACCCGCACCGACCCCGGCGGCGAGGACGAGGCCCGCGCCGTCTCCTTCTACCTCGGCTACCTGCGCGACCGCGCCGACTCCATCACCGCCGCGCTGCGCGTCATGGCCCGCACCGACGGCTCCGCCCTGGTCCACTGCGCCGCCGGCAAGGACCGCACCGGCGTCGTGTGCGCGCTCGCCCTGGAGGTCGCCGGCGTCACCCGCGAGGCGATCGTCGCCGACTACGCCCAGACCGGCGAGCGCATCGCGGCGATCCTGGACCGGCTGCGCGCCAGCGACACCTACGCCGCCGACATCGACTCACGCCCCGCCGAGAGCCACCACCCGCACGCGGCGATCATGGAGAAGTTCCTCAGCCGCGTCGACGAGAAGCTCGGCGGCACCGCCGCCTGGCTGCGCGGACACGGCTGGACGCCCGAGGACACCGCCGCCCTGCGCGCCCGCCTCCTCGACTGACCACCCCCGCCCGAACGCCGGGCCCGACCGACAGGCCGGGCATGCGCACGGGCAGGGGCGGGCTCACCACCGAACGGCTGGGGCGGGCGGCCGGTGTCAGGGACGGCCAGGGGTCAGACGAACAGGTCGCGGACGGCGGCGTGCGCGGCCTGCCGCATCTCCGCGTGCAGCACCGCGTTCGCCTCCCGGTCCGTCCGGGCCTCCACCACCCGCAGCCCCTCGCCCGCAACCGCCTTCGGCAGGTCCGCCGCGGCCTCCAGCCGCCGGTACGGCACCCCGTGCGCCCGCACCAGCCCCTCCAGATCCACCTCCTGCGGCGTGCCGAAGACCCGCTCGAACGGATCCCGCAGCGCCGCCTGCGGCAGCAGCGAGAAGATCCCGCCGCCCCGGTTGTTCACCACCACGATCGCCAGATCCGGCCGCCGCTCCCGCGGCCCCAGCACCAGCCCGTTCTGGTCGTGCAGGAACGCCAGATCACCCAGCAGCGCGTACGACCGGCCCGCATGCGCCAGCGCCGCGCCCATCGCCGTCGACACCAGCCCGTCGATCCCCGCCGCGCCCCGGTTCGCCATGATCCGGATCCCCCGCCGCGGACGCATCACCTGGTCCAGGTCCCGGATCGGCATCGACGCCGCGCTGAACAGCAGCGACCCGCCCGGCAACCCCGCCACCAGGTCCCGCGCCAGCCGCGGCTCGGTCACCTCCGGCGCCTCGTCCAGCACCCGGTCCACCGCCGCCGCCGCGACCAGGTCCGCCGTCCGCCACGACTTCAGCCACGCGTCGTCCCCCGACACCACCGGGATCTCCACGTCCTGCGCCACCTGCGTCGCCGACCGCACCGGATCCGGCCACCGCGACAGATCCGGCGACAGCACGATGTGCTCCTCCGCCCGCCGCAGCATCGCCAGCAGCGGACGCGACAACCCCGGCTTCCCCAGCGTCACCACCACCTCCGGACGGTGCCGCTCCACGAACTCCGGCACCCCCAGCAGGAAATGGTGCGACGTCAACGCGTGGTCCCCGTACCGGGCGTTGCCGTTCGGCTCCGACAGCACCGGCCAGCCCGCCATCGACGCCGCCGCCACATACCGCTTGACGTTCGTCGCGCCGTCCCCCACGACCAGCACACCCCGCCGCGTCGGCGGCACATGCAGCACCGACCCCGGCGTCGCCGCCCGCACCTTCGTCCACGCCCCGGTCGCGTCACCGTCCAGCGGCTCGCACCACGACTCGTCCCCGTCCGGGATCAGCGGCTCCCGGAACGCCACGTTCAGATGCACCGGCCCCGGAACCGGCGCCTGCGCCAGCCCCCACGCCCGCGACACCAGCGACCGCCAGTACGCCACCATCCCCGGACGGTTCTCCGGCACCCCCACCTCGGTCGACCACCGCGCCGCCGTCCCGTACAGCTTCACCTGGTCGACCGTCTGGTTCGCGCCGGTGTCCCGCAGCTCCGGCGGACGGTCCGCCGTCAGGACCACCAGCGGCACCCCCGACTCGTGCGCCTCCACCACCGCCGGATGGAAGTTCGCCGCCGCCGTCCCCGACGTGCACACCAAAGCCACCGGACGACCCGACCGCTTCGCCAGCCCCAGCCCCAGGAACGACGCCGACCGCTCGTCGATCCGCACATGCAGCCGGACCCGGCCCTCCACCTCCGCGGCGTGCAACGCCAACGCCAACGGAGCCGACCGCGACCCCGGCGCCAGCACCGCGTCGGTCATCCCGCACCGCAGCAGCTCATCGACCAGCACCGTCGCCAGCGCCGTCGCCGGATTCATCGGACGTCCCCTTCCCGCGCCGCCTCCGCGGCCCTCACCCCGGCCTCCGCGGCCGACACCGCCACCGAACCCGCCGCCGACCCCGGCAACGCGCCCAGATACCCCGCCGCGCCGTCCCCGGCCGCCATCAGCACCTTCTCCGCCTCACCCAGCCGCTCCCGCCACGCCGCCGCCACGTCCGGACCGGCCTCCACCGCCGCCAGCGCCGCCTCGTCCACCACCGGACGCCGCACCGCGACCACGCCGTCCACCGGCACCAGCGGATCGGCCACCACATCACCGGCCAGCAGCGACAACGTCCCCAGCCCGCACGCGAACGGCAGCTCCGGCAACGCCGCCGCCAACGCCAGCCCCGCCGCCAGACCCACCGACGACTCCACCGCCGACGACACCACCACCGGCAGCCCCGTCGCCTCGGCCACCCGCAGCGCCGCCCGTACACCGCCCAGCGGCTGCACCTTCAGCACCGCCACGTCCGCCGCGCCCGCCGCCTTCACCCGCAGCGGATCCTCGGCCCGGCGGATCGACTCGTCCGCCGCGACCGGAACGTCCACCCGCAACCGCACCGCCGCCAGCTCCTCCAGCGTCGCGCACGGCTGCTCCACGTACTCCAGGTCGAACCGGTCCAGGGCCCGCGTCATCCGGACCGCGCGCTCCACGTCCCAGCCGCCGTTCACATCCACCCGCACCCGGCCGTCCGGACCCAGCGCGTCTCGGACCGCCTCCACGCGCGCCATGTCGTCGGCGTCGTCCTGGCCCCGCTCGGCGACCTTCACCTTCGCCGTCCGGCACCCCGACGCCCGCACCATCGCGAACGCCCGCTCCGGATCCACCGCCGGAACCGTCACGTTCACCGGCACCCGGTCACGCAGCGGCTCCGGCCACCCCTCGAACGCCGCCTCCCGCGCCGCGGCCAGCCAGCGCGCCGCCTCCGCCGGACCGTACTCGGCGAACGGGGAGAACTCCCCCCAGCCCGCCGGGCCCCGCAGCAGCACACCCTCCCGCCGCGTGACACCGCGGAACCGCGTGCGCATCGCGATGGAGAAGACCCGCACCGCTGACCCCCTCGCCGTCATGCAAGACCGTCAAGACCCGTCGTGTCCGGACGACCGTCCGGACACGACCCGTGACCCGGCCCTCGGCCGGAGCCCGGCCAGGACGAAACGGAACCTTACGGAACCAGGACGCGTCCCCGGACCGCCACCCGGACGGAACCCCGGCACGCCCTCGGGCACAAGCCCCTCAGGACCTCGGCCGAACCGCCGCCGGGACCGTCGCCCAGAACAGAACAATTAGTAGTACCACGGGAAACGCGACCAATCAGGGTCACGCTTCTCCAGGAACGAATCCCGCCCCTCGGCCGCCTCATCGGTCCCGTACGCCAGCCGCGTCGCCTCACCCGCGAACACCTGCTGACCCACCATGCCGTCATCCACCGCGTTGAACGCGAACTTCAGCATCCGCTGCGCCGTCGGCGACTTCCCGTTGATCTTCGCGCCCCACTCCAGCGCCACCTTCTCCAGGTCCGCGTGCGGCACCACCGCGTTCACCATCCCCATCCGGTGCGCGTCCTCCGCCGAATAGGTGTCCCCCAGGAAGAAGATCTCCCGCGCGAACTTCTGCCCCACCTGCCGCGCCAGATACGCCGACCCGTACCCGCCGTCGAAACTCGCCACATCCGCGTCGGTCTGCTTGAACCGCGCGTGCTCCCGGCTCGCCAGCGTCAGATCCGACACCACGTGCAGACTGTGCCCACCACCGGCCGCCCACCCCGGCACCACACAGATCACGACCTTGCCCATGAACCGGATCAGCCGCTGCACCTCCAGGATGTGCAACCGCCCCGCCCGCGCCGGATCGATCGTCTCCGACGTCTCCCCCTCGGCGTACCGGTACCCGTCCCTCCCCCGGATCCGCTGGTCACCACCCGAACAGAACGCCCACCCGCCGTCCTTCGGCGACGGACCGTTCCCCGTCAGCAGCACACACCCCACGTCCGACGACATCCGCGCATGATCAAGAGCCCGGTACAGCTCGTCCACCGTGTGCGGCCGGAACGCGTTGCGCACCTCCGGACGGTCGAACGCGATCCGCACCGTCCCCTGATCCACCGCCCGGTGGTAGGTGATGTCGGTGAACCCGAACCCCTCCACTTCCTTCCACGCCGACGCGTCGAACAGCTCCGAAACCATGTGCCCCTCTTCACTCGAACCGATGACCCGGCGCCCGGCGCGACCACGGCGGGCGGACGCCCCCCATTCAACCGCCCCGCCGATGTGAACGCGTTCAACAGGGTCGCCTAAACTGGGCCCGCCATGGAAGATCGCCGCCTGCACGCCCTCGTTCTGCCCCCCGGACCCCGCCTGCTCCAGGCCCTCCACGCCGCCCTCGACGGCACCGGCCCCGCGATCTGCCCCCTCTCCCCCGACACCCCCGCCCCCGCCCTGCGCGCCACCCTCGACGCCCTCGCCCCCCACGCCGTCGAAACCCCCCACGGCACCA
>NZ_QURH01000856.1 GCF_003428695.1 Actinomadura logoneensis
CGGGCCCCGCCGCGCCCCGGGCGCCCGCCGCCCCCGGCGGACGGCCCGCCCGGCGTCTCCGCCATGTCCCCTCCCCCGGTGCGGATGCCTAAGGGCTACCCGGAGCGGACGGCCAGGACTCCCGGCGGAGTAACACTTTGCGGTCATTTGGAAACGCTCGGGCACCGCGGAGCACTCCGGGCAACACCCCCGGATATCCCACCCCAGAACGGCCGGAACCCCCGCGCGAAGCGGGGGCCCGGCCGAGAAGGAGGAGAGGGGAGGATCAGGCCTGGCCGGCCTTCTCCAGCGCCTCGCAGCAGGTGTTCACCAGCAGGCGCGTGACGTTGTAGGGGTCGATGTTGGCGTTCGGACGCCGATCCTCGATGTAGCCCTTCTTGTCCACCTGGACCTGCCACGGGATCCGGACGGACGCGCCGCGGTCGGACACGCCGTAGGTGTAGACGTTCCAGGGGGCCGTCTCGTGCTGGCCGGTCAGCCGCTCCTGGATGCCCGGGCCGTACCCGGCGATGTGCTCCTCGACCTTGCCCTCGGCGCCGAGCGCCTCGCAGGCGGTGATGATCGCGTCGTAGGACTCGCGCATCGACCTGGTGGAGAAGTTGGTGTGCGCGCCGGCGCCGTTCCAGTCGCCCTTGGCGGGCTTGGGGTCCAGGGTCGCGGCGACGTCGAAGTCCTCGGCGATGCGGTACAGCAGCCAGCGGGCGAGCCACAGGTGGTCGGAGACCTCCAGCGGGCCGGCCGGGCCGATCTGGAACTCCCACTGGCCGGGCATGACCTCGGCGTTGATGCCGGAGACCTTGATGCCCGCCTCCAGGCAGGCGTCCAGGTGGCGCTCCACGATGTCGCGGCCGAACACCTCGTCCGCGCCGACGCCGCAGTAGTACGGGCCCTGCGGGGCGGGGAAGCCGGTCTCGGGGAAGCCCAGCGGGCGGCCGGCCTGGAAGAAGGTGTACTCCTGCTCGATGCCGAACCAGGAGTCGTGGTCGGCGTACCGCTCGGCGACCGGACGGAGCTTGGCGCGGTTGTTGGTCGGGTGCGGCGTGCCGTCCACGAGGTACACCTCGCACAGCACCAGCTTGTTCTCGCCGCCCCGGATCGGGTCCGGTACGCACAGGACGGGCTTGAGGACGCAGTCGGAGTTGTCGCCGGGGGCCTGGTTGGTGCTGGAGCCGTCGAAGCCCCAGTCCGGGAGCTCGGCGCCGTCGGCGAGGATCCTGGTCTTGGACCGGAGCCTCGCGGTCGGCTCGGTGCCGTCGACCCAGATGTATTCGGCCTTGTAGCTCAACGTCTCCTCCATCCGGTGGCCCGGTGTTTCCGGACGAGAAGAGCGTCGCAACAGGGCATTTCGGACCTGTTGCCCGTTTGTGAACGGCATGTTAACCAGCATCTGACCTGGGAAAACGCCCGTGAGACCCTGCTCACACCGTCCCGCCGACCGGCGGATTCGACCCCTCCCCCGGACGCCGAGGGCCCCGCCTGCCGAAGGGAGGCGGGGCCCGGACGTGGAGGTGGGCGCGGCAGGTTTCGAACCTGCGGCCACCCGCTTGTAAGGCGGGTGCTCTACCCCTGAGCTACGCGCCCGAGCCGGGGGCGGACGCCCCGGCGACCGGGCAAGCGTACCCGGTCCGCAGGGGTTGACGCGAAACGGTTTCCCCCAGCCCAGCGCGGCCGGACGGGCCGGACGGGCGGTCCGTCCGGGCGGCCCGCTCACGAGGATTCCTTGACCGGCTCTGGGGCGTCCGGACAGGCCCCGCCGGGGAGATCGCCACCAAGGGGGCCGGACCGCGCGCACGTCCAGAGGAGGGGACACGCCCGAGATGACCACATCGGTTCCGCAGGCCCGTCCGGACGGGCTGGCCATGACCGGGGAGCAGTACGCGATCACCGCCGGGCCCTACCGGGCGGTGGTCACCGAGGTGGGCGCGGGCCTGCGGGTGCTCACCCACGACGGCGAGCCGCTCGTGCTCTCCCACGACGAGGACCGGGTGCCGCCCGCCGCGTTCGGCCAGCTGCTCGTCCCCTGGCCGAACCGCGTCGACCGGGGCCGCTACACCTGGGACGGCGAGGAGCACGTCCTGGCCGTGGACGAGCCGGAGTACGACTGCGCGATCCACGGCCTGGTCCGCTGGGCCTCCTGGCGGGAGGTCGAGCGCGCGCCCGACCGGGTCACGCTCGGGACGCGGCTGCTCGGCTCCCCCGGCTACCCGTTCCGGCTGGACGTCACGGCCGAGTACGCGCTGCACGAGGCGCACGGCCTGACGGTCACGGTGACGGCCGCCAACCACGGCCGCGGGGCCGCGCCGTACGGGCACGGCGCGCACCCCTACCTGTCGGTGGGCGAGCCCGTCGACGACTGCCTCGTCCAGATCCCCGGCGACCTGTACCTGCCGGTGGACGACCGGATGGTCCCGCACGGTCCGCCCCACCCGGTCGAGGGCACCGGGTACGACCTGCGGTCGGGACGGCGGCTGGGCTCGCTGCAGATCGACCGCGCCTTCACCGGACTGCACCGCGACGACACCGGTCGCGCCTGGGTGCACCTCGCCGGCACGAACCGCCGGACCTCGTTCTGGCTCGACCACACCCATCCCTGGCTGATGATCTACACCGCCGACACCGTCCCGCCGGAGTGGCGGCGGCAGGGCCTCGGCGTGGAGCCGATGACCTGCCCGCCGAACGCGTTCGCGACCGGGACCGACGTCGTCCGGCTGGAGCCCGGGGCCACCCACAGCGGCTCGTGGGGCATCCTCGCGGGCTGACCGCGCGGCCGTGCCCGTCCGGCGGCCCGCACGGCCCGTCCGCTCGACGAAGACGAACCAGGAGGAGGCACTTCCATGGAGAAGACCCCGCGCGCGGACGCGCTCGTGCTGTTCGGCGTCACCGGCGACCTGGCGCAGAAGATGATGTTCCCGGCGCTCTACCGGCTGACCGAGCGCGGCGTGCTGGACGTCCCGGTCGTCGGCGCCGCCTACTCCGACTGGGACGACGAGGCGCTGCGCAGCCACGCCCGGGCCTGGATCAACACCGCCGTCCCGGACTTCGACGAGAAGGTGTTCGCGAAGCTGGCGTCCCGGCTCAGCATCGTGACCGGCGACTTCCAGGACGGCGCGACGTTCTCCCGGCTGCGCGACCGGCTCCATGAGGTCACCGGCGGCGGCGGGTTCGTCAGCCACTACCTCGCCGTCCCGCCGTCGCTGTTCACCAAGGTCGCCGAGTCGCTGGCCGCCGAGGGCCTGAACCGCGGCGCGCGGCTGGTGGTGGAGAAGCCGTTCGGCCACGACCTGGCCAGCGCCCGCGCCCTGAACGACCGGCTGACCAGGTTCTTCGACGAGGAGCACCTGTTCCGGGTGGACCACTTCCTCGGGGACGTGGCGGTGGAGGGCATGAAGGCGGCCCGGTTCGCCAACGAACTGCTCGCCCCGCTCTGGAACCGCGACCACATCGCGAACGTCCAGATCCAGCTGCTGGAGGCGTTCGACGTCGCCGACCGCGGCTCGTTCTACGACGCGGTCGGCTGCCTCAAGGACGTCGTCCAGAACCACATGCTCCAGGTCTTCATGTTCCTGGCGATGGAGCCGCCCGCCAGCCCGGACCCCGAGGCCGAGCAGGACGAGAAGCACCGCGTGCTCCAGGCGACCCGTCCGATGGACCCGGCCGAGACCGTGCGCGGACAGTACCGGGGCTACCGGGACGTCGAGGGCGTGAAACCCGGCTCCAGGACCGAGACCTACTTCGCGACGCGCATGTGGGTGGACAACTGGCGCTGGCAGGGCGTCCCGTTCCTGCTCCGCAGCGGCAAGGCCGTCAGGACGACCTCCACCGAGGTGGTCGTGGAGCTCAAGACACCGCCCGTCACGCTCTACCCCGACCGGGAGGGGCGGCCCGCGCCCAACCTGATCCGCTTTCACATGGTGCCCGACGCCGCGATGACCGTGGAGATGGTGGTCAAGCAGCCGGAGAGCGGCCTGCCGTCGGAGCCGGTGCCGCTGCGCGTGGACTTCGCGGACGTCTACGGCAGGGTCGAGATGCCCTACGAGAACATCATCGAGGGCGCGATCACCGGCGACCAGACCTACTTCGCGTCCCTGGCCGTGGTGGAGGAGTGCTGGCGGATCGTCGAACCCGTCCTCGGGACCGCCGACGAGCCCGCGCCCTACGACCCCGGCTCATGGGGACCGGCGGACGCCGAGGCCCTGCCCGGGCCGCGCGGCTGGCACGACGTCACACCCCGCCCCCGCTGAGGACGGCCCGCCCCGGTAAGGACGGCCCGCCCCCGCTGAGGACGCCACACGCCGCACCGGTCACCGCGCGTCCGCGCCGTGACCGGTTCGATGCGAGTGCGTGCGATGCCGGAGAACGACGGTCAGGAGGCGTCCGGGTCGTCCTGCTCGGCGAGGAAGCGCTCGAACTGCGCGCCCAGCTCCTCGGCGGTGGGCATGTCCTGGCGCTCGGCGAGCAGCGACTCGCGCTCGGCGGCGCCCGCGAACGCGTCGTACTGCTGCTCCAGGGCGGTCACCACCTTCTCGACCTCGGCGTTCCCGGCGACCTGCTCGGCGATCTCGGCGTCGGTGTGCACGGCGGCCTCGCGCAGGGCGTCCGACGGCAGCACCAGGCCGGTGGCCGCGATGACCGCCTCCAGCGCGGCGACGGCCGCCGCCGGGTAGCCGGACTGGGCGAGGTAGTGCGGGACGTGCACGGCGAACCCGACCGCGTCGTGGCCGTGCTCGCCGAGCCGGTACTCCAGCAGCGCGGCGGCGCTGCCGGGCACCTGCACCTTGTCGAACCAGGACGTCTTGGTGATCAGCTCCGGCCGGGTGGCGTGCGAGGTCAGGCCGACCGGGCGGGTGTGCGGCACGCCCATCGGGATGCCGTGGAACCCCACGGTCAGCGCCACACCGAGCCGCGACACCAGCGAGCGGACGGCCGCGGCGAACCCCTCCCACTGCCGGTCCGGCTCGGGGCCGGTGAGCATCAGGAACGGCGTCCCCACCTCGTCCCGGAGCAGCCGGACGACCAGCTCGGGCGCCTCGTAGCCGGACCAGTGGTCGCGGTCGAAGGTCATCATCGGGCGGCGGGCCCGGAAGTCGAGCAGCGCGTCGACGTCGAACCGGGCGACGACGCGGCCGTCCAGGGAGCCGAGGAGGTGATCGCGGACGAGCTGGCCCGCCTGTCCCGCGTCCACGAAGCCGTCGAGGCTGTGCAGCAGGACCGGCCCGGTCATCTCGGGCAGGTCCGCGTCCAGCTCGTACAGGTCCTCAGGGTTCAGCAACGTCTCCCCCACATCTTCCTGTCGGTCGTCCCAACACTAGGACATAGGGGACCCCATCCCGTCGCGCGATGTGATCGTCATCGCATCTCGAGCCGGACCGTTACCCACGGCGCGGCGGTCCTGCGCCGAACGGCCGGATCGCCGCGCCGGACGGAACAGACCCCGCGCCGGACGGAACACACCTCGCGCCGGGCGGAACAGATCGGGCGGAAAAGATCCGGCGCCGGACGGGCCGAGGGAACGGCC